>NZ_CP172056.1:3563266-3911533 GCF_049860565.1 Desulfitobacterium nosdiversum
TTGTGCGTCTTTCGGGTCTAAAAAGTTGTATCCTTCATTTTTTAATGCGGTCCGCAAACCAATTTCATCAAGAGTAGCGGAACTTCCGCAAGAAACAAAACTATCTACGGGTATCATCTCAAGAACTTTTTTGAGGGCATCTTCTTTTGTCTCGCAATAAAATCCTTCCATATTCCGTTTTTCAAATTCTTCGATTAGCTTCTGTGCGAATAAGGCATTATAGCATTCTTTAGGGTTCATACTGCTCCTCCCATAAACTTGATTTTTTCGAAACATAAAGAATCTAATGAGATCCAGAGAATATGACTGTTGTATTTTAACAACTGAGAACGAAAATAAATAGTCTATATTTTCCATTTCCCATATGTTATACTTAAATTAGGGAAAGCATTCAAAGGTAAGAAATCAATATCTCCGCAAAGGACGGCTTATAAAAAAAACCCTCAACGAATGAGGGTTTTTTGTTACCTTGCCACCTTAATGATTGAGCCTCTATAATCAGGCTTCTTTAGTTAATATAAGAACTATTGTATATTAAGTTTTACGCAGATTATACTTTTTTCCAGCGCTTAAGCGTTGGTAATAAAGTTGACATTTCTTTTCTTGCTTCTTCCTCGCCTATTGCTCTTCCCAAAATAGGTACAATTAACTCAATCATTTCTTTCATAGATATAGTCGGATTAATAAATTTTCCGTCTTTATAGCAATTTGTACAGTAAATGCTTTTACTTCCGTCTGGTTCTGTTGCTATGAAATGGGCATGTTCTTCGTTAAACGGTAAACCACAACTTTGACACATTGCTATTTCTGTCAATTTTATCATTCCTTTCGTATAGTATATAAATACATAATCAAAAGCTTGCTTATATTACAAATGTGAATTGAATTTATTATAAAGGATATAGATGGTTCTGTATATAAATGTAATGTGGCAGCGTTTCACACCAAAATTTAGACCCTTAGCGAGCCACGAAAACCCCTGGCAGCATAGTAGGATTCTGAACCATTGTGGTACACAAAGACAGTGTCGTAGCGACGATCACAAAAGATGGCCTCGCCCAGTTTTCTAATATTAACAGGTGTTTTCACCCAGCTCGATGTTTTTGTATCGAAATTTCCAAATTTCTGCAGCTCCCGGTATTGCTCTTCCGTTAAAATCTCAATGCCCATGGTAGCAGCCATATCAATAGCGTTGTTTTCTGGTTTATGCTCTTTCCTTGACTCCAGTGCTTCACGGTCGTAACAAACACTTCTGCGACTTTTAGGACTTTCCGCTGAGCAATCATAAAAAATATATTCGTCCGTCTTTTTATCATGACAAACAACATCCGGTTCTCCGTCAGTTATTTCCATTTCATTGAGCGACCACAGTTTTTCAGCATTAGCTTCGAGCTTTGCTTGTACTTCTGCCCATTCAAGTCCTTTATGGCGATTCATGTTTTTCTCAAAACGGTCTTTCAATATTCTGAGTAGTTCTTCACGTTGTTCTGATGACAACTCCTTTTTATCGCTGATTTTATTTATTTTTGTCATGTTAGTTTCTCCCTTATTGTTTTAACTCTTGAGTAAAGCCAACTTGACCAAATTTTGCGGAGCAATAAGCAGATTTTATTTTGTGCATAAGTTCATACTTTATACTTTACTGCCCGAGAAAATTTATTGCTTTAAATTAAAACGCTCATACCCACTGCAACTTATCAGGGCCTGCCAATACGTCCGCTTCAACGTACTTGTTATTACACCGCCAGATAATCCTTCGGAGCCTTTCATCCGTTGAATTTCAAACCTTCCTAGCCTTTTCAAGATAAAAAAATCGCGTTTTCTTGATTTAAGTCAATGAAATGCCGCGTCTGCGTTGCTAAAATCATCTTAACAAAGGGGGTATAATAATGACTGTATTTGAAACGGAAATAATCTCACAACGCAGAGCAGTCATCATTGCCGGAATCGCAATGTTCGTCATGGCGGGATGTGCGGCTTTTACCGTCGGATTTGTCAACAGCAGCCTAATCGTAAAGGGTGACGCCAATGCCACAGCAAGTAATATTTTTAACTCTTTAGCTCTTTTTCGCGGCGGCATTTTCGGATGGCTCGTCATTTTAGTGAGCGACATCATCGTATCCTGGGCGCTGTATAGCTTTTTGAAACAAGTGGACAACAGTATGGCACTGCTGGGCGCATGGTTTCGTTTAATTTATTGCGCCATTCTGGGCTCGGCGATACTGAATTTAGTCTACGTATTGCTGATAGTAAGCGGAGACGGCACTCTGGCTATGCAGTCGGCTCAGTTGAATGCGCAGGTGATGCTGTTTATCGATGCATTTAATAAAATGTGGTCGTTTGGCCTGATCGTTTTTGGGCTTCATTTACTGGTTATCGGCAAGCTTGTACTGAAGTCGGGATTTATCCCAAAAATCCTTGGGATCCTTTTGTTGATCGCCGCAATGAGCTATATTATAGTTCATTTGCTTCATGTATTCTTCCCGCAGGTTGAACACATGACAGTAATTCTTGAAAATATCCTCAGCCTGCCCATGGCCCTCGGAGAGCTCCTTTTCGGTATATGGCTTTTGGTCAAAGGCGGCAGAACTGCCAAGGCAGCCACCCATTAGCGAGAATCACTCCGTCAGGGCGGGGTGAGCCTTTTCTTGATCCTGCTTAATGATTCCGGGGTTATCCCCAAATAGCTGGCCAGTTGGTGCTGAGGGACGCGTTTTATCAAGCCAGGTCTTTTTTCCAAAAGCCTCAAATAACGCTCTTCCGGTGCGGCACCCATCAGCAGGGCGGTGTCATCCTGGGCCTGGCCAAAGTTTTGCTCCATCATGGTCCTGGTGATATTTTTCAGTTCCGGGAATTGATCGTACATTTTCTCCTCGGAATCCAAGCTCCCGACAATTAAGGTCGACTCTTCAAGACAGGATAAAAAATAAGCGGAAGGCACTTTTTGCTTATAGCTTTTAAACAATATCACGGACTGGCCCTCGGTAAAGAAATTATACGTCGTTTCCTTGCCGTCGTCACCAATGGCATATTGCCGGATGCAGCCTTTTAAGACGAAATAGCACTTATCGGAAATATCGCCCTGTTTGAGCAGAACGGTTCCTTTTTGATATATGCTGACAAGGATGCGCTCCATGATCTCCCGCATTTCACTCTCGCTGAGTTGCGTGTTACTTTCCATAAACTGTCGCAAATACTTATTCATTTTCTCCCCTCCCGTCTGCTCTTTCAAGCCCTACCACCGTTTCCACGTGCCTTGAGGATACAATAATGATGCCGCTATCGAACAAGGGGTATTTAGGAAAGAACCTTCCGGTTCCTTTTTTATAATTAAGATACACATTCCCATGAACTTTGGCCAGATACTCCTCTTCCAATCTGGTTTGTATATTAATAAGAAGGTAACTTAATATAAACAATACTGCTATAAAATAAGTAGGAATTAGGAAAAACAATCCTAAAAGCATTACTATCATACCAAGGAAAATAGGATTTCTGATATAAGCAAAGGGACCGGTAGTAACAAGTTGGGTTTTAACTTCTTGATCAATCCCAATACGCCAGGAAGTACCCATTTCATTCTGAGCATAAATAGTAAATATCAATGAAGCTATCGTTAAAACAATACCAACAGCCTGGATCAATATATTGTCTAAGTATGAGATTTTGGGGATAGGAATAAATGAATTAAGAATACCATAAACGAAGACTACGAGAAGAATGACCTTGAACCAAGAACCAACATAATCATGAGCAGATTCTTTTTGCCGCCCAAAGGTTAGCGGGTTAACCTTTGTCTTTTTGTACAGAACGTAAGTCCTTAGCAATAATGTCCAGAAAAAGAAAGTCGTTATTAGCACGGGTATATAGAATTTTAAGAAAGTATTCATTGAAACCCCCAAAATTTAAACCGTTTACTTGGCCGAGCTTCCATTTAAAACAGTAAACAGCTTTTTCTCACTAACGTCGCCCGTTTGAGGTGCCGAATAGGTTCTGACCCTGGTTGCATTGAGGATAGCCAGCAAAGCTACTCCAACATCCGCAAATACAGCCTCCCACATATTTGCCACACCAAAAGCTCCTAGAACAATGAATCCAAGCTTGATAACCAAGGCAAGAACGATATTTTGCCAAATGATTACTTTTGTATAGCGGGCAATGCTGATAGCAGTTAACAGTTTTTCCGGTTGATCTTCCATGAGTACGACATCGGCAGCCTCAATCGCGGCATCTGAACCCAAACCGCCCATCGCCACTCCGATATCGGCCTGTGTCAAAACAGGCGCATCGTTTATACCGTCCCCTACAAAGACCACCTTACCCTGTCCCTTCGCATCTTCGATAAGCTTCTCTAACCAAGTCACTTTATTTTCCGGGAGCAAGTCTGCATGATACTCCGCAACCCCTAATTCTTCCGATACAGCTTTCGCAACGGATTGATGGTCACCGGTTAACATAACTGTTCTGACCCCAGACTTGTTCAGCGCTTGAACCGTCGCTTGAGCACCGGCTTTCGGTTTATCTGATATGAGTAAATATCCCGCATACTTTCCGTTGACAGCGAGGTGAACCGTCGTACCCGTTCTATGGTCAGCCTCGGCCTGCACATCTACCCCTGCCTGTTCAAATAACGCAGCCTTACCAACCAGAACTTCCTGACCGCGCAGGTTCACTTGTATCCCTTTGCCGCTTATTTCTTGATAGCCCTGGATAAGTCCAGCATCGATGTTCTTGCCGAACTTATCCCGAATCGACTTGGCAATAGGATGACTGGAGTGAACCTCAGCAGTTGCGGCAATCTCCAAAAGTTCGTTCTCAGTGAAACCGTAGGCAGGTTTGATTTGCACAACCTCAAATACCCCTTGGGTCAAGGTGCCTGTCTTATCAAAAACTACGGTGCCGACCTTGGTCAACGCTTCTAAAAAGTTGGCTCCTTTAACCAAAATTCCCTGCTTGGAAGCACCTCCGATGCCACCGAAATATCCTAAAGGAATAGAAACTACCAGGGCGCATGGACAGGAGATTACCAAAATGGTTAAAGCACGATATAACCATTCATTTAAAACCCCACCAAAAAACAATGGAGGCAAGAAGGCAATCGCCAATGCCACGATCACGACCGCTGGAGTATAATATCTGGCAAATGTCGTAATGAATTTCTCAGTGTTAGCTTTACGAGCACCGGCGTTTTCGACCAAATCTAAGATTTTTTGCACCGAAGATTCGGCGAATCTACGAGTCACACGCACGGTAAGGACCCCGGATTGATTGATTGTACCGGCCAGAACAGTATCTCCGGCTTTAACCCGCCGGGGTACGGATTCTCCGGTCAAGGCTGATGTATCAAGGAATGAACTCCCGTTCAGAACTTCTCCGTCCAGTGGAACTTTTTCGCCTGGGCGTACCATGATGTGTTGGCCAATTTGCACTTTTTCAGGATCAACCTTGACCACATCCAACTGGTTAATCAGATTGGCATAATCCGGCCTGATATCCATTAGATCTTGAATGGAACGGCGGGAACGGTCAACGGCCCGCGCCTGAATATATTCGCCGACTGAATAAAACAGCATAACGCCAACAGCTTCTGACAACTGGTGAATCGCAATAGCACCAATGGTTGCGATAGCCATTAAGAAGTTTTCATCAAACACCGAACCTCTAAGAATGTTTCTAAATGCCGTACTTAAAACTTCATAGCCGACCAACACATAAGCCGACAGGTAAACAACATACTCTACTGGTTCCAATGAAGTGCCATGCCACTTCGAACCGAAAACCAATCCTATCGCCAACAGGATTCCGGCTATGATGATGCCTATTAGCTTTCCGCCAAGTAGAGACTTCTCTGGTTCCTGGTTGCTGCTCTTATCTTTTTGGTTCTCCACAGGTACCAGTTTGACTCCGTGTTCGATATTCTCCATAATACGCTGCGCTTCTTGGACCATGCCGGGTGGCAAAATTACAGTCTTCGCAGCGTAATTGATACTGGTGGTGCCAATTCCAGCCGTTTCACTCAAAGCCTTCTCCATCTTAGCTGAACAATGAGCACAGAACTCGCCCTCGATACGGTATTTAACACGACCTTCTAACCCTTCCGACGGTTTCTTTGTTTCCGCAAGAACAAGCTTTACCCCAGGTTCAATTTTCTCTATGATTTTTTGGGCCTGTTCCACAGCGGAAGGGGGAAGAAATACCGTCTTCGCGGCATAGTTAATCACGGTCTCACCTATTCCAGCGGTTGCACTCAATGTCCTTTCCATTTTGGCAGAGCAATTAGCACAAAATTCACCCTCAATACGATACTTTACACGTTCTTCAGATTGAAACAGGTTTGCATCTGACATCTTCTTTTCCCTCCAAACACCTGTTGTTAAACATTTCTATCTTTGGCCAGCTTCTAATCGCTACTTTTCGTTGATATGCTCTAATCCTTGGCTATAAAGTCTTACCACATGGTCGTCATCTAACGAATAATAAACCATTTTTCCTTCGCGGCGGTACTTGACTAAGTTACTATTCCGTAGAACCCGAAGCTGGTGAGAGATTGCCGATTGGCTTATATCCAATAGTGCCGCTAAGTCACAGACACAGAACTCTGCTTTGGATAAAGCATCCATAATCCTGATTCTTGTGGAATCCCCAAGGGTTTTGAAGAGATCAGCGAGATGATTAGCTTGATCAGAAGTTATAATCTGATTGACGTGAGTGCTGATTAGATCAGTGTGAACACATTGCACTTCGCAAACCGGGTTTTGCTCTATTTCTTTAGGATTTTCTACCTCCATAATTTTCACCTCAATTTAATATATGAATATCTATTCATATGTAGTATATCAAATATAACTTTTTTTCACAACAGAATCCCCCAGGCCCCAACCGCTACTAATAAGGCTATTAGAATACTGAGGATCATTATGAACATGGGAATATTTTTGTTCGTGGTCATTTTCAGATTCGTACATTATAAGCCCTCCATTAATGACGGGGTGCCCAAAGCATAATTGATACTCCTAATAAGCAAATAAAAACTCCAATCCAATCCCAGTTATCCGGAACTTTTTTATCCACTCCCCAACCCCATAAGACGGCAAGAAAAATAAATATCCCACCATAAGCTGCATAGACCCGGCCAAAGTTCGGAAACTTTTGCAATGTAGGAATGATACTAGAATAAATAGCAATATAGCAGGCAAATAAACCATTCCTTTATATCGATTTCTTTATTCAAACAAACTTATTTGTTTTTGACTCAATAAGCGTAGACCGCTAATTATTACGGCGATAGTACTACCTTCGTGTCCTATTACACCCAATGGCAAATTGACATACCCAATGAAGTTAGATACTACAAGTAGTAGAATTACAGCAATCGCAAACGTAACGTTTTGCTTTATAACTCTAGTGCTGCGTCGGCCTAAGGAAATAGCATAAGATACTTTAGATAAATCATCCGCCATTAATACCACATTGGCCGTTTCTAATGCTATATCTGTTCCGGCTGCTCCCATAGCAATACCAACTGATGATGCGGCTAAGGCTGGTGCATCATTAACACCGTCACCGACCATTGCAACTTTGCCATTTTGACCTAATGTCTTAATAATTTCCACTTTTTGTTCCGGCAAAAGTTCGGCATACACTTGGTCAACTCCCGCCTCTTGACCTATAATTTGAGCGGTAGAGGAACTGTCACCAGTTAGCATTACCACCTTGATCCCCATCTGCTTAAGTTTATCAACAGATTCTCTAGCTTGTGCTCGCAAGGTATCCTGAACAGCTAATAGTCCAATAACTTCGTCCTCTACCTTTACAAAGATGACCGTTTTGCCTTGTTGCTCCAAATCAGTAATTGTAGATTTTTCCTTTATAGACAGCGTCATTCCTTCTATTAAATCTACTTTCCCAATTTTACATTCTTGTCCATCAACTGAGCCATGTACCCCCAAACCAGGAATTGCTTCCAGCTTAGTTGTAGGCATAAGCTCGATATTTCTCTCTTTAGCCAAGCTAATAATCGCCTTGGCAATGGGGTGTTCTGACCAAGTTTCTAGGGAAGCTGCAATACTTAAAAGTTCCGTTTCAGTGTACTTACCATATGCGGTTATATCAGTGACCTTCGGTACCCCTTCAGTAAGAGTACCTGTTTTATCAAAGGCAACAACATCTAGTCTTCCGATAGTTTCGAGGTAGGCTCCGCCCTTAAATAAAATGCCATTACGCGCTCCATTTGCGATACCTGATAAAACTGCTGGCATTATCGAAGAAACCAGAGCACAAGGTGAGGCAACAACCAGAAAAATCATTGCCCTATAGATCGTCTGACTCCAGGTCCAGCCTAAGAAAACAGGCGGTAAAGCAGCCATTAATATAGCACCGGCAACAACTATTTTGGCATATGTCCGTTCAAAACGTTCAACAAATAATTGACTAGGCGGTCTTTCACTTTGAGCTTCCTGGACCAAATGAATGATCTTGGCTAGCAATGTCGCCTCCGCAGGCTTCGTAACTTGGATTACCAATGCTCCTTGACCATTCATTGTTCCGGCGAAAACCTCGTCTCCAGGGGCTTTATCCGTTGGTATTGATTCACCCGTTATGGAGGCTTGGTTTACCGCAGAAAATCCTTCGCTCACAATCCCGTCAGCTGCAATTCTTTCACCAGGCTTTACTAAGAGGAGATCACCCTGCTTTAAATCTTCAACTCGTACACGTTTTTCTTTATTGCCATTGATAACAATAGCTTCTTCGGGTCTTAATTTCATAATGGACTCAATAGCATTATTAGTCCGTTCCATCGTATAACCTTCTAAAGCACCACTGAGCGAAAAGATGAAGATCAGAATTGCTCCGTCTTTCCAATAACCAATACTGGCTGCCCCGATTGCCGCGACAACCATCAATAAATCAACATCCAATTCTTTTTCCCTGATAAGAGTCTGGAGTCCCTCCAACGCTTTGCGATACCCCCCGATAGCATAAGCCAATAGATACAAGGTAATTACCAATCCACTGTTTCCGTCTTGTCCGCCACACCATGCTAGTCCAATCAATATTAAGCAAAGGACAGCGATAATTAATCCTCCGTGTCGCAGCCAAATTCTGCTCCATGTTTTATTAGGTGCAGCTTCGATTACACTCATTTCTTGTCTCCTTTTCATTAGGTATAGACTTTACTGAGCCAGATTAGAAAGTCTCCATATTTATCTTTTTTAGGGTATCAAGAAATTGCCTTATTTCATCTTCGCTTAAAACCGAAATCATCTGTTCAGTTAATTGCATATGATAATTATGGTGTTCCTCAAAAGCCTTCTTCCCGCTTTCTGTTAATGCTATTAAGTTAACCCTTCTATCTTCGTCTGTCGATTCACGTTTTGCTAAATCCTTCTTTTCAAGCCTGTCTACAGTAACCGTAGTAGTTCCCGTCGTAACTCCTAGTTTTTGCGCTAAAGATTTCATATTTATTTTTTCGTGTTCTCCCAATACTTCTAAGGCATGGGCTTCTGAAACTGTTAAATCGCTTGTACGAACTATCGAATTTTCCCAAGATGAAAACCCATTAAAAAAAAATAAAAGTTCATTTGTCAGTTCCTCAATCATTAGATCATCCCCTTCGTTTAGTAAGAAGTTCTTATTGTTTGATATTCAAAATATATTATATTTAAGATATTTATTTTTTACAATAGTGCCATCACAAGATTTTAAAAATGAATTCCTCCATCTTATTGCGCTACATCAGGCAATAAAAAAGAGGCTCTGCTTCTCATAAAAAGAAAAACATAACCTCTTGTGCTCCTGCCTGATGGCAGCTTTAATTAAAATTGTGTTTGGACTATATTAAAACAAAGGCATCAGAATTTTATTTGCTCTCAGGTTCGGGCTTTTGCAGCTTTACTTTGCAATATTGAGCTGCATAAGAGAAAATAAACCTCCATATAAGTGACTAACAAGTCCATGTAGCACGACAGCTTCTTTCACTTCCGAAATACTGTCAAGATTTCGCCGCAATACAGCCATAACAACGATTACTGTTGCGGTATTCTTATTCTTGCCGGGAAGAAAAGACAAATAATCGTGCAGCTCACGGATTACCCTAGCAGAACTGTAGCCTAAAGTTAACACCGGACATGCTTTCGTTTGAAACCGAGTCGCCCCTGGACCGCCGCTTTTTGGATTTCTTCCGCCGCCACGGGAACGCTGCATTTCGTTTTGCCCTTGAATACCTCCACGGTCCCGATGGCCTCTGCCACGGACAGAGCTTTTTCATACAGCGGAAGATAGGAAACGCCTACGGTTGCAACGGCCCGTCGCCACTCCATAAAGCGGCTCGCGCGCGCCCTGCCGCATATATACTTTTTTTGTTCGTTCCGTACCCAGAGATTCAAGTTCCTGCAATACCGTTTTAACGTCCATATCAATCACCCCTTCAAAGCCTTTGGCAATTCGCCGTTTCATAGCACCATTTCGCAATCTCTGTAATCAGGCTTAACGGGAGCGGCTTATCATATGGCAGCTGTACCGCGCCTTTGCTTCTTTTGTACTCTGTCAAACGGTTTTCGAAATTCTCGATCGCCTTCTCGCCGGGATACAGCCCGATATGCTTTTTGAATGCCGCAAAATGAATGATATTATGCTTGCTCCAGTAAGTCGGCATACTCCACGAGATACGCTCCTGCGCGTCCGGCAGCGCGGCACGGATGGTATTCCGGACCTGATTCAAAAGCGGCTGAACGCTCTCAGGCTGCGCGGCAATATATGCATCGATCGTTTTCGGCGGCTCGCCACAAAAGTGGTCCTGGTTTCGGTTCTTGAACTCACGTCCGCATTTTGGGCATTGCCACATATAAGATTCACCCCACCCTCTCCGTAATGGTAACCCTCACGCTGTCACCCGGCTGTTTCCCTATTTGAGCACGAATATCCTTGCGCAATCCAATGATGTAACACACAGAATCGTCGGCCTTCTTCATGCCCATGTTGACGATACTCCCGTCGTAAGGCTCTCCGTCAAAAGTTGCGTGGACTTTTACCCTGCCCTTGCCGAATTCCGCTTTCACGTCATAAGGGAATTCGACATATGCGCCGTCTATGCCGGGGACTTTCCGAATGACGGCTTCAAATTCATACGTCTTGTGATTCATAATACAGTCTTTATGATATACACATAGTTTCTGTGTAATCATATGCTCCTTTCTATTCGAATCCACTTGAAGAATTACTTGAATTTGAGTGTGCTTTCCGCCTTTGTCGACTCTACCAAAAAATCAAAATTTATTGTAATACGCATTTTACTCATTAGGTGTATAAAGTCAGACACTTTTTATCAATTCAATTTGTAATTTATTCCCACAGGGCGATAAAATCACGGTTTTCAAATGCTTACGTCAGACCCAAAAGTCCGAAAACGGCTTATTTACTAGGTTTTTCACACATTCACTCTTTTACCCTTGACATCAATACCACACACTCCACATGCCTTGAGGATACAAAAAAGATGCCGTACCACTCCGTGAACATCCACTGGATATTCACGCCCCTTGGCGGCAACTATTCGGGAATTTCGAATAGTTCACATAGACTCACCAACTGTCCGATTTTTCCGGACAGTTGGTCATTCGCTTATTTTATCTTCAAAATATGCTCGCATATCCTCGTGAAACGTCCATCCTTTTTCGTCTCCGGATTTTCTTCCCTTATCAAGTTTATCCATCAATTCATTTGTTGCCTGTTTCTTGCCATAATCTTTCATCTGCTCATCTATATTGCTTCCACTGTACAAAACCCGAATAACCGTGACTGTTTTATCATCATTTCGCGGAATATACAAAGCTATAAAATTGTCTACCGGCATCCGGCGAAGTCTTTTGCTGTGCCAGGGTTCTTCTTCATATAATCGGTATCGTTCCGGCATTTCCTGCAGTTTCATGATAGCTTTTTCGATTCTGTCCAGTTGCCCCGCTGCTATGTCAGGTGCAAGTAAAGTAAAAGCAATATAATCATATATTGCCTTCAAGTCGTTTTCCATTTGTTTTGTGAATAGTATTTTGTACTTCATATCCCGTAATTCTTGCGAATATCTGCGAAAACTTCTGATGCAGGTCTAACATTACCCTGTATGAAATCAGCGTATCCTTTTTCTATTTCCGCATTCAATTCTTCTTTACTCATATTTGCAATACTTGGGAGTTTTGCCTCCGGCAGCTTTACATCAAACGGTAAGCCTCGCTGCATAACTACCTGTTTCAAAAAAATATTCACCGCATTTGATACCGGGATACCTAATTGCGCCAGAATAGCTTCGGCCTCTTCTTTAAGGCCAGGCTCAAGCCTGACATAAATATTCGTTGTTTTTGCCATAGTGATCCCTCCAATATAATTATAATAGGCTTTTATATATACAATAGCAATACATTTTAATCCTGACGAATTCGCCATAAATAAAAAGCGGGGCATCCTCGTTAGAAAATACCCCTGCTGATTTTTTTGTTTGGTATGCGACAAGAGAACCGTGCCTCTGTCTTTCTATTTTCAAGGCGTTACAATCTCTCAAGCAAGCAGCAGCTTTCTGTGTGCCTTGAGGATACAAAGAAGATGCCGCTTGAAGCTGGTGCCCCTTTATCGTAAAGATATACTTCTGACAAAATTGTTGTTACTGAGTCAATTTTAATAAAATCCTTAATCCATGTATTCCTTCAATGCTCCTCGAAAGGCTGAGTGCCGCGAATATCTTTCTAAATACCTGTTTATAATAATCCTTTTTTCCATTTTCATACCTAACGACTCTTTTACTTCCCCCAATGCAGCTGTCAATAAAGCAACATCATTATATTTATCTCAGTATTTTCCACCTACAATTCCATCTATTCTTTTATCAATTACGGATTCCAGCCACTTTACATATGAATTCATATCATCCACAGTTATACTTAGCTTTTCTTTTACTTTCTCATCAGGTATTAATTTTTTATACTGAAATGTCTCCTCGTACTTACTATCTTCTCGATCATCTTGATCATAACAATCATCAAGCAGCTGAAGAAATTCCTCTCTCTTGCTTGCAGGTATTTTCCTTGCCATATTATGCAGACAGCTTCTTAATTCCTCTATGCTCATACCGTTCAATTTCATTTGATTTCTGAACAAAAACTTTCTGATTCATTTTACCCCCTATATTCAATCCCACTACAATATCCTTTTAGTCGCAATCTTTTTTTCACTCCATCCAAGGCTCTTGGCCCAGGCACGAAGCTCATCCCTTTTTTTTTGCTTTCACTTTCATAAACAGTCCCTAAAAAATCAGCAAAGCCACTTAATCCGCCCACATCATCAAGCAAAAATACTCCGTCTTTATGGATGCAAACCGGCCTGTGCTCATTCAACACAATTTCATTGGCATAGGCAATCTCTTCATGGGAAACAAACCCGCTTTCCAGCAGATCTTGGCAATCATTTCTCTTAGTTATGGTAATCGTCCAATTATCCCCAAAATCATACTTATAAATAAGTTCCCTTGATACGGGGAAAAACGTTTTTTCATCAAGCACTTCATCTTCGCCTGCCAGAACCTTGCTGGCTTCCAGCCGTTCCAACAAATCTTCCGTTCCACCTTCAATGATAATAGATGAATTCATTTCTTCAAGAGTCAGCTCAATCAAAGGAGCTTTGCGCAAAGTTTTAGTAGTTTCCTTGGCCTCACCCTTTTTAGTCCGGGCTATGTAATCTTTAAATGACTCTTTGACATCAAGCATCTTAAAATTATCCATGAGCTGCTGCATATCTCTTTTTGCAATTTCGGGATGCTCCAACTCCCCGCCGTAAAAATACGGCCCGGTATATTTCTTCTTAAGCCAAGCGTTTATACTGCCTTTTTCATAATCATCATCCCAGAAAATATCTTCCTCCGCTTCGGACGGCGGCTGAAATAAAATTCCCACCAAATCCGTCCAGCCTTTTACGGTGCCGCCGGTCAGTTTTTGATACACTTCTTCCGGCAGGCGAAAACAGCGCAAGTGTGAATTTTGCCAGCCATAAAGTTTTTGTATCGCATAGTGCAGGTTATGAAGCGGCATATCGGATGGTATAAGAATATCCCTGCCTATAGTCTCTCCGCTTAAAGATTCTCCATATCTTTTAAGCATTCTTTCCTGATCTTCCGTCAGGTACTCATCTTTCAGTTCCAAATGAAGATAAACCGGTGTGATTTCATCTTTATTGCCTCTTATTAGATTTTTCATCTTGTTCTCCCTTCAAATCAATATCGCTGTCTGCTTTTAAATCCATAAACTTCCTTTAATCTTTTAAATATCTCAAAAGCTACGGGGCATACTTCAACCACATTTAACATACTGGAAAGGCTCCATAACCTTTCCGGCTGATTTGTATACGGATAAGTCTTACAGCTTTCAGGTTTCATATCACCCAGTTTACATTCTCCATCTTCATCCAAAAAATCACATGGCCGGTGCTTGGTTTTATAGCTGTATCCTATTTCGTCGAATTCCAGAAAGAAATCTTTAAACTGGTCAGTTGTTATATTCATGTATCCGGCCGCTTTTTCCAGTTCATCTTCTTGAAATGTTCCTTTATACATTTTACAGCAGTTTCTGCATTTACTGCAGTCATAATCAGCAAACAGTTCATTATGTAATGCCAGAAATTGCTTATCCAGTTTCTCTTCATCGGCATGATTTTTCATGAATGAACGGAATCTGATATTGTCAGCCTCTATAGCCTTTGCCGCTTTTTTAACTTCACTCGGTTTCAGCATGTCTTCTCTTTCACCTCACATTATTAGTATTGACAACATAATGTGTAGCATAGGCTTCTTCTATAACGGCATCTCCAGATTTGCTAAAGCGCAAGGGGATTCTCTTGCCTTTTACGCCCCACTGGTTATATGCCGTCCATGAGGACTTTAAATGATTCTCCAGAGCGTATGCCCTAAGTTCTTTCATTATAAATGACAACTTGCTCAAGTTGGTCTTACATACTTTTTCAAGGTATGGTACACGGCCGAACCGCCAATCTTCATAATCTTTAGCAGATAATATACCAATTTTCATCAGCAGCTCTACAGGGGATATATAAATATTCTCCTTTAGTGTACTGCTTACAATAGCGTGTACTTTATGTTTTAGTTCCACTTTATTCACTAATATTTCACCTTGTTCCTCTTCCAGACATTCTTCTTCCAAACAATCCGGACGCCTGTAATGCCTGAGTAACCTCCTTTTGAAGAAACAGATCCGCCTGTAACTCTTCATTTTTCTGGATTTAAGCCTCGTTCAATCCTTACCACACATTCTGAGTGCCTTGAGTGTACAAAAAAGATGTCGTTCCAAGCTGGTATCCCCTTGGCGGGGAGATGTCACGATTTTCAGTCAAAACCTTTCCCCTCCTGAACACCCAACGTATATTCACGTCTCCCGGAACTCATTAAGTATCCTAATTCTATAAAGATTGGCAGACTTTAGTCGCCTCAAGATAGACAAGCGGAAAAGCGGCTCTTAATACTTTCCGCCGGCCAACAGAAAGACCATTTTTCTCAATAAACCCGGTATATTCCTCCGGTGTCCACTTCGAGTAAGTTTCAAACCCAATGAGTTTCAGTATTTTGGCATTCAGATTCCAGGTGGAGTTTTTTAGGTGCCCATGCGCAAAGGTCGGTGCTATCAGTAATCCACCAGGTTGCAGTACCCTGCGGATACTCACAAGCGCTGCTTCGGGGTCTGGCATAATATGCAAAGCATTGGAAATGATGGCCGCATCAAATGAGGCATTTGCAAAGGATAATGCCGTAGCGTCTTCGATGGAAAATTTAACATTGGACGGAGCAATTTTCTTTTTTGCGGTTTCAATCATCTTGGGGGAGAAGTCCGTCGCTTCAACTTGCCGGACAAATTTGGCTATGCCAAGCGCGATCAAACCGGTTCCGGTGGCAACTTCCAAAACCCTCATATCGGCTCTCAGCACTTCCGACATCAGATTGTACATTTCTTCGTATGCCGCTTTGTTAAACCGATTAATCTCGAAGTCATACAGCCCGGAATACCGGTTCCAAAATTTTTTGTTGTCGTGCATTGTCAGTTACTCCCTTAACCTAAAATTTAATCGTCAAAGTATAATTATTATTTATCAAGCAATTTTTGTAATTCATTAATAAGTCGCGTCACTTCCCAATCAGATATAGCCGGTCCTCTGCATTCATTAGCCCGACTTACTAATGTTTCCACATATTTATTTATTTCTTTATTTTCGCTTTTGATAATCGCTTTGACTCTAGCCGCAAAAGATGCCGAAGTCTCACCTTGAATAAGGTATTCATAGCTCTCAGTACTTAAACGCAGGAGTAAAAATTCAATAATCCCTTTTTCCAGATAATGATTTTTCGTCAACTCCATGAACTTGGATTTATCGAGATTGAAAATCGGATTTAGCCAAAACACTCTGAAATCTCTGATCCTAGCAAAATCATCATCCGAATACGAAATTTTTTCACAAAGCTGATATACATGCTTTGCGAAAAACCTTTCCCACAACAGCTCCGGGGTTTCCAACATCTCGGTCAAGAATTCTGCTCCCCAATTCGAGCCGGATGGTTTTTCGATTTTATCAAAATCGAAGTTATAAAAATTAACCGGATAGCTTGCATTGTCTGTAAAAATGTATATGAGCTTAAGAAGCTTCGCGTATGTAATATATCTATCGGTCAAACATCTGTGCATAATCTTTTCGTTTACCTGTCTTATCTTTATATGATGACCAATCCACCGGATTAAATCTCCTTCGATCCGATGCTCAATATTACTCTCCGCAATTTTAGTACATACAAATTCCAGCACCTCTTCATCAGCAATGGATTCATCCGCCCAGCCGGCATCGATGATCCGGCGGAATAATTTTACCTCCTTACTCCACCTATGCTCCGATATGGGATAAAGCATATGATATATAACAAGAGCCGCTTTATATTTGTAATCCAGCCTCTCCGCCAGAAAAACGAAATATTCCTTGTCTGACTCCGTATAAGCCATATCCCGCATGTACAGATAAATGGCATTGCTTAAACTATTTTCTCTGGCAGCTCCCCGCTTCAATGATCCGAAAAACCAGAAATCACTTTTTCCCTTCAATACATCTACATAATCCTTATAATGATCCAGCATTTTCTTTAAATACGCGTCATAGCTTCCTAGCAGCAATCTTTGGGAATTCGTTAATTCCCCATCATTTTCTTGACGGATCTTTTGGATAATCTTATAACCTCTTTGCCACGTAATATGCTTATGAATTTCTTCAATGTCGTCCCAAGAAGTAATAGACATTATAATATTTACCGGCAGTTTAAAATATGTACATTCTTTGTTCCCGAACTTCTCTTGCGTATATCTGTCAACAAGCTCATCAATAAATATGTTATCCCTTGACTCAGATTTTTCATTTTGCGTTTTGATAAAGCTGTCAATAGCCTTACATATGGCAACATCTTGAATTCTGTAAATCTTTAATAACCCATCAATCTTTAAATGCACAGAGCTTTTTGCGAGCCGTTCGAATAACTCGATAAAAAACTGATATAAATAAATAAGACGATTCTGCTGTTCGTTTTCCTCATCTCCTGTAAATCTCTCCAGCATGCTCCATCCGCCGGGCGTAAATTCAGTTCCTGTAAACATTTCGCTCAAAATGTGCATTATCATTTCTTGTTGTTCATTCGCCTTTAAGTCTTCCGTCTCGGCAAATAATGGATTGAAAAAGAACTCATAACGATTCTTTTTATAAGCATATTTGAATTTTTCCATATATTCTTCCGTTACTCGTTCTTCAATTCTCCATCTCAAATACATCAATCTGCTTTTCTTATGAACATCATATAAGATATTCATGCCGCTCAGGCTCTGCAAAAATAGATAGATGTATAGAATAAAAATAGCAAACAGACTTGTTTCCCACAAGGCTTGCAGAGAGCTCTCCGTGATACTTAACTTCTCCGTTACCGAAATGATTGTTTCACTTGTATAAGGGTAAATGACCCCATAGACCAGAAGCAGCCTAAAAAAAGCCGAGCCGAAGAATTTATATCCCAGTGTTTGAACAAGCAACTCCTGGGTGATGCTTCGCCCCCAGTACAAATCATTTTCTCTGTCCTGCAGCGTGTAGTTGATAATAAATTGTAAAAAAACATACAAAATGCCATACAAGGTCAATATCCCTATAACAAGCCCCGTGTATCCTTCGCTTTTCCCAAAGTTAATAAAACTGTATTTCTGTTGAAGCGCCACCAGAACAACGAGCAAAATCAAGGGCAAAATTACTGGAATAACCTTCTTCAAAATATCTTCCAATAAGACGTTCCCGATTTTGCTCTTTTCAAAGCGATATTTCATTTCTATGTATAATCTGCGCCATAGCCCGGCAATAAGCTGACCTAAAATGAAAGCCAGTAGTACCGCAGAGAAAAGCTTGATATTTGTCCAAAGCAGCTCATATAATTTCACACGCACTTCTCCTTCTGTTTTCTTCTTTAACCTCAGGGACGCGCCCATATCTATTTTGGTTTATGGTTTTGCAATATTTTTCAAAACGATATCAGGCAATAGCAAACAAAATTACGGCATTACTGACCAAATCGTGATTTTCACCGTCACAGCGGCAGATCATCACATGGCGTCTTGCGCCCGCATCTTTAATATAACGGAATCCTTCTTTTTCAAACGTCAAAACGAAGCCCATAAACCGCTAGCTTTCCGTCTTGCCGCCCTCACCCGTTTACCGTGTGAAGTGCCGAATTCCCATCCACTTGGCAAATTGGGATTGAGGGAGACAATCCAAGTTATTCAGCTTCATCCTTCCTTATTCTTGGTCATCTCCCGCTGCATTTCCGCAAGATCAATGTATTTGGCGATATATTGTTTCCTCAGTAATTCCGGCGGAACAAAATCATTGTATTTCCCCTCGACCTCTATTCCGTCAGGAATACTTAAGTCGCTGATGGACAGCGGCACAGTTTTTATGTGCTCTAATGCTTTCAAAAGCGCATCGTGCCTGACGTTTTTGACACTAATGAAAGGCCAATAGTGGAGCGTATACTGTCGTTCGGGTAACAGCGCCGTTAGCGCGAAGTCGAGCGCGTTTGCCGCCTTCGTTCCAAGCCACAAGGCAATGCCGAAGGTGTCCGGAGAAATCTCAAACACCGCGTTTTCTGACAGCCGTGTCTGACGTACCGTCAGCCGTATTCCGTTCAGACGGGATAGTGCACTCGGATGAAGATACGGATATTCAGTAAGGCCTGCAACAACCTCACGCATTTTTTTGAGAACTTTGGTATGTTCAAAGCCGTCGCAAGTGCCGTCCCAAACAGTCGGCGGCTTGCCTTTTACACTTGTGACATAAATTATTTTCTGTTCTTGATCAACCTCAACTACAGACCAGGTTTTCCCGCTTAGCACAAATGTAGTGTCCGGCGGCATTGGATTATTTAACGTACCAATTTCCTGGGAACCGTCTCGCACCGAATATTCGATTGGGGTTTCAAAAACAGAATAAAAATTATAATGATTCGTCAATCTTTCGCCTTTCCCACCAACTAAAAGTCCGCCGGAAGAGGTTCTTTCAATCTGCTCTTTTTCAAGCATATAGCGCAGCAATGTTTTGTAATCTTCCTGAGAGACATCGGCAAACACCGCCTCGCTCAATATCGACTGCGCTAACAGCTCAGGTTTCGCTTCGCCGTAGCTGTATAGAAAGCTCATCGTCTGATGATATAAAACGCCATAGGGATATCGGTCTACCGCAATAGGCTCAAGCCAGTTCTCGCGGTATAATTCAATCAACGCAATACATTTTACAAAAAGCCAGTTAATGGATTTATAAAACTCTATGCCTTCTGATTTCTTTTCTTCCTCAAAAACAAAACACATTTCCGAGACCCCGCTGCGGCGACCACTGCGACCGAGTCTTTGCGACAGACTGGCAACCGAATGCGGACAGCCGGTTTGCACGATGCGTTCCAAGTCGCCTAAATCGATACCCAATTCTAAGGTAACGGTCGCTCCTGTCACAAACGGCATATCCGAAAATTTCATTTGCGTTTCGGTATACTCGCGGTTTGAGGCGGAAATACTGCCGTGGTGTACCAGAAACACATCAGGCTCGCGGCGTTTTTCCGCTATGTCTTTTAGGTTCACAATATTGCGCTCCACGTCGGAACGAGAGTTTGAAAAAACGATGCTTTTCTTTCCTCGCGTCAGGCTGTAAAGCGACTCGAAAAATGGCAGGACACTTTTGCGTTCTTGATCAACAGAAACGGGCAAAGTATAAAAATGATTGATCATGATCATCGCCTTGCGTCTTTCCGTCCCAACATCCGGCGTGACACAGGTTCTTTGCGTTCCACTGTTTAACCATTCTTCTGCTACAGGCACATCGCCCAGCGTAGCGGAGAGACCTATGCGCCGCGGTGAGCAGCCTATCAGATTCTGCAGTCTCTCCAGAAGCGAAAGAAGCTGAACCCCTCTGTCCTCACCGATAAAATTATGCACCTCATCAATAATGATAAAGCGAAGGTCTGAAAACAGCTTCATCGCCTGCTGTTTTCTTTTCATCAACATCGCCTCTAATGATTCAGGAGTGGTCTGCATAACGCCTTTAGGATTTTTGAGCAGTTTATTTTTCAGCGATTGCGACGCATCGCCATGCCACTTGGTTACAGGGATATATGCTTCTTCCAGCAATTCTTCAATGCGCACGAACTGGTCGTTGATCAGGGCTTTCAAAGGAGCGATGTACAATACTCCAACGCTGCTTGAAGGTTTGTTATACAGTTCAGTAATAACCGGCAAAAACGCCGCTTCTGTTTTGCCGGATGCAGTCGGCGTAGCGACGAGAAGATTGTCATCTGTATTAAAGATGACATCACAAGCCGCAACTTGGACTTCACGCAGTTCTTCCCAGTTGTTGCGGTAGATGTAGTCCTGAATAAACGGGGCTAACTTCTCGAACGCGTTCATATCTCAAACCCTTTAAACTCCTCATGGATTTTTTCGTCGTTTGCAGACGATGCGGCATACTCAAAATTTTCGCCGCCTAAAATGCCTTCCAGCGACTTTTCAGGATTTTGGAGAATGATATTCAGTATCTCAATAAAATCCCGGATGATTTCACGCGGGGTGATGTTTTGTCCTGCGCCAACCCGTGCAAACTCCGTTTTGATGAAATACTGCAGCGACGCGGATTTTAGCTTCGGCTCGTATTTATACACAAGCGCATGGATAGATTCCAGCTTTTGCACAAGGAAATACATCTCTTCGGGTGTAAGCGTTTTGAGCCTTATGATCGGCGCAAGCAGGTCGCGGGTAGCGCCATCTGAAAAACGGCTGTTTTCAAGCCGAGATTTCAGTGCCTCATAGCTGAATACGCCACGCCTCGTATCTTCGATACACTGTGGTGTGCCGCTCATGATCACGCCTAAATATTGCGCCTTGCCCTGCATAACATCGTTGTAGATGGTAAGTATCTTTTCATAATTGTTCTGCCGCGAAACCGAATTCGGGATTTTGTACAGATTGACCAATTCGTCAATCATCATAATCATGCCCTTATATCCCGCTTTCACTACGAACATAGAAAACAGCTTGATATACTCATACCAGTCGTCATCCGTTATGATAACGCTAACGCCCAGTTCCTGCTTCGCCTCTGTTTTGGTAGAATATTCGCCGCGCAGCCATTTTAGGGTTTTCCTCTTTGCTTCATTGTCCTCATTTACCGTTGCTTTCCAGTACATCGAAATAATCCGCGCAAAATCAAACCCATGAACAATGGTTTCCAGTTCATTGACGGTCTGATGGATCTTTAGCTCGACTAGTTCGTTTAGTTGCGTACTGTCTGCCGAGAGCGAATTTTCGGTCATAACTTCCGTTTTAAGTGCCGCTATCCACTTCTGGAGCAACAGGCTCAAAGCACCGCCGTCAGGGGATGTATGGGTAGACAGGTTTTTCATCAGTTCCTTATAGGTAGCAAGGCCCTCCCCCTTATTGCCGACGAGACGGCGTTCGGGAGACAGGTCTGCGTCAACGATCACAAAACCGCGTTCCATTGCGTAGTTGCGGATTGTTTGCAAAAGAAAGCTCTTGCCCGCGCCGTATTTCCCGACGATGAAGCGGAACGAAGCTCCCCCGATAGAAATGGTCTCAACATCGTGCAAAAGAGCATCGATCTCATCTTTTCTTCCCACCGTAATGTAGCCAAGCCCCGTGCGCGGAACCACGCCGCCTTTTAAGGCGTTAAGCAGTGTGCTGGCAATCCGTAGTGGAATTTTGTTTGTTACACTCATCTATTGCCCTCCCAACAACGATTTCAGTTCGTCGGTATAATCGTCATACACATATGGCACGCTCTCGGAATAGTCGATCATGTTATCGGCAATCGCCTCAAGTGCCTTGGTATTGATTGTTTCTATAAGCAATTCGCTGTTTGGCGGAACTTGTCCTCCGTTAAGCAAAGTAATCAACAGAGTTCTTCCTTCTTCAGGCAGAGAATCTACAAAACCGGCCATTCCCGCAATTTCAATATCGGGCGCTATCGTTGCAGGGCGTGTAACTTCAACCACTGGCGCCGGTTGTTCTTCAATAATGAGCTTTGCTGCAGTTTCCAGGTGTTCTTTTTCGATATCCTTAAGCTTGCTCAAGTCTATCTCAACAAGCTTAATCTCCTTAACCACACCGTTTACGATAACGAGATGGGCCAGTTTGCAGTATTCGGCGATAGCACGGACGATTGTCGACTCAAATTCGGTGCTGCTTATGACGGAGAAGGCCTTCTGTTTCCATGCTTTCAGCCTGTTCATTGTCGGGCGAGTTGGATAGGTGAATTTATCCGGTTCGCTGTACAAAAAACTGTTTTCCACCTGAGAGATATTCGGTATTTGCAGGTTTCTCTTGTAACCGAAGTGTTCTCGCATTTTGACTTCGATACATTTCAGGACGTACCCGATAACAGACCGATACTGCGTCAAAGTTAAATACTCCCGATACCAACCCCTGCTGTTCAGTTTGATCATTTCAAAGTCGTCAAGTTGTACCGTTATAGGCTGTACGGCTAAATTCCTATGTACAGCCCCTCTGAAGAGAGAGTATATTTTCTCTCTGCGCTTTTCAATAAACATATTTCTCAAATCCACGCCGCCACTTTTGAAAAGTTTAGCAAGCTCCTGTATAACAAAGCAAGCGCATTTTTCAATCATCGCCTGATCTGCAGCTTTGTAAAATTGCCCATTTGTTATCCTAAATGACGATGACGCTTCGATAGCTCTCAAATCGTCCCAATTGCACGCCTTTGCCTTTGCCAACAAAGCAGCATCTTCACCGTGGTGATACGGAACCGGAAAACTGCGGCTAAAAGCTGAGAATTCAACCGCTAACTGTGGTTTATGAACCACATAATAATCTCGTATCCATTCGCGCAAATGGACATCCATGTTCTCATTATACCGCCTGAACGCCGTCCAAAGTGTAATCACTTTCTCGATGGCATCAGCGGGGCTGCTCACCCCGACATCATTAAGCAGTTCGAATATATAACAAAATGCATAGGATAATGAGGTGTCCTCAATAACACCCTGACGCACCTTTGTGCGCCAAGTAAAGTATGTGCGCAGTTGCGCGTCATCCATTGTGCCATAAGTGGCGTAGTAGGTATCAAGCGGAATCTTCTGGTCATAATTATCCGTAAAATCCTTCATAAATTGCGCTTGCTTAAAAAAGAGCTCAGCATCATTAGCATAATAGCTTAGGTATTCTTCTCGAACACCGCCAACTTGCCTCATCTTCTTAAAGGTCGCATATGGTTCGGATTGCTGTCCTCTTGTGGATGGCTTTTGCGTTATTTTTTCGGGAGAATACCTGCCGCTCTGATTTACTTGCGGCGGCTGCACGGGCGCAAAGTGTTCATTATTCTGACTGACATCTTTTAGCGCAAGCCGCTGGATGAACTCAGCGACATTGTTGCTAGTGCAGTTCTCACTGGGGAATATTTTGTTTATCAGCGTCATGAGCGCATGAATATTTGCCATAGAATACAACACCTCATTTTCACACCTCATTCACGGCTCTTTTCCTCAAGTGCCATTATTCTGTGATCTTCTGTCAGAAGTTTCATTTGATTTATTGCAATGGCATTTAGCTTTGTAAGTCGTTCATTTTGCGGCATACCTTCACAGATAAATACGGCATTCAGGTTCTCCATATTGGAAAGACAAACAAGCTGTGAAACATTAGCGTAATCACGGATATTTCCTTTGAGTTCAGGATTAGAGTCTCGCCACTGTTTTGCAGTCATTCCAAACAAGGCAACATTTAACACATCGGCTTCGCTGGCATATACCTGATTTACCTGTTGGGGCGTAAGTGTTGGCGGAATCAGGTTTTCTTTGATTGCGTCCGTATGAATTCGATAATTTATTTTCGCCAAGTTGCGCTTAATATCCCAGCCGAGTTGTCTCTGTTCTTCGGCTTTAAGCCGTTCAAACTCCTTAATTAAATATATTTTAAATTCAGGACTAATCCACATTCCAAATTCGAACGCAATATCTTTGTATGCATATGTACCACCATAGCGTCCAGCCGTTGCTTTCAGTCCTATTGCATTTGTTTTTTCAACCCACTCTTTAACACTGATTTTATAACTGTTCAGTCCAGCTTGACTTTTAATTATGGCGAATTCGCCATAATTAAAATCAGGATTATGTATTTGTTCCCATATGCCTAAAAATTCAACTGTATTCCGATTGCGAAGCCAATCAGAAATGAAAAAATCGCCATCTTTTGCTTTAAGCATGTCCGTCAAAGAAATATAATCTTTATCTTCAATTGTAGTTACAGTAATCTGCGTTCCGTTCACAAATATTTTATCCGTCATTTGGTCGTCCACTCCTCTCATTTGTATTATGCCAAACATACGTTCTATTTGCAATACAAACGGCTGGGCGTCCTTAAAAAGTACATAAAAAATTGGGGGGCTTCGATTGGAAAAAGCCCCCGCTGGTTTTGTTTATAAGACAAGAGAACCATCCCCTTGTCTACTCGTGTTCTTTTTTCAAGTTGCCTATCTTCTTATCACTCCTGGCGTTACTCCCATCAGGTCGATTAATTTGAACAGAACCTTTTGGCAAGCCATAATCCTGTTCAATTCTTCTCTCTATTGAACCGACTTTAGCATCTTCACGAGCATTTCTATATCTTCTACCATTTTCATTTCTTTGCTCTGTCACGAAAATTGACCTCCCGCACTAGCATTCTTTTCCAAAATATTATATGCCTTTTGACGGCAGCTTACAATATATTACATGGAAAAACCGCAACGTGTATAACATTATTCGAGAATGATACATGCTCTCAAGTGCTGATATTACTGGTTTTATCGGCAATGTCATCTGTTTTACGCACTCAAGAGTGGTATAGAAATTGCATCGGTTATAGATCCCGTGTAAAACCTTTATTTTCAAGGGTTTGATGTGTATTCAAGCCTTACCACGCACTCAACGTGCCTTGAGAATACAAAAAAGATGTCGCTTGAACCTGGTGGGGCCTTGGCGGGTACTCTATTTCTGAGAATCAAGAATAAACAAAGATGCATCATACCCCATGAATATTTTACTTCCAGCATAAAAAGTTTTAGATTGAATATCCCTGTATCCTATTTTTGTCATAATATCAGTTAACTCTATTTGATCAAATCCATTATGAACCATATCTGAAACTATTTTTTCATTTTTATTAAAATCTACGATTAGTAAATGTCCGTTTTCTTTTAGAACCTCATATAATCTTGATAAAATTAATTCAACATCATTAATATGTAGTAGAACCTGAGCCATGAATATATAGTCAGCATGTAAATTAGAAAGGCTATCTTTTTCTAAGTCAAAGCATAATGTATCTACATTCTGTATATTAGAACTAGAAATTTTTTGCTTTATTTGATTGATTATGTTTTGTGATGTATCCAGAAAAAGAATAGAATTAAAATCGTTTAACAAGTTCATTCCAACAAGACCAGTTCCACACCCGAAATCAATAGCATTCTTCCTTTTAGCATCAACTAAATATTCACGAATGGCATTTGATGATACTTTTGCAATTTGGATTCTTTCAGAAGTGTCATATATATTAGCTATCATTTCAAACTTATCCGTATTCCCCATTATTATCTCTCCAATCTACCTTAATAAAAAATCTAATGTCATCTGTTTTTATCCTCAAGGGTCACTTTGTCACTGGAGCTCTAAGATCAATCAGAACCCCTATTTATCAGGGTTTATGCTCGTTTCAACAGGCAAATCGTTTCCGTATGCCTTGAGGATACAAAAATGATGCCCGCAGAAGCTGTCTGTCTTTTTTCCGGATCGGGTTACTCAATATTTACTCTGATGGTTGGATTCAAAAGCGCAAAGCTCTTTACAGATCCGAAGAGTCAGCTTCTCTGGTTCCTCGTCATATCTGCAGAAATTTTACAGCCCTTTAGCACTTTTATTTGACAACAATTTATCCAAATATATGGATTTAAACTGTTTACTAGCCATCATCTGCTTTAAAGGCGGTAATTTAAGAATAACTCCAAGTACTGCCGCCATCGCACGATGATTGGCAAATGCCTGGTTATCAAATATGAGATTTTGGAGGGTTCCTTTTTCGATTGCTTGTAGTACAAATCTATGAGTACTATTCACCGGTGTAATGACTTGAACCTCTCTTCGCACTAATTCAATGGCTTTTTTGGGACAACTTCGCACACATACACCACAACCAAGGCATACCTCATTATCTACTTGAGCTACCGCCTTACCCTCTTTGTTGTTTGGCATAGAAATTGCTAATACCGGACATACCTTTTCACATTTACCACATCCTACGCATTCTTTCGAAATCTTAGGTATGTAATTTGTAGTAGCCACTGGCTGCATTGGGCTAAATTTTCTTGCTGCTTGCAAGGCTTCACAACAACAACCGCAACAATTGCAAATAAATGCTGGGTCTTCACGAACATTTTCGCCAATTTGCACCAGATTAGCTGCATAAGAACGTTCTAATACATCCATTGCCTCTTTCTTATCAATTAATCTCGCATGCTGCCCATGTTCTGCAAGAGAACGGGCAACATCTCCAAAGGTTAGGCAAACATCCAATGGGGCATTTATTTCACATGGGTGGCCTGCATGTAACATCTTATGCCTGCAATAACAAGTTCCAAGGCCTATATGAGTTGCTTCCTCAATAATATGGCTTGCTCTTTCATAATCCAAAATATGAATTGTGTTATCATTAGTCAAAATTGGCTCCTGCACATAAACTCGTCCAAGATGCGTCTCTGTTGCGAAAAATAAATCCTTAACAAAATCTTCTTCTTCATTCATATATTGATAATACAATTCACTTAAATATTTCTGATCAATGTCGCCTCTTGTACGCATCAATGCAAATTCAATAAACCCTGCCATTGGTGGTGGCATTACAAATTGACGTACCCCGTTATAATATGAATCCACAAGTAATGCCTTCTCGCAAAGATGCTCTAAAAAAGCTTCAGCTTTCCCTTCACTGATATTCCAGATTTTTGCTGCCTTTTTTGCAGTAAATGGACGAACTGGCAATAGCGAGACCCATTTGGCTTCAGTTTCTGTATATAGAACTTGCAAAATATTATACAGGCTGTCTGATGGCGGAGCCCCTTGTGTAAACCAATTGATTCTTTCTTCTAAATTCTTATAGGCATCTTTACTTGTAATATGTCCCATGGATTCACCTTCCTAATATAAAGTTCAAATTGCATCCAAACCTGCCAGACGAAGAAGAATATAATTTTCTCTAGATAAGCACATAGTCTCATAAAAACCAACTCATCCTTCTCAAGAACGTTCTGCTTTTCCATCCTGTATAATGCGCAAAAGTTGTTCGGTATTTGCGACATCAGTTTTATATTTTTTTCCGTCTTTATGTGATTTCATTTTCAGTTGATTACAATTTGTAACCAACTGATTACCTTCCTTTACCAATCTTGACTTCAGTACTTTCCAATAATTATTAGGGTCGGCACTATCAGTCAGCACTTCCATAACATCGACCACAGAAAAGTACCACTCTTGTTCCTCTTCATCCTAAGCTGTACGGATACGCTTATCCTCAAATAACTGTATGATATTATTACTCATTAATAATCACCTGCTTCTATATATATTATATCAAACGTACGTTCTGTTTCATAATATAAAAGCAGAGGTATCTTCGTTAAAATCAATTAAATAAAAAAATAATTCCCCCGAATTCGAGGGAATTAAAAGATGTCTGTTTATTCTATGCTCCTTATATCATCTTTTTATCTACTAAAGGGTTTTTGCCACTCACGATTAATAAGATATGCCCTAAATCCTTTAATTTACAAAGCTTTAATGCCTCTTAAGCAGACAGACCGTTTCTGTATGCCTTGAACGGTCAAAAAAGATGCCGTTTGAGCCTAGTGGGACCTTGGCGGCAGGATATATTCTTGAAGAAACACTTTTGAAACATTATTGAATTTGATTTCTACCGTTTTGTTTCGCAATATACAATGCTTTGTCAGCATCTTGCAAAAGATTATTTATATTATCTGTTTTGCTTGGAAAAGAGCTTACTCCAATAGAGACTGTAATTTTAATCTTTTCACTTTTGTCAGTAGTAAAATGGTATTCTTGAACATTCATTCTTATTCTCTCTGCGATATCAATAGCTTGTACATAATTACAATCTAACATAATAACTGAAAATTCTTCTCCTCCTTTTCGAGAGATAATATCAAAGGATCTACAGGAACTACTCAAAATATCACTGAATTGTTTTAATATTAAATCTCCAGAGGTATGTCCATATGTATCATTTACTTTTTTAAAGTTGTCTAAATCTAACATAATCATAGATAAATTCTTATTGTTTTCGAGTGTGTTAGATATAGATTGATTTAATAAGAAATCAAATTCTCTTACATTATTGAGTCCTGTAAGATAATCCTTAGAAGCTTCTTGTTTAAGTTTTAAATATAACTCAGCTGTTTTAAATGAGTAAGCCAATACAAAATAGATAATAAAAGAAACAATAATAGTTGAAAGTATATAGTTTGATAGAATTTTAAATATCCAATTAGCATCTTTAACGAAAACAAAATTCCAAAAAACAGAAGAAAGTGCATTTGCTATACACATGTATATATATTGGGTTTTATAGTCATATTTTGAAATAGAAACAAAGCTAAAGATACATGACAGTATTATTAAATTCGCAGATGCTATAAGCGAAGCGTTACTAATACCAAAATAACCAATTCTAAAAGATATAATGCATAATGCAGTCATAAAAGTTGAAATAGGTCCACAGAAAATTGCAGATATTATGAGCGCTATTAATCTAAAATCCATAATCATGTTATCGACTAAATTGATACCATTAAACATCAATACACAGCCACAAATGCCAAATATAAAGCCTATTAAAATTTTAATTTTAATAGCAGATTTTATATTAACTATTGTGTTTTTAAATAATTGACTACTTAAATATAAAAATGTTGTGAGAATTGCAGCATTAACAAATAAAGAATTTATCATAATTTCACCTGAAAGCTAATTTATTTTTAGAAATTATATCATATCTTAATTAGCTTGAATATTAATAATCACAAAAAGAGACTTATATTCAAACACAAAATTCCAGTTAGCCATCCTTATAGATTTCATGATTATTTTATAAGAAATTGCTTTTTCTGCTCCAAAACCACAACATATTGCGCTTAAACCATCCCTCATAAATCTTGTTATCATTTCATTCAGTCCTTTCTTTTTTCTGCTAATCACACAACAAAAAATGAGGCTATATTTTTCAGTAACGAAAAACATAACCTCATGGTTGTTTGCCCGATGGCAGATTTATTAAATTATTTTGGGTTTATATGAAAACAGAGACATTAAGATTTTTCTATCTCAATGCCTCTGGATTTTCTATCCTTGTATTTCCGAAGCCAATTTTACAGCCTCTAAATGTGCCATACCTTTGCTATTCATCGCAATAACATCTATTATCTCAACCTTAGTTCCCAACAAAAATTCATAATCCAACATCATACTTTCAAACACTTTATTAGCTCCATTATTTAGTTCTTTATATGATTTATACATATCTGCTAAAAATTCTAATGTACAAGTTTCGTAATTTATAATTTGAATTGGATTATATTCAATCGGTAATAAATGCTTTTCTTCAACCATTTTTGCCTCGGCAGTTATTAACGATTCAGGCTCGTGATTCTGAAAATTTCTGGCTCTATTAAAACCAACCAAGATTTTAAGAATGTCATCTTCGATTTCTCTCATTTCAAAAGGCAAAGTTTTTTTCTTCTTTTTCTTTTGAATTAAATCTCTAAATTTATAATATGACATTGAACTGCCCTGTAGGTCACCAACAGTATTTAATAAGTGTGTTTCTATATGTCCTTGCAAAGCCAAAAAATCACTATAATCTTCGTACGGCACATCTATTACTTCTGCTCTCTTTAAAATACTTTTCCGCTGTACATCTTCGATATAAACTTTCAGTTTATTTAAATATCTATCTTGTCGCTTCAAAATTTTATAACATCTGCAAATGAGCTGATATAGATAATAGATGAAGTCCTCTTTATTATTTAACTAAAATGTCTTAAGCTTTCTTTTTTCTTCTTTAGGTATTTCCATTTAATCACCTCTATTAGCATCTGTTATTATCAAAAATCCCCTATGTCATCTATATTTTTGCCTAAAAATTGGGCGTTTTTAAGCCTTATTTCCCCTTGTCACCACTATACGTCATCATTATTATACTCTCAACGTGCTGCGTCCACGAAAACATATCCACCGGTCAAACTTTCGCTATGCTTGAAAAACAGTATCGATATCCCGGCATAATGCTGAACCGCCCTCCGCCCTGTTTCGGCCGCTACGGGCAGGCCGGGGGATAAGCCTGCTGTAATAATGTGTTCGGCAGAAAGCAACACTGCTGACGCCGAAAGAAAGCATCGCCATTTGGAACAAATCCAAAAGTATAAAGTATTCTTAAACAAGACGACTCAAAATCTCAGCAATCTTCCGGTTCTCAGTGTATCCACCGGTGTTGCCGAATTTCAGAGCCGCACTCGCTCTTGCCTCAAACTCCGCGATCCAATCTCTCCTGCCGTCTCGGTTGGCCGATGTTACGTTAATATCAAAATGAAGCGGTTGTGAAGACTGGCTTGGATCAAAAATTATCATCCCGTAATCTAGAAAAGAAATCTGACCGGCCGCATATAACTTTTTAGAGATATCGCAAAGCTCACTGAACGAAGCGTTTTGAATATCATAGCGCCCGGATAATTCTTTCCAAATATCCGCAGACTCGTTAAGCTTATCTTCTGCCTCAGGTTTTTCTTCAGCGCCGGAAACGTATTCGGGTTTCTGTTTTTGTTCGGACTTTGTGATTGTCCTTGGATACAATGTGGGTTGGGCGTAATTTCTGGTAATTAACATACACTTCGCTCCTATCCTGAATCTGATAAATAGTTCTATCATTGAAAAACGTAAAATAGACGTCCCCTTCCTTTTAAGGAAAAGGAAGGGGGAGATTAATATCGTCTTTATAACTATAGAATGTTTATCGCATCGAACATTGTATTCCATGGAGAAACTATTGAAGTATCTTCATAAGTGAATCGTCCGGAATCATAACCGCTGGCATCCCACCAATAAAGCCAGCCGTCAACAATAGTATCACCGTCCAGATCTATGGCTTGAGTTTGAAGCTTCTTTAAAAAAGGTCCGTTGTTTATTTGCGCATTCTGACTAGTACCACCGTATCCCAGTTCAGCTGTTACAACGACCATTTCCGCCCCGCCGTTCACCTTCATTGCATTAAGGTTAATTTTCTCTAACAAAATATTACCATTTTATGAAAATATTTCCCAATAGGTCTAAAGTCCTAGATTCCCGACTTTATTTTTACTTTTACAGCTATTTTCGCTATCATTTGCTTTATTCTTCATCAAATTAGATAAAAAGTCCCCCGGCCAAATAGAATCAATGACAGGGAAAGCGGCCGATAGAGAGGAAACATCGATAACTCTCGACCAAAAGTTAAAGACTTATCAGAGAATTTTTTAGAATTTGTGTAAGCTTCCAACGTGATGTCAGAGCATCATATGGAGGTTTTTTATAGCGACAACATATAGTGGTTAGAGTGCCTTTTTTGCCCTTCGAACCACTATTCGTCATCATAACTATACTCTCAACGTGCCTTGAACGGTTAAAATAGATACCGCTTGAACCTGGTGGGGCCTTGGCGGTTCTTTAAATTGTCTCTATTATGATTTGCCACTTCAATTAATCACAAGATTATTAAATCCAGTAACGGAATGAAATATTTCTAACTCTATTTCTGAGAATCAAGAATAAACAAAGATGCATCATGCCCCATGAATATTTTACTTCCAGTATAAAAAGTTTTAGATTGAATATCCCTGTATCCTATTTTTGTCATAATTTCAGTTAACTCTATTTGATCAAATCCATTATGAACCATATCTGAAACTATTTTTTCATTTTTATCAAAATCTACGATTAGTAAATGTCCGCTTTCTTTTAGAACCTCGTATAATCTTGATAAAACTAATTCAACATCGTTAATATGGAGTAAAACCTGCGCCATAAAAATATAGTCAGCATGTAAATCCGAAAGACTATCTTTTTCAAAGTCAAAGCATAATGTAGCTGCATTCTGTATATTAGAACTAGAAATCTTTTGCTTTATCTGATTAATCATGTTTTGTGATGTATCCAGAAACAGTATCGATTTAAAATCATTCAATAAATTCATACCAACAAGACCCGTGCCACACCCAAAATCAATAGCATTCTTACTTTTAGCATCAACTAAACATTCACGAATGGCATCTGATGATACCTTTGCAATTTGGATTCTTTCAGGAGTGTCATATATATTAGCTATCATTTCAAACTTATCTGTATTCCCCATTATCATCTCTCCAATCTTCTTTTGAATAACCTTAACTTTGTCTGCATATTCAATTTTTCAAAGCCACCGAATGATGTCTTGTTTGTCATCTCCTTAAGTGAATGGATAATCTCTACTATTTTTTTTAACCTTATTACTTCAAAGTAATAGAAAATGTATCTGACGCTTTTCCGAAAAAGCCAATATATCCATTGGCTGGTAGTTTTACTGGGCCGTTGCCGTTTACAGTTGAACAACTTATACATGTATTGTTTTCATCATATACTGCAAAAGCAGCGTTTGGAGGCATTTTTACTGTCATTATTTTATCAGCAGAGTTCTCGTTTACCTGATACCAGCGGGCATATCCGTTTGCTGGTATTATTGTGGATGTTTCGCCACAATTCATTGGAGGGATATCTGCTTTGTTAACAAAAGTCATATTATACATTTGGAGATACTCCATATTATTTTCTGTATAAAATTTGTAATCTGTCGTATCTCTACCGGCCATTACAGGAATTTGCACCACATTGACTGCATTATTTTCATCAACGATTTTAGCTCCGGAAACATAGCCACTTTTCACGTCTATCATCAATTTACTTGGAAACAAAGGAATAAACAAATTTTGAGAGCTTGGCTTTTCAGTAAGTACCAAATAGTCTTTGCCTATTCTTTTTTCCCAAGCTTTTGATACTGCTGTGTCAAGGGAAATTGGTTCTACCTTTTGGGACTCATAAAATGTAAGAAAGGTTTGACCAACTTCAGGAAGGGTTAGATAAGCACTGACCTTTAAATACGTGATTCCGTTTTTCTGTTGGTCAAAACTCACCGTAGCGCTGCCATCTTCACTCTTAAAAAGATCATCCCCCACATAAACGAACTTCTGCTCTGGAACTAGCCCACCAATTAATGCCGGCATAAGAAATTCCCCATCTTTAATCTCAATCTTTTTCGAACTGCCAGACGAAGCCGTATAAAGTCCATTGTATTGTTGCATGTAGGCTGGCATATCAACTTTCACAGGCGGGGTAAAAGTTTTATCTGGTTGTATTTCTTTTATGATACCTTTTTCTTTCATCCATTCTTGCAAAATCTTTGAGGCAAACATAACGTCATGAATAGATGAGCCACCAGAAGAGGCCACAGCTACGGCAATATTATACTTAGGAACCACGATTATAACCGAATGATATAAATTTGTGTCACCACCTTTAAAAGCTCCACGGATATGATAACCTACCAACGGATATATATGTACACTATCCCAGCCAAGTCCATAGGAAAAGAAGTTCTCATCTTCTGCTGGCCAAATACCTTTTTTATATTCTTCATTCAACATGGCCTTTGCTGATTTTTTAGATAGTATCCCGGTTTTGCCCATTAAGACTTCCCCAAAGCGACATATTTCTTCGGCGGTTGAATAAATGCCTCCTGCTCCAATGGCGCTTATAGCATCGGTCGGTAGTGCTCCCTTATACATGGGCATATATGTTTTGGCAAGGGCTGTTCGGTCAAAATCGTCTAGGGGTGTTTTCGTATTTTTAAGGCCTAAAGGCTGACTAATGTTTTTGCTGATAAATTCTGTAAAAGTCATGCCGCTTAACCGCTCCACTAATATTTCGAGTAGCGTAAAGCCATCGTTGCAGTAAACTGCAATCTCACCAGGATTTGCTTTCAAATTTTGGGTTTGAAGGCTGGCAAGTACATCTTTATGAATTTCAGTATTAAAATCATCAAATAAAAATGTGTTCCCAAAACATGTGCCATTGATTCCTGATGAGTGATTCAACAGCATTCTGGGTGTAATCTGTTTGTACCGTTGATCGGCCATTTTGAATTCCGGTATGTACGTTACAAGAGGCTCATCTAGATTCAGTATACCGCGATCCACAAGCATCATTGTGGCAGCGGACACATACATTTTACTGACTGAACCGATCCCATACATGGTGTCTTTTGTAATTGCCTGGTCATCATCTTTATCAGCTCCACCCTTACCTCCTGATAATATAAATTTTCCATTGTCAATAAGCGCATATTGTACGCTGGCTACATCGTATTGGGATACCAATGTATTTGCTATTTCATTTGCCGTACTCTGTAACTGCGCACTCGGTAACCGATTTTGTTTTTTTTCTGCGCCTGAAACACAGGTTAGCGATGCCAGTATCGTAATGGCAGTCAATATAATTAAAATTATTCTTTTCATTTTATTTTGTCACTCCTATCAAGTGAAACTATAATGTCCTCCCTGTCAAGACAGTTATTTGAAAATCTTAGTGAACCAAATTATTGCATTTCAGGGTGTATCCGTCAGTAAATTTCTGTCGGGTTTACCTGGAGCAGGGCTGTGTTAGCCTGCTTCGGCAAAGCAGTGATTGGATCACCTTTTTCTCTGCTTTGTAACACAGGACTGGAGGCTCCATGGCTTGTATCCATAACCTGAACTGAAAAAACATCACCCTTATATAACATCTTTTTTCTCTACATCATTAATTGATATAAATGTAAAGACGATTGAAACGATTGTTAAGACCATTGGAAGCAGAACATTCCCCTCAAATGAGAATCCGCCAATGTTGCCTTTCAGCAGGGCAGCTAAGAAAAACGAAGCCACAACTGTTGCAATAGGGGATTTTTTGATCATGCCGATAAATAGAGCAAGTAAACTTATACTTATCGTCATAAGCGAGTTTAATATGACGCTGATATAAAATGTAATATTTAAGAAATTAAAATCTATTGGTAACGCTGGCTGCAAGTACAGAGAAACAATATAAATACTGCCATAAATAATGATTTGCGCCAGGATAATTGATATGAAATTGAAAACCAAAACCGCTAGAATTTTTGATCCTAGAATTTTTTTCCTTTTAATAGGATACGAGAACATTAAATCCATTGTCCGATTTTTGTATGCGTTGATGGTAAATGCCGAATGCATTACTGCTGAAAAAATTAAGAATACAATACTTGTCAGCATTTCAACAAAAAATGAAACACTTGCCATATCTTTCGCCATTTCCTGATCATCAAATCCCAGAAAAAATACGAAGGCTATAGAAAGAGCCGTTAGGGATAAAATTGCCAATGCAGTATACCCAATATACTTTAATGCATTGTTCTTTTTCATTTCCAACTTGATTAATTTTAACATTTACCTTTCCTCCGTCACTTTAAGAAAATAGTCTTCAAGAGTTTCGCTTTTTTGGCTTATCGATTCAATAGCCACATCGTTAAGTATCAGCTTTTTTGATAATTCCTGCGACGGCATAGAGGTATCGTAAATTCTTATAACCTTGTTATCCATCAGTTTAAAATTAGTTATATGCAAATGTTCAGTGAGTACGTAAGCCGCCCGCTTTAAATCCCCGGCTACTAATTCCACATACGAAAGATTGATATCATGAATTTCCTGCATGGCGAGCTCACGCAGCATTTTTCCCTGACTAATAATACCAATCGTATCGGCGAAACTTTCGATTTCAGATAAAATATGGCTGGAAATCAAGATGGTCATTCCGTTTTCCCGGCACAGCATTTTAAGTAAATCCCTGATATGCTTCATACCGGCTGGGTCAAGCCCGTTCATCGGTTCGTCCAATATAAGCAATTCCGGCTTAGTCAGCACTGCCCTTGCAAGTCCAAGTCGCTGTTTCATACCTAATGAATAACTGCGTACGGGTTTATTACCTGTTTTTGACAGTTCCAGCATTTCAAGTGCATTTTCAACGCAGTTCGGACTGTAATACCCCATGTATTCACAATGAAATTCAAGATTTTCTTTACCGCTCAAATGATCGATGAATACCGGATATTCAATAATGCTTCCGATCCTTTTCAGTACATTGTAGGAAGAAAAGGTAAGCCTCTCCCCAAAGATTTCAATTTCTCCGCTTGTAGGTTTGATTAAATTTATAATCATTCTCATAACTGTAGTTTTACCGGCGCCATTCGGACCGAGAAAACCGTAAATTTCACTTTGCTTGACATTAATATTTACATTATTCACTACTTCTTTGTTATCAAATACTTTTGTAAGTTCATGAGTTCGGATAATATACGACAAAAAAACCAATCCTTTCTGTGTTAAGATTGATACTATTGTAGCTCTTTGCTCTTTCGAAACTCTTGAATAAATCTTACAAATTTCTTTCACATGAGAAATAGGAACTCAATAGATCATCTTTTTCAACCTTACCGTAAAAATTGTTTTGACGCGCGGCTGACTTTTCAGCGTAATGCCGCCGCCCAACTTTTCTGCCAGACGCTTCGCGATGGTAAGTCCAAGACCGTTTCCCTGTATGTTCTTGTTCCGCGAATCTTCCAGCGTATATAACCGGTCAAAAACAAGCGCCGCAGATTTTTCTTCAATTCCTTTACCTTTGTCGATAATGTCAATATAGCAATAAAGCTCATCAAAACGAAGAGTTATACCCAAATATCTCCCATCGGAACCGTAGCGAACTGCATTTGATATCAGATTAAAAAAAATGCGGTCAAGCGCATCCTCATTTCCTTGTATATAAATATCAGTCTCGGGTATGTCGATTTCTACCTGAAAGCCTCTGTTTGTCAAAATATCGTAGAAGTCCAAAACATTTTTTTTGCAGGTTTCACTGATATTGATTCGGGTTATTGGTATATCTGTATCTCCGGCTTCCAGTTTTGCCAGATCGAAAAATTTATCTATTAATTCTATAACCTGACTGGCTTTGTTTTCTACCTTCTTAACCAATTTAGTTTCAACGGTTGGGCCCATAGACATAATTTCAAGATATCCCAGGATCACAGTTAAAGGCGTTTTTATATCATGAGATATATTTGACAACATCCTCTTCGAAGCCAATTCTGATTTTTTAAAGTCTATTTTTAACTTTTGCCGATCATCAAATAATCGGTTCATTTGCATAATCAAAGCTATTATTGACTTTTCATCAGTAAATACCATGATCTTTTCTTCTGTGTTTTCATCCAGTATGCGTGACAGCTCGCTTGTCACCATGCGTATGCCTTTTAGTAATGCCTTTTTAGAATGAACAACGAGACAAAGTGTGATAAGCAAAGCAATGAGGCAAAAGGCAAAAAAGACATAAATTGAATCAATCATTGCTATCACCTAATTTATACCCGATTCCCCATACAGTCTTGATATATCTGGGGTTTTTCGCATCGTCCTCTATTTTTGTTCTCAGCCTGCTGATATGAACATTAACAGCATTTTCGTCACCCAGGTAAGCGTCGTTCCATATCTGTGAATAAAGCTGTGCTTTCGTATAGACTTTTTTAGGATTTTGAATAAAAAGCTTGAGCATTTCGAATTCTTTGGCTGTTAATTCGATCATTTTGTCTCCCTTGGTAACGGTATAGTCTTCCAGATTCATGATGATATCATGCGACGTTAAAATTTGTGGTTCATTCATCGGTATATTCTGCGAATATCGTGTCGATCGTCTAATATTCGCTTTGATTCTCGCTAATACCTCTATAACGGAAAACGGCTTGGTAATATAATCGTCCGCGCCTAAACCAAGCCCCAAGGATTTATCTAAATCGGTATCCTTCGCCGAAATAATAATAATCGGCACCGTACTTATTGACCGAATATTATGCATAACTTCGATTCCGTTTAATTTTGGTATCATAATATCAAGCAAAACCAAATCAAACGTTTCTTTAGTAAATTTCTGACAAGCTTCTTCACCATCAAACGCACTGACAATTTCAAAAGATTCACTTTCAAGAAAATGTTGTAACATTTCGCTTATTTCAACGTCATCTTCAATTAATAAAATTTTCATACCGCACCTTATTATAATAAAATCTGTATCGTTTTTATCATACCATATTTTAGGCGGCAATAAAGTTATACTTATGTGTCGAGTAAACGTTAACAAAAGCACCCGCATTCAAAAGTGTGCGAAAAGCTTACAGAATTTTACTTAATGTTGTTCAAAGGGAAAGGGGACAGTATCCCTTGATACTCTACGGTATGATGACATGTTTGCAAACCGGCGAGGTCGAATAACCCCAGCTGAGTCGGCATATCCCTCAGCCTTTCGCCGGTGTCATAGTTAGAGATGAGGACTTCGGCGTATTCGCAGCCGTTGTCGTAGCGTTGGGCGAGGTTGTTAAGGCGGCTGACCGCTTCGATGTTAAAGTCTTTATATAGCTCCCGAATGAATTCACAGTCGTTATAGCTGACCAGCCATTTGCCCTGACAGGCTGCCAGGGTATCCCACAGACGGTAGTGATCGTCTTTCTTAAATTCCACGGCGTAGTGTCCCTCCGTTTGATAATATGGCGGGCCGCAGTAGATGAAGGCGTTTTCACGGTCGTACTGCTTGATCAGTTCTTCAAAGTCCTTGTTCTCAATGAGCGTATCCTTGAGCCTGCGGCTGCCCTGCCAGAGAAGATGGAAGGTTTTCCTGATGTCGAAGGGCTGGCAGCCATAGCTGGTGCATCCGCTTCCGTAGCTTAAGCGGATGAGCCGGTAAAAGGCGGCGGCACGTTTGATGTCGTTCATCCGCGCGTTTTCTAAAAGGATGGGCTTGATTTCCTCAAACTGCGGCTCGGTGAGATACCGCTGGGCGATCTCCAGTTCCTCCCGCAGGTACTCGTTCGTGAATTCCTCTTTCTCCAAATATTTTCTCAGAATATTGAATTCATCCCGTCCGTTCAGTGGAAGGAAGTTCATTCCTTGAGCAGGGCGAAGGGTCTGTCGCGGACACAGCGGAACAGATTTGCCAGGTCGGAATTGAAATCGTTATAGACCTCCATGGCGGTATCCGGAGGCCGGCCGAACAGCACCCAGCCACCGCCTCCGAATACTTCAATGTACCGCCCGAATTCTTTTGGCATCCGCTGATAGATCATATCCCGCAGCGCCTTTTTGCCACCCACCCAGCTGATGATGCTGTTCATTCCATCACCTGCCTTTGCTTTCACAGCTGAATTTCTCAACCTCGGTTCTCAGGCAGGAGCCGTCAGAACTCCAGCAGATAAAACCGACGCCGGGATAGGGACAGCCCTCACACCTGTCGAGATTGTCAGGCAGGGACACGGCATATTTTTTAGGAGGGCCAGTCCCTTCTGCGCCTATTTTTACTTCTGAGGTTAAGTCATTGTACATACTTCAGCTTCAAGAGAAACCAAAGAGTGCTACATGTTCATCTGCATCCCCTGATCGGGATAAAGGATTGCGAAGCTGGCAGTTTGCAGATGGGTGACCGCCTCGCTTTTCAAAAATATAGGATGGGCTTTAAGCCAATTAATATCCTCGGCTGTGGCATCCTCCGGTTCGCCCTCACCATAGCGGAAGGACTTTACCGCCACCGTGATGAATTCGGATTCCCCGCAATCCTCAACCAGCTCTTTATATAGCTGAGACTTTTGTATGTCTTCTACTTCAGGGATGCCACTCATAAGTCCGACGTCACGGATGCCGGTGTTCGTTTCCAAACCAATGATGGAGAACACCTTGCTCATCTTACATGCCTCCCATCACGGGACTGCTATATCCAAGGTCGGGCTGGGTGTTCTTCATGTCCTGCTCCAACTTCATGGAGTAATTTCCGCTGTCCCAAAAGCTGACATAGATTTCTCCGTCCGGCGTTTTGATAGGACGCTGCTCGAATCCTTTGCCATACCCATCAGCGTTCTGTCCGACCACAAATTCCATGAGCTCTGCGGTTTCTTCGCCGGTGAGGGACTCCTTAAGCCCTGTGGTCATAACTCCCCACCGCTCGCCATCGACGACCTCCACGGAAGGAATCAGGCTATACACCTTTTTATTAAGAGCTTCGTCGTGGATATATTCAGCAAGACCCCGGTCATTTTCAAAGTGCCGGTTCTCCTTGGCGATGGCAGCGAGGATTTGATCCTCATATGCCACAGCCTCCCTTGGAGAGATATCCTCCTGTTCATCCTCCGAGTAATCATACTGAGGATAGCTGAAAATCTTCAGAGGGAAAAAGATACGCATTGTTTCATTTGCCATTTTGACTTTCTCCATTCGTTTTAGTATGAGTCCCTAAAAAAGGGCATAAAAAAGCGGGGGTATCTTCGTTAGAAAATACTCCCGCAAATTTTCAGGAATCAGTTATATTCAATTAAATAAATTAGAATTTGTCAGCTTCACATTATGCTTATTAGGTTCGCCTTTGGGGGCAAAGGTGAACGACAAAACGACAAGTATATTCAAATGACTTTAGCAATCAACTGAACGAGATTAAAATACTTTCCACCCTCAGCCTCCATCATTTTAATGTCATCCGCGACGACGGGATGGTAGCCGGTCAGCCATTCTTCCCACGCCTGTCCGCAACAGGCCATTTCACGACTGTCCACCATATCAATGCCCTCTGTCCTCTTCCACAAATCTTTCCACCAATCAAGAGAGTGCAAGGTTCTTTCCATCTCGCTGTTCCAAAACGGCTGCATTTCATCGGGAACATTTTTCCCAAATTCGTATTTTAAGCCGGGAATAGCCACGGCGATATAGCCGCCCCTTTTTACAAAAGGAACGAGCGACGGGAGCATTTCCGACGTATCACCGAAATAATGGTAAGCGTCCACGGTGAACAACAAGTCAAAATATCCGTTTGCGAAAGGCAGCCCTTTGGTCGCGTCTACGGAAATCGCAACGGCCTTATCATCAATCCCGATAGATTGGAAACGCTCATAGTTTTCAGTTGGCGAAATCCAAAGATCGGCGGCGAAAACGGGCACACCATATTTTTTCGCTAACAAAAGCGTGGAAAGACCGCACCCGCAACCGAGGTCAAGTATTCGCATATTCTTATTGATGTTTAGGTGTGACGCTAATTCCTCCGCTACGCGCATGGCGTTTGGCCCCATCATAGCGGCTTTTAGGAACTCAGCATTTTTATCATTAGAAATAAACTGGTTTGTAAATGTATACATGGTATTCCTTCCTTTCTAATTATCACCTTATAGAAAGAAACAAAAAAGCACAGTATGCTACTGCGCTACAAATCACACCATTATAAATAATGAATGTTCGTTCAATCTGTAAGGCAGTTTTTGACAACACAAACAAGAGCAGAACAACTGCTCATTTCATGCCATTAACCTAAGTCCTTACAGAATTACCGACATCAATACACTCCCTCTTTCTTTGACTTACTTTATCATGACACTATCATTATGTCACTGTAATAAATTCGCCTTATCGCCCAGAAGGCGTACAAAATATAAATAATCGGCAAGTTAAAACAGTTCGATAAATTCCTGTTTGTTTATATGTTCTATATTTATCATTTTATTGCCCAACCATGAGAAATTCAAGCATGGACTCTGAAATACCGAATGTCATCTATGAAACGCCCCAAAAAACAGGGTCAAAAACCGCAGTTTTTTGCTTCAAAACCACTACATATAGTAGTTGACCCACCTCATTTGCCCTTAGAACCACTATTCGTCATCATTATTACGTACTCAACGTGCCTTGAGGATACAAAAAAGATGCCCATGGAGCCTGGAGGGGCCTTGGCGGCAGGGTATTATTTAAGGCAACGGCAGCACGGATTAGCTCCTTAAGCGCCTCCTCGTCCACCTCGTCTCCCTCATGGAAGTCGATGGCCCTCCTGGCGTTCCCATCCAGGCTTGAATTGAAAATATGCGAGGGGTCCTTCAGTGATGCTCCCTTGGCGAAAGTCATCTCACGACGTTCTTGTAAGTCTCCCCGGTACATATCATCCCGTCGTGAGACCACACAGGGGTCCCTCTCCATTTCCACTCCTCGACTACCTCCGGGTCGACCTGCCTGATCAGGTTCCGCACCTTTGAGAGCATCTGGCCCCGCCAGTCGCCCAGTTCCTCAATTCTCTCGTCGATTAGTTGGGACGGAGATTTCGTGTCTTTCGTAGACTGCTTTTCCATTGTAAAACCCTCCTTCAATAGATTTATTCATCGTCACTTCAGTCTCTCAATCCTAGCCACACGCTCAGAAGTCTCATTATGAATATTAGATTCAATCAAATTATGCATATATATCTCCGCCTAAATGAATTTTTCTTTCACATAAGTTAGAAATAGGACAATTATCACATAATGGATTTGTTGGCCGGCAATATTCCCTTCCAATAACCCAAATAGGAGTAGTAAGCTTCCCTGGAAAATCAGGATAAACTAGTTTTGCCGCTTCAGTTACTTGCTCTAATGTATCACTCTTAACAAATCCAATTCTTAAGAAGACCCTTCTAACATGTATATCATAAGCAATATCAATAATATGAGCATCCTTTACATAGACGCCTTTATCTCTTACTAATAACATTGTTCCAAGAGCAGCTTTTTTTGAGCTAATACCTTTAAAAGCACATAATCGGTAAATTATTTCTTTAGCACTGTCTGTATTTGACCAAATATTAGCACCATCTGCTTGATAATTATCTATAATATGCTTACTCGCTAAATAAAGATAATTAGCTATTCTTCCTGGATATCTATGTAAAGCTGGCTTATCTTTTATAGCCTTCTCAATTTCATGCTCATATCCCTCACTCCCCATCTTGTGCATATCAAAATGACCTAGTCTTTTCTTTAAGTGAAACGGCAAAGACCATGCTAGTTCAGCTTTTGTAGATTGATCAGATATTAATCCAAAAATGAATGCATTAGCATTGTTCTCAATAAATTCTCTTGCTTCTTCTGAAATCAATGACCCAAGCAAAACACTCTGATCTAAACAAGATTCTTCATAGTAAGATAACAATTTTTCACTTAACTCATTTTTTCTTAAATATGTTGATTCCATAGCTTTAAATATGCCCTCCATCTTTTTGCTCCAGTTTAATAAGTGCCCAATTTTTATTCCTATATTTAGGAACACTTATCCATGTACCTTCAAAGTTATCGACTAAGACAACTTAGACAATATTCATAATTTTTTAAAAGTATTTTTCAATAACAATGCATCTTTCTCTACCAGAGGTCCCTCTACAATTATACATCCTTTGACGTTATAATCTTTTATGGCTTTTAAACACTCTGAATAGTTGAAATCACTTTCTAATAAGGGAAGATGGTTTTTCTCGCCTTTTTCATTGTAGTTTATTCCACCCATGTGGATATGCAAATCATCTAGAGCAGACCTGCCCAACTTATCCAACACGTATTGCAGTATTTTTGCAAAATCATCATAGCCTTTTAAAGAGCCATTCTGTCTTGCATGTATATGAGAAAAGTCAATACATAACTTGCAGGAACGTACTTCTTTACAGAGAGAAACTAATTCCTCAAGTGTCCCAAACTGGGTTCTTTTTCCCGTAGTCTCAAGCCTATAATCTATTTCTTTATTTGGAAGCTTGAACAAGTTTTCTTTTATAGTATTATAAGCCTCCTCCTTTGAGTCCTTTAAATAAAAACCCGGATGAAATATTAAACTTTTCCCCTTAACCTTTGATAATCCTTCCATTGCATTTGTTATTCTTTCCATTGACTGTTCTTGCTTTTCATATTCATCTGCATTTAGATTTATATAATGTGATCCATGAGCCGACAGATAAAAATCATTATCTAGCTTAGTTTTTAATATTATATGCTTATTTTTATCTGTCACATTGACACTTCTCACAAAAAGGAGTTCCATTGCATCAAGCCCTATTGATTTTATATAGTCAATGCCAGAAGCATAGTTAATTTTTTTTGATCCACTGCCTATTGGTAATCCTGATATCCCAAATAATAGTTTATCCATATTTTTTCCTTACACTTTCAAACAGTAATAATAAATATAAAGCGTTCCAACTTTCCTGATTTAATATTTTCATTAATTCCATAATAGTTATTCTTATTTATTTTAGCATGATTTTCAAAGACCAAAACCTATCAACCTTTCACCCGCTCAATCCTCGTAACGCTTTCTGTATGCCTTGAACCGTCAAAAAAGATGCTGCTTGAAGCTGGTACCCCCTTGGAAGAAGGATATCCTCTTGAAAAAATCGCCCCTCGGATTCAAATTTTTTCGGGCAAAGCGTAGCACTTTTTTTCACCTATCCAAATAGAACCTAACAACAAGACAGCGCCGATCAGCTTCAGTAAAGTCATTTTCTCTCTTATTACCAAAGCTGAAATCAATAGTGATGTAAGAGGATCGACATAGCTCAATACGGCGATACTTTGGGCTTTTAGTCCTTTCATTCCGGCGAAAAACAGATAAAACCCAACTCCTCCATGAAGGACTCCCAGCAGTAACACCAATAAAACCGTTTTACCCGTGAGAGAAGTAAAAGCGAAGCCATCCGTGAACAATACAAATGGGAATAATAGCATAACCGACAAACCAAGCTGCAGAAGCGTATTTGTCAGCCCGTCCAGCCCCCGAATAAACTTATTGGTTAGTGTCAAAGTGGCATAGAAACTCGCCGCAATCAGCCCATAGCCGATGCCAAGCAAATGATTCCCGGTTGTTTCCAGCGTGCTGTTTTGCAATATAAGGAATAACCCCAGCAAAGCGCCACCGATACATATCACCTTTTTAAGCGACAACTTTTCTTTCAAAACCAAAGGTGAGAGCATAGTAACAAGAACAGGCGCGAAATAATAGCTCAGTGCCGCATTGGCAATTGTTGTTTCCTTGTACGCCTGAAATAAAAAAATCCAGTTTCCGCTTAATGCAATGCTTGCTATAAACAGAGCGACGGCATTTTTCTTCACAATGCCCCACGATACCTTCTGCTTCTTGCATCTGAAAACGATCAGCAAAAATATTGCTCCGATCAGACCCAAGAACAACGCTATCTTACTAGAAGACATTTCAATGTATTTTGCAAATACTCCAACTGCGCCGAAGATGATCATCGACAGCATAAAATATAGTTTTTCCTTCACAATATTTTCCCGCTTTCTACTGATAGAAACTGACGTAGCTTCGCTTGATTTTGCAACATATATAGGGTATCATATGCTTTTATATAACAAAAGCGAATGTTTATCATATTAAATATGACAAAAGCAGATAATAAAAGGGGGGGTAAACGTAGTATGGATATGAACATCCAAAAATATATGGCTTTTGCCAAAACCGTCGAATATGGCAGCTTTACAAAGGCGGCAGAAGTATTGAACTATTCCCAATCCGGCATCAGCCGCATGATTAACGATTTGGAAAAGGAATGGCGCGTGTCACTCCTTGAGCGTGGACGTGCCGGTGTACGCCTGACTTCCGACGGATTAAAGCTGTTGCCGTTTGCTCAAAGCGTATGTAACGAATATCAGAAATTGCAGGCGCAGGTAGACGAACTGAACGGTTTGCAATCGGGGCTGATTCGAATTGGTACATTTTCCAGCGTAGCAACGCATTGGCTCCCGAATATCATCAAGGAGTTTCAAAAGGACTACCCCAATATTGATTACGAGCTTTTGTTGGGCGACTATACGGAAATAGAAAGCTGGATTTTAGAGGGGCGCGTGGATTGCGGCTTTCTTCGGCTTCCCACACTCCCGGAGTTTGAAACAATTTTTTTGGAACAGGATAAGCTGCTTGTGGTTTTGCCGGAAAATCATCCGCTGGCCGACTGTGAATGCTTTCCTGTAAAGGCGCTGTGTGATTACCCTTTCATGCTTTTAGAAAAAGGCGCTAAGGCTGAAATATCGGAAATATTTGAAAAATTTAATATTGAACCCAAAATACATTTTACGACATGGGATGATTATGCCATCATGTCAATGGTGGAAGGCGGTTTGGGCATCAGTATTTTACCGGAGCTTATTTTGCAGCGTATTCCATATCGAATTGTAACAAAGGAACTGGACATACCGGCGTACCGTAAGATTGGTCTTGCAATGAGAGATAAAAAATCAGCGTCGCTTGCAGTTAAGCGATTCTTAGACTATCTGCAATGTAGGAACAACCCTAAGAAAGAAAGGGTGTAACAACTTCTTCCCGCTTTATTGGATAGAGATGCAACCACCACAATCTTCATTATGTAATCGGGATTCCCTAATTTCCATAAAGTATTTTTTGCATGTTAAACCTTGATAAATATTTCCTCCATTCTTTTTCGCTGCAGCAGGCAATAAAAAAAGGCCATGCTTCTCAAATAAGAATACATAGCCTCTTGTGGTTCGAGCTGCCTGACGGCAGCTTTATTAAATTGTTATGGGATTATAAAAAACAAAGTCATTCAAGACTTTCCATCCCAATAACTTTAGATTTTTTGTATTATAATATGGTTTGTTTTATTCCAAATTAGCACCAGCGCTGATGACAAAATTAACCATACTGCACTTGCTGCGAAAATTGAAATAAATATATGGTTCTTTTTTAAAGTATAATTCAATACAAGAAGAAAAATAGCAAAGGGTATGGACGCTAACATTGCAAAACAGGTTGTTGCCCGGACTTTTGCTGCTCCTTGTTCCAAATACATGAAATAATATGCAAGAATGCTTAGGCCAACAGCTCATTTGGAATGATGCGGTTCATTATAGCGATTCAGTATTTCCGTGATCACATTCTTGTCAATCTCTTGAATTGACACAAACGGCTTGGGGGCAAGGCAATAATCTCCAATGGTCTTTTCAAACCATGCGACATCATGCCACGCGCCGCATTTGTACCCTGTGCTGTGGTATACGCCCAATTTTTTGAATCCGAAATACTCATGCAATTTTTCGCTGTTCTCGTTAGGGGAGGTAACACCCCCGTATACGCTGCGTACATTTTGCATCTGCAATATCTCGATCAAGGCACTGTAAAGCGCTTTGCCCACCCCGCAGCGCAAACAGGCTTTATCAATATAAACAGACAGCTCCGCATTCCATTGGTAAGCAGCCCGCTCCATTTGTCTGTGAGCATATGCGTATCCGATGATTTTGCTATCCGAAACGCAGACGATATAAGGATAGTCAGATGATATTTCCCTTATGCGACTCCTAAATTCATCTACGGAAGGGGTTTCATATTCGAAGGTGATAGCCGTATCCTTAATATATGGCTCATATATTCCCAAAATTTCTTCGGCGTCCGCTTCCTGTACAAGCCTAAAATTTATCGTCTTCATGTTTACTTTCCTCTCTTTACCTGATAGCAGCATTTTGGACGCAGTCGATATTACTTTTACCTATTATCAGCTTTCGCTGCATGAGTCAGGTTAATTTTCAAAATTCATTGATATATGCGTGTTAAACATATTATAACTCGTTCTGATCGGAAAAGCATAATTGACATTTCTATTTGTTCGCAATAGAATTTAGTTATAGCAGGCTTACAATAAAAGCAAGTATGAAGGTGGAAAACATGACGCTGCAGCAATGCCGATATATCGTTGAGGTTTCCAAACATAATTCTATCAGCAAGGCTGCTTCCGCACTTTTTGTAACGCAGCCCAGCATCAGCAAGGCAATCAGAGATTTAGAAAATGATTTAGAGATTACAATTCTGGATCGAACAAATAAAGGGGTAGTCTTTACAAAAGAAGGCTCAGAGCTGCTGTTTTATGCCAAAATGCTGATTGAACAGGCGGAATCTGTTGCCTATCACTTTAACAGGCAAAAGGAAACGGACTTAACAAAACTCTCTATTTCCTCTCAACATTACGGCTTTGCAATAGAGGCGACAGAAAAACTGATGGATTATCTAACTGAACGGAAGTACGTGCTGACAATCCGTGAAGGTAAAACAACAGACGTGATCGAGGATGTATATGCAAGCAGAAGCATACTCGGGATTTTATCTATCTCCAACTTAAACGGGGAATTCTTTGAGCGTTACTTTATCTCAAAATCATTGATTTTTACTCCCCTGCTTTTGATGAAGCAGCATGTTTTTCTTAGAAAAGAGCATCCTCTTGCACATCTCAAATCTATCAACATAGAACAACTGAGGAACTACCCTTATCTGACATACCATCAAGACGATATACCGCTTTATTTTGCGGAAGAATTCATCGATGTAAGCTCTATCACCAAGTTGGTCTACCTGAAGGATCGCGGCGCCATGAATAATCTGCTGTCGAATACAGACGGCTACAATCTTGGCACAGGCTGCATTGTGGAAAACTATATGAATCCAAATATAATCTCTATACCGTTGGAAGGGCATAACGATATTCAAGTAGGCTTGGTTAAGCGATACGATCAATTGCTTCCGGAAGAGATTTCGGTTTATATTGATTTCTTGACAGCATCCTTAAAAAAATCAGCACCAAAAGATTTGTAAAATGGATGCTGATCCTGTTAAGCCTGCAATTTATAAGGTGACATCTTCAAAATATCGAATGTCATCTATGAAATGCCCATAAAAATCGGGCTAAAAAATGCACTTTTTCAGCCCGATTTCTGCTCATTTTTTGCTTCAAAGCCACTACATATAGTGGCTAAACCGTCTTATTTGCCCATTGAACCACAATACGTCATCAGAATTATACACTCAACGTGCCTTGAGGATACAAAAAAGATGCCGATTGTATATCCCAACCCACATCAGCAAACATTAAACAGAACAGCAAAATTAGTCCCGGCTGCCCGAGAACTCTGCCCTCAATATTGCCCCAATATATCTTAAGCCTATGAAACCTAACCCGAGAAATTAATTGACTACTCTATGGAATTGAGTTATACTATCCTACAAATAAAAATTTTGATGATTTGAGGTGGAAAGGTGATTAAATTTTCTTGCTGATATTATTATGCATAACAAAGGATTTATGTGCAGGATGTCCGCACTGTTGCTTTTGTTGTGCGATTGCAAGAAAGTTTGATACCTATTCACTCATATAAGTTTTGTCTTACCATATCTGGTTTGACTTTGCTATATTTATGAGATGCAAGAAGTAGCTTTCTTGCATCTCATTTTTTTATACGGAGGATATTGATAAATTGTCTTTGATTAATGTCGCAAATCTAACTTTTGCTTATGAAGGAAGTTACAGTAATATTTTTGAAGATGTCAGCTTTCAAATTGACACAAATTGGCGGCTGGGTTTTACTGGGTGTAATGGCAGAGGGAAAACCACTTTCCTTAAGCTGTTGCTGGGAAAATATGATTACAGCGGAACAATTTCGGGCAGCGTCGTATTTGAGTATTTTCCCTATGAAGTATCTGACACGGAATCTTTTACAATTGATGTAATACGTGAGATTAGTCCGAATGCGCTAGACTGGGAGATCATGCGTGAGTTATCCTTGCTTGATGTGACAAATGATGCTCTATATCGGCAGTTTTTCACACTTTCAAAGGGAGAGCAAACAAAAGCCCTCTTAGCCGCTTTGTTCCTGAAAGAAAACAGTTTCCTGCTGATTGATGAACCGACCAACCACCTCGATGCTATGGCACGAATGATATTGAGCAATTATCTTAAAAGCAAGAATGGATTTATTTTAGTTTCTCATGACCGTGCTTTTTGGGATAACTGTGTTGATCATATTCTTGCTATCAATAAAACCAATATTGAAATACAGAAAGGCAACTTTTCCTCATGGTGGAATAACAAAGAACTACAGGATAACTTTGAATTGGCTGAAAATGAAAAGCGGAAAAAGGATATCAACCGTTTAACGGCTGCAGCGCAAAGGACATCCGACTGGTCTGAGCGCGTGGAAAAAAGCAAGCACGGAGCAACCAATTCAGGTAGTAAACTTGATAAAGGATTTGTTGGACATAAAGCGGCCAAGATGATGAAGCGCTCAAAAAGCATTGAGAGTCGTCAACAAGCCTTAATCGATGAGAAATCGAATTTGCTTAAAAATATCGAAAACAGCGAACCCTTGAAAATTTCTCCGCTGCGATATCATACAAATCGTCTGGTGGAGCTTTCTGACATTTCTATTGCTTATGGAGAAAGAGTCGTTTGCTCAGATGTAAGTTTTGCAATAGAACAAGGTGATCGAATAGCCTTACAAGGGAAAAATGGCTGTGGCAAATCCAGTATCTTGAAACTGATTTGCGGAGAAGAAATTGTCCACACTGGAATATTGAGGAAGAACGGAAGGCTAAAAATCTCCTATGTTTCACAAAATACGGCAAACTTAAGCGGGACTCTGACTGATTATGCACAGTACAATTGCCTTGATGAAAGCCTCTTTAAGGCGATCCTGCGTAAACTTGATTTTTCAAGAGAGCAATTTGAAAAAAGTCTTGAAGATTTTAGTGAAGGTCAAAAGAAAAAGGTGCTAATCGCAAAAAGCCTTTGTGAACAAGCGCATCTGTATATCTGGGATGAGCCATTGAACTATATAGATGTCCTGTCACGAATGCAGATTGAAACGTTGCTGCTTGAATATCATCCAACAATTTTATTTGTTGAGCACGATAGTGCTTTTTGCAGCCATATTACTAATAAAATTGTACAATTATAGATAAGGAAAAAGTGAAACTATGAATAGCTATAAAATTGCCGTTACTCATGATGAGCTCCATGCAAAGCCAGATGCTGCTGGCGGTCTTTGCATGGAGCGATAAGGAATAACCGCCGCTCATGCTGGCTTTGCTTCTTGATGATTTCGATTTTCAAGAGGAGGAAAGCCTACATGAACTATTCAAAATATGAAGCAATGAAACAGATTATAGCAGACATGAAGTTACCGGATTATCGCTATGAGCAAATTATAAAAGCAATCTTTTCACAACACATTTCAACTTTTGAAAGGATGAGCACACTATCTTTAGAATTAAAAAAATCTTTGATAGATACCTTCGGGTCATCTGTCTGCTGCACGGTGCCGGTTGCGTGTCAGACGTCAGGACAAGCGGATAAATTACTATTTTCACTGCTGGATTGCAACCGCGTGGAAACGGTAAACCTGCATTACAAAAAGGGGAATCTTTGGTGATGAAAAAGATTGCATAACAACTGCTGAATCATTTCATAAGGAAAATGAGGTATAATTGTAAACGGATTATATATGAGCAACCACTGCCCTTGCAATTGAAATAACATTGACAGTGGTTGCTCTTTATTTATTCATCTTACACCGTTATATTCTTCAAAATATCCTATGTCATCTATATTTTTGCTTAAAAAGTCAACCTGAGACATATGGCAATTTTTAATTCAAAACCATAAGATTTCGTGGTAAATTTTTCCTATTTCCCCTTTCTACCACAATTCATCATCATTATTATCGTCTCAACGTGCCTTGAGGATACAAAAAAGATGTCGTACCCCTCTGGTACCCACTTGGCGGGTCAGTCAGCTTAGCCATGCTTCATTAGTCAATTGGTCCATGCATTGGTCACGCAAAATATTAGCTCAATACTTAATCGCTTCACATTCAATTAAAGCCTTTTTGTATTCGGCTAAATAAAATTTATTATCAACATAATGGCTAAAATACTTAGTTATTGATAAGCCATATATTATAACAATAATAAAAGACACAAATAATAATCCTGTCGCAATATCAACTCCTGATACGCTTTTGTTGAGTAGCTCATTTACTTCTTTGTTCTTGTTAATATAAATTCCAAGCCAGTATGTAAAAAATGGTGTTGGAAATATTATTTTACAGAAGTCAATCTTCTTTTATAGAATTTCGATTTGATTTTCAATTTCTACTATTCCTTTTTTCAAAGAAATTACCGGATTTTTATCATCACGCATAATGTCCCTGATTACTGCCGTACAACCTAATCTTTTTTTAAACCAATGATAGACTCTGAAAAATTCAAACACCAAAGCTGTTGCTACAGCTAAATACAAATAGATTTTATACTTATTGACAAAGCCTGTGTCTGGCAAAAGCATACTACCTACTACTAGCCCTATTACAACAAAGAATATAATCTCAAATACCCTCATTACTGCTCTTTTAAGCGATACCTCTCTAATAATTTTTTCTTGCATTTCCAATTCCATATCAGTAACCCTCTTCTGAAAGTATCATTCCTATGTTTATTGATCTCTTAAACACTGATTTATCGTATAAAGCTCCTCTGTGGACCCCCTATATCGCATGCATCATAATGATATTCCAATAAAAAACTACGATAATTGCAGTATCCGGTGTTGTAACCATGGTGCAAGTCGAATCCATTTCCACATATGTAAAGTTTCATTTGTTCTCCCTCTGACTGATGTGCTGATATAGCCTATAAGCCTGCGCCGAATCATTGGCGAAGAATTTCAGACACAAATTCATCATTGTTGGATGCTTTCCCAAGAAACGAATTAGCTGGTCATTTTTAATAAATTTCCAATCGTCACTTAATTGGTTCGCCAGTATATTTATCTGTTCCATAACCTTCCGGTATCCTTATCCGGCCGCTCTTGACGTCGAGTTGCCAGATACTTTTCATATTTCTGTATGCCTTGAGAATGCTGTTACTATTGTATAAAATTAATCATTTAGCATGTCTTTAATTCTTCTTGAAATTCTATCACCAAATTGCCATGGCAAAGAGGCACCGAGATATGGAGAAGTATACGTATAATTACCTGTCACTTTATCAAAGTCTAAAAACGAATTCCAATCTGTTTTTCTAGAATTAGATTCAAATGTCACCTCAACTCCAAATCCATAAATTGAAATATTTAAAACTTCGGGCATATCCCCAGAAACACTATATACTATACTATCAAATTCAGATTCACTTAGTTGTCTCATATATACCTCCGCAAAAACTGTCATCTGTTTTATATCCTCAAGGGTACTACATAAATCAATTGCGATAAATATGGCATATAATCCCTTAATTCCAATGCTTTACGCCCTCTCCAGCAGGCAGCAGCATTCTGAATGCCTTGAGTGTACAAAAAAGATGTCGTTAAGACACAGCGGTTCCTTGGCAGAGGGTATTTTTCTCTAAAGCAGATTGAATAACCCAAAACCTTTCATCGCACTTCTCTTCAGAATTTCAATACTTGAATTTGCCAAGGCAAATTAGTACATATTGTCTTTAACGTTAAATGATTGACCTTTTAGATTGTATTTCAAAAATTTATATAATATATAATTCTCCTTATCTGTCTCGTGTGTAGATAAAATAATCTGTTTGTTTGGAAAATCATTCCTTAGCACTTCTATAAATGAGGCTATATTAATATCATCCATAGTCTGAACAGGGTCATCAATTAAAATAAACCCAATATCATCATTTTCTTCTGCGATATATCGCTTATTCATTGCAAACAAGAAAGACAATACAAATCCAGATAATTGCCCAGAGCTGAATGTGTTAAGTATGTCATGCTTTGCATCCCCATTTGAAACAAATCTCATCTCTTCTTGATTAATAAATACACCAAGACCATTTTGATAATCTTGTAATATTTTTCCTGTGTAAATCAGAAGTGGTACGCGCAGCTTCTTTAATACCAGATTTTTATATTCATCTATTGCTTTATTATACAAATTCTTTAGTTCATCAAATTGCTTTCTAATTTTCTCAAGTTTTTTCAATTTGGTTATTAACATCTTAACTTCGCTTTTGATAAGATCAATTTCTTTATTCTTTATAAGAGAATTTTGATATTTTACAAACCTAATTTTATTATCAATGCGATCTTTATCATTTAAGTTCGATTGTTCTATTGATAATAGAACAGAATTTTCGTTATATACTTTGTCGTAATCATATAATTTCAAGTTCTCTAAAAACATTTCGTTAGTATAGCCTGTCAGATTTGATTCTATAATTCTTTTAAGTTCAATAAGACGACTTTCATCATCCAATTCTTTCCACGGATTAACCTCAACAATAAATTCTCCTATTTTTAAAATATCAGCCATTTTCTTTTCTGACTTAAGAAGCATAGAATACTCGCTAGCTAGTACACGAATTTGGTCAATTTTGTCGACATCACCCTTACCCAATAATTCAACAACTAAATCGACTGTTGGTTTGATAAAATTAGCTAGTTTTATATTTTTGTCCTTGATTTCTATCGAAATGCCATCTTGTGAGCTTTTCAATTTGGTGCTTAAGGTGCTATATGCTTCTTCCAGTAATTCTAGATTTTCATATGGGTAGTTACAATAAGGACAATTACTTGAATTTGAATTATTATCTTTTACCTTGTTTATTGAATGTAACTTTTCTCTAGCTTGAATTAGTTCATTAATCTTCTTTTGATTATTTCCAAGTTGAGAATTAAGTGCTTTTATTTCATTAACAAGATCATCTACTTCACTAATATTTAATGATTCAGAAACAATTCCCATTTGTTGCAATTGAAGCACATCATCTTTTTTATAATTTGAAATCTCTAATTCTTTGCGAAAAAAAGCACTATATTTATAAACATCTAGTGTTCTATTCAATTTTATAATTTCATCTTCGACTTGTTGACTATCAAATTTATTATCTTTAATAAATACATAGAATTTAATATAGTTTGAAATTGCTTCATTGCTATTAGAAAAAGTCAGTATTTCTTTGTTTTTTAAATACTTCTTATAGTCCGCTAAATCTTGATATAACTTTGCAATACCATTTATCTCAGCAAAATATTCAACTAACTGTTTCTCTGTAATATTCTGCAAGTCTAAATTTTCAATATCCCATTTTTTCTTTTCAGTATTTTGCGGATAAACTAACAACGGGGCATAATTGATTACTTCATATTCTCCACTGGCATCATCTAGTTTTTTTTTCAAGTTCAAAATTTTACTATCTAATTCGTTTTTTGTAGCTGTTATTTCTTCGTTAACTACAACACCTTTTTTTGCTTTTGTTGCACCAATTAAATCTTTTTCTATTATATCTATCTTTCCTTGTATCATTTCTGTTTGAAGAAGTTTTGTCATGGTGTCTTTTCTATTAGAAATAGTATTTTTAAGAAAATGAACAGATTCAGCCTGAGAAACATAATAATATATGTTAAAGTGTTCTTTTATGTAGTTTAAATTTTCAAATTCCGTAATATCGCTTTTCCAGTTTACCGTATTATTTATGAATTCATCAAAACTAGTCGACTCCATAGTTCCTTCTATATAAGTAAATTTAATTGAAGACTCGACAGTTAACTTTGTAAGGCTGTTGTCTATCTCTGCAATAATAGTTAACTTTTCATATCTTGTATTTATAAGTCTTAGTATCAAATATCCACATTCGTCTGATGTATTTAATAAAATATTTTTACCTAGATTTGTTCGTCCATCTTCAATTTCAGCATTCAAACGCGTAATTTTTTTAGTAAAAATTAGCTCAATAGCATCAAAAAAAGTTGTTTTTCCAAACCCATTAGGGCCTGATAAAATAGTTGGATTTGTATCCTGTATAAAATAAAATTCATAGAATTTTTTATTGTCAAAGCACTTGAAGTTGCGCACTTTTAAACTTTCAATTTTATAGCTCACGATTTTACTCCTTTCAAAAGTTTTATAATTTCTTTCTCTAACTCGTCATTTTTAACCTTTAAATCGTCTTCTAATGAAAGAATATTTTCTATGTTTAAAGTATTATCTTTTAAAATGTTATGATATTTAATTAGTTCCGCTTTTAAATTACCCTCTACTCTTTTTTCTATAGGTTCAGGTGCCAGTTCCGTCTTAAATTTGTATTGTAAAAATGGAAGTTTGGAAAACATACGAATTACCAAACCATAGGTACTTTCTAAATCTTTACCTTCAACTAATGTAAAATAGCTATCTTCATTATCTACAATTTGGCATAATGCATCATCTATTGATCTATTACCAAATTGAGACAGAGCATCATTTAAATGATTTAACTGATTTTGCGTATAGGGCAAAACGTATCTTTTAAAATAGTTTGGTGATTCCTCTATAGAATACACTGTATTTCTGTAGCTATTTAAATTTTCCACATTATCGAATAATAAGAGATAAATTGCAGAAGTATTTTTATCAATTTGACTAGCTTCTTTTATGTTATTAAATGAATCGATGATTTTTTGTTTCAATGCAAGATTATCAAAATTAGTACTTTTCGAGTAATCTTTTTCGAGTTGTTCTAAAGCTTTTTTTATTTGTTCTTCGTTCTCTTCAAATTCCCTACAATCGATAGTGTATATGAGAAAGTAGTTAGCAATCTCTGCGCATTCGTGTTTATAAAATGCTAAATTAGTTCCTCCTATATCTGCAACTTGAATATATTTATATGACTTAAAAATTTTATCAATTAGCTCATTCATTGTTCATCAACTCCTCTTCTGCCATTTCTTTACTTATTATTCTCATAACTTTAGATTTATTATAGTTCGTTTTTTGTCGTTCAATAGAATCGGATGTAATATCTTTAATTTCATTCAGTTCATTCTTTCCCATAACATTAAAGTTATTTTGATTATATGTAAACTCAGGTTTATTCAGCCTATCAGTAATTAGTACATCACTCTCATAAATAAGGAATTTATCTGCATTCTGCAAATTTAATTCACTTAACAGTTGTTCTGTAAAATCCTCGATGTACTCATTTTCATCCAAAGTCAATCGATAAAATTTCTCATTCTTTTCAGCCAAAATTACATTTGTATCATAATACTTCAAACATTTTATTCTTTTTAATAATGCAATAAACAAATTATTAACCACAGTATCTCGTGGCAAATTGTTTTTGGGTGTTCTAAGAAGCAATTTATATAAAAAATCCTTTATATCATCATAGCTTTTGCTACAAATCTCATTTATCTGACGATGTAAGTTGCACTCTTCTACAGTTGTGCATGTAGTGCAATTATCATTTTCACAATCAGTCCGTTTACTAGTAGGATATTTTTCAAATACATCTTTTATAGTTTGCAGCAATTCATAGTAATGATATTCAGTGGTATTACTTTCAGCTTTAAAATTTTTGGTAATTAGATTAAACATTTCAGAAAATTCTACTTTGCAAGAATTCTTTTTACTACGTGTGTTTGAATTGGTAATTACATCTTTTGAAAACAAAACTAATTGCCCATAAACAAATTGGTAGTAAGTTTCATCGTAAAATATACAACCCTCAGGTTTTGTTTTTTTCAAAATCTTCTCAATAATTACGCACGAATTTTGAATAACACTTTTAGAATCATCAAATCTTTCATTATAAACATCCCAGATAGTTGAATCACATTTACCGCTCAATTTATTCTCATACTCAGACAATTCTAAAATCACGTCACCAATTACTTTAATAACATTAGATTTTTCTTTATTACCATCACAAACAAAATCTACTATTTTGTATAAAGAACCCTTAGGAGAAATGGATGTAATTTTGTTAATCACAATATATTTTGCTTCTGTTTGTTCATACAATGCATCGCTTTTTTTTATTTTCTTTCCATGTGAAATTTCCAGTTCTTTTATCTCTTCAATAAATTCTTCTTTGGTTTTAACTTCTTTATTTAATTCGATCAGCAGAGTGTCTATAGCTTTTTTAGTTTTTTCAATGAAATCTAAAGTGATAGATGCACTGGGGGTGATGTGAAAATATGCATAATCTGCATTATATTGCATTACTGATAAGATAAAGCAAGCCTTATCAGTATCATCTAAATTAATAGCACCCTCCTTCACTTGATGCAAACTAATATAATTGTCGCCTTTTATAATTGAAAAGTCTTCTTCTCCCTCGATCCCTAATTTATATAGCCTAATTTCATCTTCATTATCTGATTCCAGTTCTTCCAAAATGTGCTTAAGTGCTATGTATAAAGCAATATGCCTTTGATACTCAAATCCCTCCCAAGATGGAATGGCACTAATAGGTGCTATTAGCATTACTCTTCCTCCTTCACATATCTCTGCTGTCCCGACGATGTCTTTTCAATCGGAACAACCCTATATCATCTGTTTTGATACAATTGAGAAATAAGGTGCCAAGGAGCAATCGATCACTGCGAGAAATCCTATTCCATTTATATCCCTTTAATAAATCACGTACAAGGAACACTTCGCTGGGTAATAGATTTGATAATTCATCTTTTGCTTTATCTAATAATTCATTCACTGTTGGCATTTTCTTAACTCCCACAAGAATAACAATATCAACAACATTATTATACCAATTGTACCTATATTGGAAGTATATTACAAGAAAAATCGACCGAAAATTTGGTAATTCTACCATTTACAACATCCTAATTTCTGCTTTCATGACTTCCTCTTCTTCTGCATCCCAGAGTGCCTCCATTTCTACTCTATTGCTACCCGCAAATCTTTAGCTTCGACTTCCCCCATTTGAATTGGAGCAAAATGAGAGATAATCTCTTGACACAGATTCTGATCTGGGCAGTTCATAAGAAATCCTCCAAAGACTGATTCACATATCAAACGGCAACACATATTCGTCATTATTTACTTGTCGATTCGCTTTTTCAGCCAGTCGATATGTTCCAAATACAAAAGCCACTGAATGTCATCTATACACTCAATGGCTTAAGCCTTTGATATAACAAGGTTTTATCGTTTTTTCAACTTCACAACCGTTTCAACGTGCCTTGAGGATACAAAAAAGATGCCGCATTCCTCTGGTATCCCCCTGGCGGCGGGGTATGTCAGAAATGTCTGCCATAGTTGTCTAATCAAAAAATAACTATAATGCATTACTTCCCTATTGTCAGGAAGTTTAATCTTTTGCTAATGGACTTGTCTTTCTGAAGAACCAGGATGCAAAGCTCCACCAACAAAGAAACAAGAAAAATTCTGGTATGGGATATAGCCAACTTACAAAGTCATATAGACCGGCATTACGGACTACATAGGCATATCCAAGGCTAATACAGGCCCATGCAAAAATATAAGTAAATCTAAAAGATCGTTTTAAAGGTAAAAAGTACAGGAATAGCATTACAGTAACTGTCCAGCTCGGTGGCGATAGTGCCATCATTTTCGACACATAAAAAATACCCTGATTTTTAAACCACATAATTCCTAATATATTTTGCTCCAAACCGACAACTAAAACATCGCCTAATCCACCAACGATGAGCCCATATATAAGGTATTCCTTATATTTTCTTTTTGGAATAAAAATTAATGTTAAGCAAAATGTAAAAAATAGAAACATAGGGTAGAATAACAATGTTACCATTCTTTCCATGGTGACCTCTCAGAAGTGTATTATCTAGATTATTATTACATTAAAGAAGGAACATAATCCATAATTAAAATCTAACTAGTTTCATAATGTGAGAGTGATTAGTTGTGATAAATATAAAGATATAGAGCAGTTAAAGAATTAATATTCCCCGTCCATCATAAACACTTAAACTATTACCCCTATGCCTTATAGCCCGGTCTAAAGCCATAATTAAAGCAACAGCACCGTCAATACGTTCGGTGCTGTTCTCTTTGTTCGTTTAATATTGCCTGCCGGATCCATTTTTATATAGATGTTGTCCATCATCCAGCGAAGGACCGGATTACCGCCATGAGGAATTTTATTCTCCATCGTCAGATGATTACTTCCGGTTTCGTATTGAACAGCCATCATAAAATCAAAAGCAGACTGTGCATCGGAAATGAGCTTTTCCGAGCTGTTTACCACTGCCAATTTCAAACCGTTCACTTCAATTGTCCGGATATTCATAGTACTCCTTCCTTCAATTTTTCATGATATTTCCGCTCTAACAAGCATACGTCTCAACATGCCTCGAGGGTACAAATAAGATGCTTGCAGAAGCTGGTATCCCCTTAGCAGCAAGGTATTTTTTGAAACCATGCCTGCGCATTTCGTGTATTTGCATATTTCTGAGTAAAAAGTACGCCCCCTAACAAAAATTTCCCTGAACTGTCCGTCCAAAGGAACATTTCCCTTACCGTGTTATTTGATTTTTTCCCAAATTACATTCCATGATTCTAAATTACATTCCTTTTTCTGTTCCACAAAACGTGTTGAAACCAAATAATGGAATGAAGCATTACTAACTTTATCTGGCTCGCAATAATATATAACTTTTTTAATTAAATGGTTATTTCGTATAGCTTCATTAATATGCTGATCATTCTCACCACTATATCCCAAAATATAAAGTTCATCCAGATCTTCTGAGGCTAATTTATTCAAATACGACATAAATAGAGTTTGATTACTCTTTTTATGTTTCATTAAGCCCAGTTTTTGTGTTCCATTAACGCCAAGTACTATTATGTATTCAGACTTATTTGATGATGAATAATCAACTTGATTAAATGATTTACAACAAAACCCACCATGAAGATGCTTAACTTTATTATGAAATATATCATCCAATATTAAATCATAATTTGTTGTATATATGGTTTTAAATTTCCGAAAATACCGTTCCAGTTTCTTTTTATTTATTTTATCTGTATGATCAAATTGTTTTTCATCATCACTATACTTCAAATGAAAATCGCCGTTATTATATAAAATCATATTTATTTCAGATGAAAACTTTTCATATAAAGAATCAGGAATTATTTTTATTTTTCTTGCCATATCAATAATTTTCAAAGGTGACTCAATACCTGAAATATTACTTTTATATATCTCATAAACTAGTCCAGCATCATAAAAATATTCTCGGCAGACACTTTCAGCCTGAGTAAATCCATATTCTTTTAATGCATTGATAATATGCATCTCTATGTTAGGTTCTATATACAAGTCTGTAGGCCAAGGTTGTACCCCTTCTAAACTGCCATCATCTAAAGCTTCATAGATTCCATGACTATATAGAACTTGCACCGGCTCTACATTTTCAAACTTATTATGCAACCGAAATTTGGAGAAGAAATTTTCTACCCGTTGCAATTCGTCAGGTAAACGATTTTTTAGTTCGGCCATAAGATTTTTACTTTTGTAATACTCAATTATTTGAGAAGAGAAACCATTTCCTATAATAATAGCTTTTTTCAAAATAACACCTCCTCTTGCCCATTTTTTGCTCCAAAACCACTACTATTGTGGTCAGACTTTCTCATTTCTCCTTCCTGCCACTTTTCGCCATCATTATTATATTCTCTACACTATACTTTCCACGTGCCTTGAGTGGTCAAAAAAGATGTCGTACCCCTCTGGTTTCCCCTTGATGGCGGATCAATTACCCCGAATTCAGGAGTTAAAAGCTTATAGCATTAACCTTTCACTATACACATTCGTCACAACATCTCGGCGCAGTAGACCATCAACATTTTCACGATCAAATATGGCGTTCATTTCATCAATATGTGCAGCATATCCGGGGTCAGACGGCAAAGGGTCGCGTGAATGAGATGTCATGTATGCAAGCCAGCTTTCCCGCATGTAAAATATGGGATTTGGAAATTCCCTCACAGTCGGACTTTTATAAAACGCATCGGTTGATTGCTTGCTGTGCGTTATGCTACTGCCACCTGGTGTGTTGTTATACACTGTAATTACGAGACATCCGGGTTTGCCAATCCGAAAGCACTCCGCCCTAAACGAATCTGGGTTGAACCAGTGGAGTGCCTGCGCACAAGTAATGATATCCACGCTGTGATCGGGCAAGGTGGTGGCTTCTGCCGAGCCAACAATAAGCTTGACATTCGAGTATGGCAAAAGCGTCAAGGAGAGTTGTTCCTGCATATCCGCGTTAGGTTCAACCGCAAAAACGGGATATCCACGCTTTGCAAGCAACATTGTGAATTTCCCTGTTCCTGCGCCGATATCGGCAAGCACCGCTTTGGGAGGCACTAGTGTGCAGATGTAATCCATCGCGGCATCAGGATACCCAGGCCGTGCCTTGGCATAAGCTTCCGCCTTACCGGTGAAAAGTTCTGTGTTCATCGTTCAGACCCTCCTGTCTTTATATCACCCTCTCGAGCAAGCAACATACCTCAACGTGCCTTGAACGGTCAATAAAGATGCCGCATGAAGATGGTAGTCCCTTGGTGGAAAATCTTTAATGAAATTGGAATATACTTATTCAACAAAAGGATTCCTGTCATCTGGAACTTCCTGAATAATTACTATAGGATCTGAGATTAGACCATATTGTTCATCCTCAGGATATGTCACAGCAATTGTTGGATTACTCCCTGCATATGCTATGACACTCTCCATCGAATCCCATTTCGTACATAAAAAGAAATGAGCATATCCTTCTTGTTCTATAATTTTTAAAAAGGCTCCTCTGTTTCCCAAAATTGCCAGAGTATCTTTTACACCTGTCTCATATTCATATTTTTCAAATGCATCCCTCATTTCTATTGGAACAATTCCATGCCATGTTCTTGATATCATTTCTCATTCTCCTTATCATTACCTAACTCTATTTATCTTTTTCCAGAAGACAAACTACTTCTGTATGCCTTGAGGGTACAAAAAAGATGCCAATAGAGCCTGGTTGGGCCTTGGCAGTAGATATATTTCTGAAACAGTCGCCTGTGTATGCCATTTTTATTCGGCGCCTTCTTTTTGCTTTACAATTTAAGTAAATTGTACGCAATGATTTCTATTATTTTTATTTCTTTAGGAACAATGCACTTGTCACAATACGGTTAGGAAATATGTATCATCTTCAATTGCTTCACTCTTATACCTGTTTTGAAACAAATGACTAGTCCGGGAACATTTTAAATTATGCCATCGTGCATATCCAACAGTTATTCTCTTTATTGATTCCACTGCTTGATAGAAGCGACTGGCTAATCCCTCGCGCTTTCGATTCGTCTTAGTTTCTCAGTGTCCCGAGCTGGAGATGAACCGAAGAAGCGGGAGTACTCTCGATTAAACTGTGAAGGACTCTGATAACCAACTTGATATGCGGCACTGGCTACTGCATAGCCCTCAAATGCAATGAGGTTTCTAGCCTCCAAAAGCCTTAATTGCTTTTGAAATTGAATCGGGCTTAAACCCGTTGCCCGTTTAAACTGACGGTGAAAGGTATTTATAGCCATACCAGATTTTGATGCGATCTCACCGATGTCTATTGGCTTCGTATAGTTATCGCGAAGCCATTTTACAGTCTGAGAAATCTTAGAGAAATTACTTTCTCGCAAGCCAAGTTGCCTCAGATACCATCCTTGTGGTCCCATCAGAACGCGATAAAGGATTTCGCGTTCATAAGCTGGTGCAAGAGCTGGAATATCTCTTGGTGTTTTCGTTAATCGCAATAAGCGCAACCATACCTCCATGAATTCAATGTCTATTTCACAAGCTGCGAAATGTTCAGAAGCAGTTGGCATTAGATCTCCAGGAAGATCTCTTAATAAACTCTGAAGAACATTCTGATTTAACTCAAGACCGAGGGACATGTAAGGACGGCCATCACGGTCTGGATGTACACTCGCCGTTGCGGGAACATGTACCGGTAACACGTAATATGAAGGCCCTTCCAGGGCAGTGCTACGTTCCCCAATTGAAAGAATCTTTGTTCCTTGAACCGTAAAACCAATCATCGGCTTGTAGAGCGCTGCGAGTTGATGTGTGGGAATGTCTCCCTTAATCATGCTTAGCCCCGGTACTCCGGTTTCGATTGGTCGAGTGCCTGCTCTTTTCATTAGATCGATAATTTCATCTAAAACTTTATTCATACACATATTCTATCACATGACTTCCTATTCCCCAACACAATTTTGAAACCATTCGGCATTTCTAGGCTCTTTTTATGATAAAAACAGGGGATAATCCGGGTGTTTCGAAAGCATCATTGGTGGTTTTAGGCAATCAAAAGGCACCATTGGATCTAGGTTATTTCAGCAGAAACAACTAGAATAGAATCCAGATCGAACAACAAAAAAGGAGGATCTTATGAAAATTGCAATCGTAACAGGTGGAAGTAATGGCATTGGAAAAGCAACCGCGCTTGAGCTTGGCAAGCGCGGAATTAACGTCATTCTCACATACAATTCCTATAAGGATAGAGCAGAAGCTGTCGTTAAGGAAATTGAGAAGAACAAAGGAGTTCGAGCTGTAGCACTGAAGTTGGATCTGACTCAAAGATCAACATTCGAAGATTTCGTTCTAGAAGTGAAAAAGAGCCTCAAAGAAATTTGGAATAGAACGACTTTTGATTACTTAGTCAATAATGGCGGTGTTGGTGGGCCAATGATGTTCATTGAGATGAGTGAAGAGTACTTCGACAAGATTCTTAATACGAACTTCAAAGGACCCGTTTTTTTAACACAACACCTCGTCCGATTCATGGATGATGCCGGAGCCATCGTAAATACCACGAGTACATCCAAGAACCAATCATTTCCTGGGTACTCCGCCTACGGCTCGTTAAAAGCAGCGTTGTCATCTTGGACTCGCTACGTCGCCAAAGAACTTGCACCGCGCAAAATTCGGGTCAACGCAGTTTCTCCCGGTCCTACGCACAGCAATTTTGGCGATGGAGTATTCGATAAACATCCTGAATTCATCCAGCCGCTGGCAGAGCAATCTGTATTTGGCAGAATCGGCCAACCCGAAGATCTTGCGAAGGTCATTGTGAACCTATTGTCCGATGATTTCGGCTGGGTTACAGCCCAGGACATTGAAGTGTCTGGCGGACATTTGCTTTAAGAATATCTAGATTAATATTTCAGTCTAAAATGGCCAAAGAAAAAGACGTGAAAGCTTCGTAAGCTCTCACGTCTTTAATATTTCATCAATGTTTACTTTAACTCCCGTCAGTTGACTTCATTTTCAGTTGTCCGATAGATTCGGACAACTGACTTCCTTCAGAATTAAGTTTGGATTTCAATCACTCCAATATTAACGTGGACGATCAGTTCCTGTTAAGACCTCAATAACGTCAACAATCGAGAAGAACCATTTTTCTTGCTCTTCGTCCCATATAACTCGGACTCTTTATCTTCAAATAACTTGAGCGTAAGCGCGATGCCTTGGAAAACGCATATCCTGAAATCACCGGTTCCACACTCACCGACTGGAATTAGCCATGAATTGTTCCCGCTCTTCTTCCTGGACATCCAGAAGGATCGAGGCTTGGGTGTAAGTCAGATTTCCAACCGGTTGGAAATCTGGCAAGCTTTCGCCGGCAGAAGCGGCTGACAGGCTGGACCCATATTCCTCATAAAAATGCATCTGGTTAGCCGGGGTACTCTTGGAATACCGGACCGATTCCTGCAGCCATTGGCCCCATGCTCCATATGGAACCAAATCCTTGGCTTCCTTCAGCCGCCGCCCGATCTCGGCAGCATTGGTAAGGAGAATTTTCCCGGTCTCCGGTCTGTTGGTTGATCTGGTTGATTTCCGCAGCGCGCTCTGATACTGTTGTTCCGATAAACATAGCGGAAAGATCTTCCCACTTGAAGCGGGAAGACCTTAGCTTACCGATGAACCTCTCGGTTTTCTAGGCGTCCCAGGCCGACAATGTCACAACATGGTCACCAGCCTATTTACCGGTGACCATCGCCTCGGCATTGTTCCAACCACCGTTGTAGACCCAACCGTAGCCAGCGCCGCACTCACCAACATTGTAGAGTCGAGGAATGGGGTTATCAAAGGCATCAAGGGTCTGCGCATTGGTGTTACGCTTCGGTCCGCTCTGCGTGTTGTACTGGTTGGGGTACACTGCTATCGCATAGAAGGGACCCTCCAGCGCCACAAGGGTATCGCCCCTGCGGCCGAACTCGGCATCAACGCCCGTAGTGGCATAGCCATTGTAGGTCGCCAGGGTCTCGGCCAAAACACCAAGTTCGATATTAAGCTTGGCGGCGAGATCTTCGATAGTATCGCCCTTGAAGATCCAACCTTTAGCAACCTCGGCGGAATTATCGCTGCTCCAGGTGTAGTTACTGTGAGCGGTAAACCAGGTGAACATGCGGTCTTGCGCTTTTCCTGAGCAGACCGGGCCTTTCTTTGCCTCGGTATCATCCAAGATGTCCCAATAAGGAAGACGTGGCCACTCGCAGGCGACACCGTCATAGAAGAACAGGTACTCGCGACGGCCATAGCCGTGCCCATCAGGTCTGTCTTCGGGCATGAAGCGCTTACCATGTTTGTCGACGAAGAAGAAATGATTTCTGGTCGCGCTGGGGCTGTTCAAAGACATATTTGCTGGAACAAGGTCAGAATCATAGGCACCATGGCCGAAGTTCAGTCCGGGACAGAGTGCAGCGCCTGATCCTGAGTCAGAGGCGTTCATGTGCCAGAGCCCTGCGCCCACCTTCTGCGCCATGAGGATGCCGTCGCCGGTATTATATGGGGTTCCACGGCTGAAAACCGGCCATCCGGGATAAGAATTCTCTATCATCAGCCGGTTGTACTCATAACCGCCTGTGGCTAGGACAACTCCCTTCTTGGCCTTGATGTTGACCTCGCTGCCGTTCTGAGAAGCGACAACACCAATGACATCACCATCAGCGTTGGTGATGAGTCGCAGGCCCGGGGTCTCAAAGAGGAACCTGATATTGCTATATTCTAAAGCTGTTGTATGCAGAGAGGCCCAGAGCTGCCCATTGCTGGTAGACTTATTTGAGAAAGCCTGGATGACGGAACCGCCGGGCAAGGCCTCAAACTCTGGCGAAAAGATTGCTAATTCCGTGACTGACATACCGGTCATGGTGGAGAGGTACTCGTCATTGAGCACATTGGCGCTCTTGCATAAAGCGGTGAGATACTCATCATCCCAACATCAGACGCCAGCAGGTGTGAAAGATATCACCCGACTTATCGTCCTCCCCATTAACTATTCAATGCCACAACTCCAATTGCAGTCATCATTGCCAGCCCTACGATAATCATACCAACCATAATTATCTTTCTGGAATTGTCGCCACTTAGAATAAACAAATCAGGTTTTTCTTTACTATAAGCAATCTTAAGCTCAGTTCCAACCGGATATTTTTGGCGATTGGAGCTGCTTTGTTCTCTTGCCTGAATTAATCTTCCATCTGAATGATAGTATTCAACAGCCATCGTATACATCGTAATAGTGTTAGGATAATCTGTGTACTCATAATATGCGACCACTTTGGCAGTTGTATTTACCGAATCTCCAAATAATCTATTTTCCCTTTTCAATGAGAATATTCCAGCGATAAAAGTCAGCAACCCCACTATAAACACAATTGAAAAATCATCCATATTAACCATCGCCCATTTCCTTAGTTTAACATCTTCAGTTTTTGCTCATACGGATCTTTCATTTCATATACCTTGCCTGTGCTTTTACTGACGAAATACCAGCCAATATTATCTTGAGATATACTGTCGCCTTGTTTCTTTTCGGTATATACGCGAATAATATAGCAATCTATTCCGTTCGATACTCTGCCATTGTCACGATTGGCATTATAATTTCCCTTACCGTCGGGAATCACTTGATCTTCATGGTCAAGCTCATAAATATATTTGTTGTTCTCACTCCCCAAAAGCTTTTTAACTATGGTGATGGCTTCGTTTGAACTGGACACAGATTTACCCTTACCAGCTTCCGCATTTGTATTTGCATTCACTGTACCTGCGCGCTTAAATTTTGTATCACCGATTTCTATCGTATTATCATCCTGAAATATTATCGTTTCCGAACTGCTTTGTTTGTCACTGTCCGTGAGGCTAACCTTTATCGAATCTTTACCGCCATTCTTGCCTTCCGAGGTCACTTTATATGTAAACTGACTCCGCTCTCCGCTTTCCGTAACAATAGCTTCTCCCTTGCTGTTGAACTCTATAGAACCCCCATCTGTGCTCCATTTCCCAACAATCAGCTCCTTTGGATTCTTCTTTGTCTCCACTTTCTTGTCAGCCTCCGCTGTCTTCGAATCGGCTGCCGGACTATCCGATCCGCATCCGGTCAACGTTACAAAGCATGTTAACAAGAGAATCAAGCACATTAAAACAGTTGATACATATCTTTTCATAAACCAATCTCCTAGTCTTCAAAATATCTTTATTTGCTATGCTGCTAGCAGGCACAATTAGTCACACTTCATCTGTGCATACAGCGAGTTAAGTTTGCAGTATATAACCTTGAGCAATGCGTTCCGTCAGCTTTTGACAAAATGCCACATCCTCCTGAAGCTCTATGTTGCAGTTTTCAGAGTTCATTTCCATACCTCTTTGACTATATTTTTATCTGATTCCATCCATTATTATTTCGTGTTAGAGCTGTTGGAGGTCTTGGAACCAAAATAAGTCATCAGATATTTCACTGCAGTCACTATACCCACAATTGGACCTGCAACTAAAAAGATCACCCCAAAAACTACAATTATAATGACAAACCCAAGTTCATCACCTATTGAAGTAGGAATAATATTTTTAACAAAATTCCAGGTTGCCTTGGCTCCAAGAGCTAAAAGAATAATATAAATAGGAAACAATACCATTAACATCCGAACTATTCCTCCTTTCTTTAATTTTTCCGTATTTCATGTCTATCCCAAAAACATGAACTATTTAATGGCAATCGTATCCGCTATGCTTTCGAATTCCTTAACAGCGGCGTCAAATCCCTTTTCACCGGCCCAAACCTGGGTGACAAGAAGATACCCGCTCACTGCTGTGACCTCCATTTTGACCTTAAAGTAACCGGAACTGGTCCTGCAGTTGAACAGCGCCTCCCGCGTCACAGCTCCACTACTCGAGGTAGCGTTACTATCCGTATAATTCGTTATTTCATCGTTTGCATTGTTTTCCAGATTGTCTATATAGCTGTAAATAAAATCCTTGGTCGCACCCGCGTAGTCGAGGCCTTTATTAAGTGAATCCTGCAGGTATTTTTTTTCGCAGCGGATGAAATAGGTTGCATTCGTTGCGCTGACCAGCTGAACAGTATTGTTATTCGTCGGGGTTATTTTCCACGCGGCGGGATATTGGAAAGTTGCATAATAACCGGAATCATCAAAGGTTTTTGAATTATTGCCGTTATTGGATTTAGCTGTATTTGAATTGCTTGTATTGCCTGAATTGCTCGCACTGCTTGAATTTGCGCGTTTAAAGGTTGAGTCTCCCAGGGCCATCGTATCTTTGTCTTTAAAAACAGCGGTTTCCGTGCTGCTGCTTTTGTCGCTGTCCGTTAAGGTTACCTTCATTGAATCCGAACTTCCGTCAATGGTCGTTAGTTTATATGTAAACTTTTTTGTTTCTCCGTTTTCCGTAGCCGTCGCTTCCCCGTTTTTGTTAAATTCAAGGGTATCCCCTGACAAGGTCCATTTTCCAATAATCAAATCCTTCGGTGAATTCGAATCTGTCGTTTGCGTTGTTGTGGTATTTTCACTGCCACAGCCGCAGAGCGCAACCGCGAGGGTCAGTATCACGATAAGGCTCATCGTCATAAACTTAGTCATCCTACTCAATTTTTTCATTTTCTTCCTCCTTAATTTTTCTGCCCGGCTTCTGATATTTCAGAGAAGCAATTCATCTATTTTTTATGCTCCTGTCACCGTAATGTTATTCCGTAATTTTGACCGTATATTCAACCGTATTGACGGTTGCTTTCTCAGTTTCCCAACCGCGATAATACTTGAAGGTGATTTTTGTCGTACCGGCTTTCAACCCTTTAAAATTCCACGTATGTTCGCTGCCGGCACCGACACGGCCGGGTACACCGCTGGCTGCACTGCTATCCGAATCTGCGGTATTCTGCGAGTCAAACTTGATCAAATCCGTATTCCCGATCACATAGTGCCAGCTGTACCCGGTGGTCGTATTTTCGTCCAGGGTTATGGCAACCGTTTTTCCTGCGCTTGTCGTGAGTGTCAAACTGGAATTATCAGTTGCGCTTGTTTTTGCTGTCGCGTTCTTCGTTAATTCAGTGCTCATTTTGGTGACGATATCTTTAAAACTCTCTTTTTCGTTTTCCGGATAGGATATGATGAACCCACATACCTGATCGCCGACAGTACAGCCGATTTCATCAAAAATGATGGGGTTTTCATCACCGCCGCTATATTCAATTTGATACGTTTTATCGTCGGCAGACTCACTGACGATATGACTAACTCTTTTTTTAGCCGCTGCCAAAAGCTTAGCACCGTTATCATTGCTCACATTGTTTGCACCCCAGATCTTCAGGGTATATCGTTTATCCTCGTTCTTCATCGTGATCCCATCGCCGTTGTCGCTTTCCGTTTTTACGGTATAGATATCCGGATAGGACAGAGAAAAACCAAACCGGGCATTGGTATACGTCAAATAGGTCACGGATGGACTGTTTAATTTACTTTGCTCCGTTGTCTGAGAAGACGTGTTAGCTGTCTTATTGGCCTCCGTATTTGCTGCATTTTTACTGTTGCCGCAGCCGATCAGGGAAAAGACCAGTATGAGTACAATAATGCTGACCGGCATTCTTAGCATCCTTTTCATTATCTTCGCTTCACCGCTTTCTGCTCTTTTACCGTTTCATCAACTCAGAGATCTGCTGTTGGACATTTTGACTTACAGCACCTTCTCCGCCAAGTATGGTTGCTCCCGGCAGTTTTCTATTTTTCAAGTATGCGGTTTCATTATCTGATAGCGTTTTGTCTACCAGAATAATCACGGCATTGTAATTTGCCGCATAGACACTTCCTGCCAGGGCATCCGGGAAGTCGTTGCCGGTGGCGATACAGACATTTTGCCCGGCTAAGTCGAAGTACTTGGCTGCCGCCAGTGAGGTTTCATAGCGATCGGCTCCTCCGATCCTTACAATATTCGTTTGCGCTAAACCTGTTATCTGGGCTGTCTGGTTTTCGACGGTCGTACTTATGACCCCTTGCGAGCCGATAATGAATACTTTCGCCGGGTTGATTGCGGCAATTTCTTGCTTGACCGCGTCACTGAGTCCATCTTTTTGAACCAATAAGATGGGACTCTCCATTACTGCCGCACTGCTGCTAATAGATAAAGCATCAGGATAGTTTTCTCCGCTGACCAGGACGATTGGTGTTCCTGTTTTGATAGCCAATTGGCCGGCTATTTTAACAGAAGTTTCATAACGGTCCGCTCCACCCAGTCTGGCTATATGGTTGAAACCGCTTGCTGTTACTTTGGCTTCCACAGCACTGCTGACGGCACCGGTACCTCCCAGGATATAAACGGTTCCTGCTGAATCCATATTTGATTTCATGTAGTCCAATACTTTTTCCTGACCGTCATTCGTGCTGTCAACAAGCAGGATTGGCGCATTCAGCTTATAAGCCAGGACACTTCCGGCTAAGGCATCCGGATAACTATCCGCTGTGGCTAAGATGACATTAGCAACTTTGCCTGTGTAGCCGGCTTTGGCTATTTCCAGCGCCGTATCAATCCGGGTCAGACCGGAGAGTCTTTTTACTCCTGTAATTGCTTGATTCATCTTGAAGTCCCATTTTACGATATCTTTTTCTACAGAGATTGTCGGACTCTTATATTGTTCATAACCGTCTTTTGCTGCCACAATATAGTAGTCGGATACGGGAAATACCATGAAGCCATACGAACCGCTGACATCACTGACTTGGGGATTTTTATTATTATTGGGCTTGAATCCGTCTATACCTGGAAGATCAACTACTGTGTCCGGGGTTTTGCCTGCTGCTTTATTCCGCTCGGTATTGGCGTAATACAAGGTTACATTTACTCCCTGCAGGGCTTTTCCTGTGGCTGCCTCAGTAATGATGCCATAGGGGTCAATTAACGAGATTGTAAGGCTCACATTGCCGCTGCTGTCGGTTTTAATGTCTATGGTTCCGATCGTAATGGTCTGCCCGTTGCCTAAATCGTAAGTCATTTTGAATACGTTATCTGTTCCTTTGGCCAGGTTTGGTACTTGGATTGTTCCGTCACTAGATATTGTTATGGGAGAACCGGCTGCTGTTGTAATCGTCAATTTGGAGATATCACTGAACTGGCTGGTGCTGCCGTCAGATTGTTTAAAGATTGCCAGCTGCGCTGCCGGTATGGAAACCGTTTCATTGCCGCTGCTGTCCGTGGTTACAGTTGCCGTGATATTGGAAACATTCGCACCCGTAGCACCGTTTATGACACTGCCGGTAACGGTAGTTCCTCCGCTTGCTGCGCTTCCGCCGCCCGATGAACCTCCTCTGCTCCCTCCGTTATTAGGTACCGCTTCAAACACCGCCGATACAGTGACGTTAGCCGCCGGCATGGTGAAGCCCGTTCCGCTGATTGGGTGATCCGTTGTTCCGTCATTATACTTCAAGCTTCCCGCTTGCAGCCGCATCCCTGCGTTTGGCGTTATGGTCAGGCTGATTGCCGAACCGGATGTTGCGCTGGTCGGGCTGGCTGTGATCGTGCCTCCGGTCAGCGGGCTTGAAGTAACGGTGTATGTTGTGGTTGTGGCAACCGTCACGCCCGGAACCGTAAGGAACCATGTCTCTACTGCGTTCGTTGTATCCTTCGCTGAATAGTAAGAGATTTTGACACCGCTTACGCCGTTCTGTATCGCCCACACCGACGCGACGCTGTCCCCTGCGGACAGATTGTGCCCCGTCGCCGTCAACCCGGTGCTCATGCCCGGCTGTGCCTGTGTGACCGCCACGTCGATACTGACGCCAGCAAAGACGCCGCTGGTATGATACATAATTTTGCCGGGATCAAGAACACTGCCGCGGTAAACCGACGTTCCTGACATATAGAGCACAGCACCTTGACGTCCGATGGAATCTCAAGCGTCAGGGCGGCGCCACTCGTTGTAGTGACCATCGCCGTGCCCGTGACCGTCACCGTGCTGCCGCTTACGTCGGCTATGAGCCCGCTGACAGCGTTGATGTCTGCCGCCAGGGACGCTATGGCTCTGTCCTGCCGCGTGATGGTGAGGGTATATACCTTTGTGGTGCCGTTTTCAGCGGTTACTTGAACGTAAGCGGCGTTCGGGCCTACGGAAAGCACCATGGTCTTGTCGATGATCTCGTTTAGGCAGGCGGCATCGCTGTACAGCTTCCAGCTTGCGTTTGCGCTCACGGAAAGAGCGATCGCTTGGCTGGTTACGCCGTTTGCCACCGTTGCCGTAATTGCCGCCCCGCTAATGGAAGCTCCGCCGGGCGTGGCGACGCCGGTCACGTCCTTCGCATCGCTTGGCGGTGAAATGCTGCTGTCCGTCACGTTGACTGTAATTATCCGATCGTATTTGGTGTCGCCAAAAGCAACATCCCCGCCGGAAAAGCCGATGGAAACCGTAGCCGTGCCTGTGCTTATGCCGGTAACGGTAATGCTGCCGTCTGCGGTCAGATCTGCGGGCGTGGCAGGTGTCACAGAAATCGCGCCGCCGGTTGTCGTTACGGTCGCTTTTCCTGCAAGCACGTTTGGATTGCCGCCGCTTTGTCCAAGTTTTACCTGAATGGTGGCGGTGTTGGTTCCGCCCAGGTCAAGGCTAATGAGGTTTATGCTGATCACGGCAGGTGCCGTACCGGATGGAGCTGAATTCACTACTACTGTTGCCACATTGGAATTGACCGGAGTTGCGCCTGCGGCTCTTACCTCGCAGTAGTAATAATAGCTTCCTGCTGTGAGGGTGGTGGGAATGGTAAAGGTATTTGCCGTTACGCCTGTGGTAACCGGATTTGTATGGCTCGTATCATCACAGGAGAACCACTCATAAGCCGGCGTACCGCTTGGGGACACCGCCGCCGCAACCGTCAGGCTTCCGCTGATACTGCTTTCGGTGACGTTGGTCAAAGCAGCTGGCTGTGTGGCGATGGTAATGGCTGGTGCCACGGGAGCCGGATTGACCGTCAAAGTCGCGGCATTACTAGTTATATTCCCCGCCCCATTGCTCACATAACAGGTGTAGCTTCCTGCATCCGATGCCTGGGCATTCGTGATTGTCAAAGTGCTGGAAGCAGCTCCGATAATATCAACCCCATCATTTTTCCATTGATAGGAAAGAGGTGCCGTGCCGGATGCCGTGACTGTGAAGGTAGCCGTCTGTCCTGCCGTTACAGTCTGGTCGCTTGGATGGGTGGTAATGCTTGGAGCCTCAGGTGCTGCATCGCTGGTTGTCACTTGAATCCGGTGGTTATCGGTATCAGCGACATATACTTTCCCCCAGCTGTCTGCAGCCATGCCGCACGGCCTGTTAAACTGGCCGTCGCCGTTTCCTCCGCTCCCCCACTTTGTAACAAAAGTGCCGGCTGAATCGAATTTTTGTACCCGATGGTTATAGGTATCGGCGACATATATATTCCCCCCGCTGTCCACAGCGATGCCGACCGGAGTGTCAAACTGACCGTCGCCGCTTCCGCCGCTCCCCCACTTTGTAACAAATGCGCCGGTAGAATCCAATTTTTGTATCCGGTGATTATAGGTATCGGCGACATATATATTCCCCAGGCTGTCCACAGCTACGCCAAACGGCATGCCAAACTGGCCGTCGCCGCTTCCGACGACTCCCCAGCTTGCAACGAAGCCACCGGCCGGACTGAATTTTTGTATCCGGCTGTTACCGGCATCGGCGACATATATATTCCCCCCGCTGTCCACAGCTATGCCGGCCGGAGAGTTAAACTGACCGGCGCCGCTTCCGTTGCTCCCCCACTTTGTAACAAAAGCGCCGGCTGAATCGAATTTTTGTATCCGAAAGTTAAAGGTATCGACGACATATATATTTCCCCCGCTGTCCACAGCAATGCCGGCCGGAGAGTTAAACTGACCGGAGCCGCCTCCGTTGCTCCCCCACTTGGTAACAAAGGCGCCGGCTGAATCGAATTTTTGTATCCGATGGTTATTGGTATCGGCGACATATATATTCCCCCCGCTGTCCACAGCTACGCCGAATGGAGAATTAAACTGGCCGTCGCCGCTTCCGGTGGTTTGCCAGCTTGCCAGAAAAGCTCCCGTGGAATTGAATTTCTGTATCCGGTTATTACCACAGTCGGCGACATATACGTTCCCTGCGCTGTCCACAGCGATGCTGACCGGAGTGTTAAACTTGCCGTCACCGCTTCCGGTGGTCCCCCATTGTGTAAGGTAAGTTCCTGTCGAACTGAATTTTTGAATCAGATTGTTAGGGAGGGCATCGGCGACATATACGTTCCCCGTGCTGTCCACAGCTATGCCGGACGGATTGCTAAACTGACCGTTCCCGTTTCCGGCAGTCCCCCACTGTGTAACGTATGTACCCGTGGAACTGAATTTTTGAACCCGGCGATTAGAGGAATCGGTAACATATACGTTCCCCGTGCTGTCCACTGCTACGCCAGAAGGCGCTGAAAACTGGCCGTCGCCGCTTCCGGTGGTTCCCCATTGTGTAAGGTAAGCACCTGTAATACGGAATTTTTGAATCCGGTTGTTAGCGGTATCGGCGACATATACATTCCCCTCGCTGTCCACAGCTACGCCAGAAGGTGCTGAAAGCCAGCCGTCGCCGCTTCCGTATGCCCCCCATCGTGTAAGGTAAGTGCCTGTCGAACTGAATATTTGAATCCGGTTGTTAGAGGTATCGGCAACATATACGTTGCCCGTGCTGTCCACAGCTATGCCGGACGGATTGCTGAACTGGCCCTGACCGCTGCCGGCGGTCCCCCATGTCGCAAGAAGAGTGCCTGTAGAATTGAATTTTTGAATCCGGTTGTTAGAGGTATCGGCGACATATATATTCCCCGTACTGTCTACCGCTATGCCCCGCGGACTGCTAAAAAAAGATTGCCGTACCGGTACAAGGGTAGATGAACTTGCAGCCGCAAATGCCTGTGTTCCGCCAATAAAGGATATTACGAGCATCAACGCCAGCATCAAACGCAAAATCCGTTTCCTTGTTCCTTGGTTCATCTGTTTTTCCTCCAACTCTTTCTTATTTTGGCGCCAGCTGAAATACCTCAGCGGCGGAAATTTCAATCAATCGCTCCACCTGATAGAGCTTGTTTTCCCCATATCAGACGCTTTGCCAGAACAAGATACCCGCCCTTGTCCGTGGTGGATAAATAACCGGCTTCCCCGTCTGTGCATATCCCTCAGAAAGGCATCGTCCGCCCCGCACTCGTCATAGAGCCGGGCCGCCGCCTGTCTGTACTCCGGCTCTAAGAGCTGCGCCGGCGTGATTTCGGCGGCAAGGGTAATCTCAAGCCCTACACTGCTTTCATCAAGCTGGCTGTAATACATGCCTTCGTAGACAAGCTCCCGTTCCTCCCGTTCATCGAAAACCGCCCGTATCCGAAGGTCGCCGCTCACCTCGTCGGATACCACCTGCTTCAACCGGGCATTCGCATAATAAACACCGGGAGCAGGCCCCCGGATTGGCCAAATCATACAAATTGCCCCTTTCCATTTCGCTTGTGTTCAAAATAACATTTTCTGAAACCGGCAGGTACACCCTAAAAGTTACCTCTTTTGCGGAATGGGCGTACGACAAAAAAAGCCGGAGGCTTTGAACTCCCCCGGCTTTGGTCTGAAATGCGGTTATAAAAATAGTTTTTCAATTCACTTCTTTTGCTGACGTACTTTTTCTCATAGATCGTCGCGACGACTTTTTTTTACATAATTATAGGAATAGTGAAGCGCATCGCCTATTTCCTGATTGGTGTAGCCCAGCACAATCAGCCGCAATACTTTCTTCTCGGTGTCGCTTAAACCGGCTGATGTCTGTTCGAATTTTTCCTCATCAATCCTGATTTCCTGCCTGTTTTTCTCCATCATACTAAGCTGACGGAGCCGCTTGCCGTTTTCCAGATGTACCTTCAGCCGCGCCAGCAGGATTTCCTTGATAAACGGTTTGGTAATGTAGTCCACCGCGCCGCAGGACAGCCCCTTCAGTTCCGCTTCTGGTTTGGTCACCCCCGTGAGAAACAGAATGGGAATATCCTGCGCATCCTCTATTTCCCGCAGCGCGGTCAGCGTGTCAAAGCCGTTCAGCTCCGGCATATCGATGTCCAGCAGGATGATGTCGGGCATATAGTCCGTCTGCAGCAGGGCAACCGCTTCACACCCTGATTTCACACAGCTTACCGCATAATTACCCCGCAGGATTTCTCCCGCCATTTTAAGAAGCGCCGGATCGTCGTCCACAATCAAAATCGTGTTTTTATCTTCCAACTGCGTCACCTCCCATGCCAATCAGGAGGCGCTCCGCTTCCCGAAATTCTATCTCGTCAACCTTTTGCCAAATTTCTCGCAGGCGTTCTATGGTATCCGTCCTGTGGGACAAAGCAATCATGCGTTCAAGCGCCGCAAGAGCGTCCGGCTGCCGGTTGTGTTTAAGCAGTATCAGCAGCTCATCCATACTGATACCGGTATTTTCTGTTTCAACCTGCCCGGCCGGAAGCTCATCAAGCTCTGCAACAAACTGTTTTAAACCTTCCTGCGCCCGGCTCCATTCATAGTACAGAACGGGCATCGTAAGTTCTAGATACGCATCGTTTTCCTCCATACACTGCTTTTCCACCTTGGCGGCAGTATCGGAAAGATTGACGGCTCCCACGGCTCTTGCTTTGCTTTTGAGGGAATGAACCGTAAATTTCAGGCTCTGCCAGTCTTTTTGTGCCTCAGCTTTCGCCGCTTCCCGCCTGCTCTTGTCGTAACTATCCACAAAAAACACCGCTAGATTTTTGTGCTGGAGCATATCGCCGCTCAAATAGCCCAAACCCTCCGCCAGGTCTATGCCGTAAACAGCCGCATCCCGCGCGAGCTTATTCTCGATCTCAGGGGGATCAGATTCTGTGCGCACCGGTTATTGACTGTTATCAGATCTGCGGGAAGAAGCCCCATGAGCGTTTCCTCCAAATCCTTCCACATGATGGGTTTGGATAAGTATTTGATAAACCCTGCATTCAGCAAGGTTTGCTTTACCCCGGCCACAACATTGGCGGTCAGGGCCACCACCGGCGTATCAAAGCCGGGGATTTCCTTCAACGCGCGCAGGGTGTCGATACCGTCCATATCGGGCATCATATAATCCATTAGAATAACATGATAGCGTTTTTTCGTAACCGCCTTGATACATTCCTTTCCGCTTATGGCCGTATCCACCCGCAGCAGTGTCCGGGAAAGCAGGGATTTTACGACCAGCAGGTTTTCCTCGCTGTCGTCCACCACAAGGACATTGCCGTCGGGAGCAATAAAGCTGCCTTCCCCTGCCGCTTCCTCTTTTGCCATTATCGTCCGCTTGTGGAGCGGCATTTTATTGTGAACCTTTTGCGGAATCTCCACGGAAAAGACGCTGCCGTGGCCCAAGCGGCTTGTTACATCAATACGCCCCTGCATCAGATCGGTGAAATTTTTCGCTATGGCAAGACCCAGGCCGGTGCCTTCAATGTTCCGGTGGGCGGGGAGACTCACCCGGCTGAACGCATCAAACAGCAGGGGGATGTTTTCCTCTTTGATACCGATCCCCGTATCGGAAACCGATACGCAGAGCAGTATTTCATCCTGAGCCTTTCCCGGCTTTTGGGCGAAGGAAAGTGTAACACCTCCCTGCTCCGTATACTTTGCCGCATTGCTTAAAAAATTGACAACCACCTGTTTGATATGTAAAAAATCACCGGTCAGCCCGCAGGGCAAGCTTTCGTCAGCCTGAACCTTAAACCCAATACCGTGCCGGCCAACCCGTTCCATTCCAATCATGGCAAGATCATCAATTAAATCCGCCGTCTGGTAATTTTCCGATACAATCTCCAGCTTCCCCGATTCGATTTTTGACATGTCCAGAATATTGTCGATAAGAGCCAGAAGGGTTTTGCCCGCGTTTTGGATATTCAGGCTGTAGTCCCTGACGCGCTCCGAGCCCCTTTCCCGAATAATCACTTCGTTCATGCCCAGCATGACATTGATAGGGGTCCGGATTTCGTGGCTCATATTAGCGAGAAAATTACTCTTTGCTTTGCTGAGCCGGAGCGCTTCCACGCGGGCGGCTTCAAGCTCCCGCTGCTGTTTGTTGTACATTCTGAAATGAATGTACAGGGTAACGCCCAGCGCAAGGCTGACACTGGAAAATCCGATGATGATGTCCGTTAGAAGTTCCTGTTCCGTTTGAAAAAAGCGGACGCTTTGGGGATACGCATACGCAGCCAGGCAGATTCCTATGTAGACCAGCATTTCTATGACCGCCATCACAATCATTTTTTTGCCTTCCAGCATAAAGACCGTAAACAAAACGGCAAACACAAAGAACGAAGGCATTCCACTGTGATAGCCTCCGCTGGTAAAAAACAAGACAGGGAAAAAGATCAGAAAGATGATAATCGTGGTGAACATGTAGCACTGCTGATATTTGCCGCTCTTGTAGGAGTAGTACAGCAGGCAGTACGCAAGCACCGCAGCAATCAGGTTAACCAGTATATTCCAAAATCCTGCGTCTGTAAAAACACCCAAAACCGACATCATGATACCAATCGTCATGCCTGCCATTGCCAGTACGTTGAACAGCCGCACACGGAAATCCAGCCGCTTGGCTAAAAATTTATCACTGATAAAGCGAAGAAATCTGGTCACAAACACCTCACGAAAAGTAAAAATTCTATATGCATAAAATTGTATGGCGAAACATTTATAGAAGTTTTTATAAAATAATTATACCATTGTAGATTTCAAAAATATCATCTGGAACAAAATTAACAAGAAATAGAACCTAAACCGTGCATCGATATACTTTAATCTTTACAGGTAAGCTCTATTTACAATATTTTCAACCTGTGAGAATATAGGTTAATTCTTACATACGCTTTCGGAGGTTGATTCCTTGATTGATTTTTACGCGCTTGGTTTATATTTACGAAACTGGCTTCTAATAATTGCTTGCTTTTTCCGTACAAGGTTGATGTCTAATTTTGCCAAAGACATGGAGATTTTAGCCCTTCGCAGCCAATTGTCCATCACTCAGCAGCAAATATTGAACGGTAAAATCTCCAAACCACGATTTACTCCCGCATTCCGACAGTTATGGAGATTATTATCAACACTCCTGCCTGATTGGCAGTCAGCTTTATTCCTTGTCAAACCAGAAACGGTTATTGGCTGGCATCGAAAGTCCTTTAAGTTTTTCTGGAAACTGAAATCCAGAAAACCTGGCAGACCTAAAATCTCTCCTGCAACCATTGCCCTGATCAAAAGAATTCATCGGGAAAATCTTTTGCTTTCTCCTGAAAAGATTCATGAGCAGCTGGTTAACCTTGGCATTTCTGATACTCCTGCCCCAAACACCATTGCGAAATACATTCCCAAGTCACCAAAGACTCCAAACGGAAAACAGATTCTATCTTGGAAAACGTTTCTTCACAACCACAGAAATAATATCTGGGCAATGGATTTCTTTGTCGTTCCCACTCTATATTTCAAGATGCTGTATGTCCTCGTTATCATTAGTCATGACCGCAGGAAGATCGAACATTTTGCTGTTACTTCCAATCCATCATCTGCTTGGGTAGCGCAAGAGATCAGAGAAGCTACCCCCTATGGCGCAACGCCGGAATATCTGATTCATGATAACGATACCATCTTCACTTCGTCATACTTTAACCAATTTCTCAATAACACAAATATCAAATCCAAGAAAACTGGTTACCACTGCCCATGGCAAAATGGTATTTGTGAGAGGGTTATAGGCACCCTCCGCAGAGAATTGCTTTATCATATCATTCCGTTCAACCAAAGGCATCTTGAATCTCTGCTTAGTGGATATATCAACAAATATTATAATCCTGCAAGGACGCATCAGGGCATTGAGTGCCAGATCCCTGTTCCATCAATAGAATGGCCGGTTTCTTCTGCAGCGGATACAGTTTTGGTTTCTGAACCGATTCTCGGAGGGTTGTATCACAACTACAAGAAACTGGCAGCTTGATTTTTATTATCATCTAACGAATTGAATTGATTCACCTGGATTGATATTTTTTTGCTATGTGCAAAATTAACTGGCATCTGTATTCCAACATCAGAATGCCTTTTTTTGTTGGCGTTTTAGGGTTTGATCGGTAATCTAAACATAGTATTTAATTGACTTATTGTTCTATTCTAACACCAGCCTTGCTTCAGATGATATTTTTGAAGGCTACACCTCTGGTATCCCCTTGGCGGAAGCCCATATTTCTGAAACAGTCGCCTGGACAGGCAATTTTTTCATCGATTTGGCGCCTGCTTTTGCGTTACAATTCAAGTAAATTGTAAGCAAGTTTATTTAGTAAATATCTATTTAATTACCATCTGTTATAATGTATTCTTGATTTGTTAAATCTACTCACAGTTTCTCTTTGTTCATTTGGATATCCTACAGGTATTATTGACAAAGGAATTACACTTTCTGGCAAGCTCAAAAGCTTTTTAAGAGCATCTACTATATCTTCTATTGGATAAACTCCAAGCCATACAGCTCCTAACCCTTTATCTTCAGCTGCTAATAATATATTTTCTGTAGCTGCCGAGCAGTCTTGCACCCAGAAATCTTTAAGTACCTCCTTACCTTTATCTCCACATACTACAATTGCCAAATTTGTATTTAATAACATTTTTGAGTAGGGGTGGAATTCGGTTATTTTTTTCATAATCTCCTTATCCCTTAAAACTACAAATTCCCAAGGCTGTTCATTTGCAGCAGAAGGTGCCTGCATTCCAGCCCTTAATAATTCTTCAACGATATCATCACTTAACTTTATATCCTTGTACTTTCTTATGCTTTTTCTGTTTAGTATTACATTCATTTTAATCTCTCCTTTATTAATTACGCATAGTGCTTATTAGCGAAAAACATCTTCAATAGTATTTGCTGTTCTCCTTACTTCTGCAACAATGGAACCAAGCCTTTCCGCCAGTGTTTTGTTACTACTTCCTTAAGTTAGGTTTCTGAAAGCATTATAGTTTTTAACCATGACAGCAGGTAATTGATAATAACATAGAGAAAAGCAAATAGCTTGCAAGAGCACTCTTAAAAAAGGCGTATATTTACTCAAGACCAGCCATTTGCTTTTTTCTACTATGGTAACCTATACCCATACATGGCGGAAAGTTTACCATAACCAGAAACTGATTTTCACTTTTGATCATCATGAATATTGGCTGTAAGCCTCGGATCATTTTGCAAAGTAATGACCATGTTCGAGATCCGAGATCAGTGTAGGATGCACTGGCCGCCAGTTCAAGAGTTCTTGAGTGTGTACGCTCGACCTAGGGAAGTCAAGTGCCGCAAAGGCACCGAGAAAACCGAAGTGGGCATCTGCTTCTTCGCGTGAAATACTGACCACCGGTAGGTTTAGATGGCGGCCGATTACATCGGCGATGTCGCGGAATGGTACTCCCTCATCACCGACTCCGTCCAGTTGTGATCCTGCTGGGGCGGCTTCCAGCGCCAAGCGGAACAGGCGTGCCGCATCGAGGCGATGTACAGCCGGCCAGCGGTTGGAGCCATCGCCGATGTAGGCAGAGAGGCCCTTTTCGCGGGCGATGTTGATCAGTCCCGGCACAAAGCCCTTATCTCCCTCGCCATGCACGGATGGTGCAAGCAACACGATTGATGTCCGCACACCACGCTTTGCCAGCGCCATCGTCGCATTATCTGAAGCTGTCCCATTTGCATGAGCGGTAGTCACAAACGGCTTACCGGAACCTTCAAGCACTTCCCCTATCGTCTCTATAACTCGTAAATCGGTACCGAGTGAACGGGCAAAATCTGAGAAATTGTGTCCAAACGCCAAGTGAATGACGCCATCCGCAATGGCAGCGCCACTCCGAAGGCTATCCAGGTCGTCAAGTGAACCTTGGTGTACTTCGGCTCCCGATTCCTTTAGTTTTGCAGCGCCATTGTCTGAACGGGTCAGACCAATAACTTTATGTCCAGCATCTATGAGTTCCCGAACAACGGCAGAACCGATATAACCTGTAGCTCCTGTTACAAAAATACGCATAGTAAAATCCTCCTTAAAAGTTAAGCAGTAAACACTGCTGATTTTGAATTGTAAGAATTGAATAATTATTACTTTTTAGTCAAGTCTGATCTTATTGCCAAGTGACTTACAATGGGTTTCTATCCACCAAACGTCGATAGGTATACATCGGATAACCAACCATCAGCCCACCTGTAACCTGCATATTTTTGCGGCAAATTCAGAATATCAAGCAATGGCTTATAACCGGAAGAGGCACAACCATCAAAGAATCCGGTAATGCAGGTTCCGAGACCGATGGATGGTGCGAACAGTTCCGCATAAGTCAGTGAAAAGAGAGTACTGTCCCAACTGGTGGGCAAAGAACTTTTATCAACTATGGCTACCACCAGACAAGGAGCACCATGCAATACAACATCCGTACCATTCTGTCGGTAGCTGGCTACGTGCGCGGTGAATGGGGCTTCATAAGGCGATCCGGCAAAAGCCGGAGTTTTCAGCGCCTCTTCCAGTCAGTCAATTGCAACCGCGGTTATCCTATGTAGTGTGTCCTGATCATCAATGACAAGATAGGAAACACCTTGCGAATTGCCGCTTGTTTGCGCAAATCTAGCAATATTTCGAAGTTGCCCAATCTTTTCCCTTGGAACGGGCAACTTTTTAAATTCCCTGATTGAACGTCTTCTGCGAAGAAACAGGGCTGCAGTGTCTTCGCCAGAGCCGGTGCATCTCCCAGGGGTATTTGATTTGCTAAAGGTGATTTCACATTATCAAGTCCAGCCGATGGACAAATAGCCACGCAGTGTCCGCAGGCAAGACACTGTGGGTTAACAGCCTTTGCCCCGTGTTCATCCACGCCTATAGAACCTATAGGGCAAACTTTGGTACAACTGCCACACTTAGTACATTTTCTCGGATCAACCTTTATTAAAATCCATATTAACGTTCCTCCTTTTGCGATGAGTACAATATTTGTATTACAAGTTACACATATTATTATTTGTAACTTGTAATATTGATTTTATCATATTGTCTTACAAATTACAATATATTAAATATGTAACTTTATTATCAAAGATAAAAAGCTTCGGAATACAAATAAAGCCCTTAACAATTCCTATTTGGAACGTCAAGGGCTTTAAGTTTACTTCTTTGTTGTTTGGAGCGTTGTCAACATTTAGGAAACACCTGGTACGGGCCTTCAAGCTAGGTGTTGTGAGAGGACGAGGGCCGGCCAGCCTCTCTATTCGATTCATTTATTAGGATTTTTAAGTCCTCTTATCAGAAGATTTACAACAGATTCTATGTTTTGATTTCGGTTAGGATCTTCGAATGAGTTTGGGTGTATAAAAACGCTGGTTGCAAGATATACGTTTATTGCCGCTTGATGAGGAAATTCTACAAAAAATATACCTTCCTTAATTCCTTGTACTATTATCTCCTTAATACGATTAATCCCATCTTCTTTACTCTTTTCTATTACTTCCATTGAACTTTGGGCTAGCTTAATGTAATTTGCAAACATTTCCGGATCATTAATAGCACTGCGACGTTTCGCTTCCACAAAGTCTTCAAGGAAATGAAAAAGTTTAATATCAGCAGTATTATCTTCTTTTAAAATATCATTTGAATGAACATGTATATTTGTAAGCCAGCGTTCTGTAACAGCATTCCAAAGAGCAGTTTTCCCATTATAATATCTATAAATAGCAGCGTGGCTAACTTTTAATGATTTTGCCACATCAGAAATATTCGCTTTTTCTGGTCCGAAACGACGAATCACTTCTTCTGTCGCATTGAGGATTATTTCTTTATCTAACGAGATCTTGTCCAAATTCATCACCGTTCGTACTATACAGTAGTAGTTTTTTTGTCCCTCTCCAAGGACATTTGTTTCCAAGCACCTGTAAGAGATTCTATTTGTATCCACAACTCAAAAATTTAAATATTTCTATAATGCATTTCAGAGCTTTACTAAAAAATCATTTTTACGGCTTAACTTTTAATGGTTAGTCCTTCGTATTTTTCAATTATATCATTGTTTGTTTCAGGTTTCAAGTTACACTAATTGTAATTTTATTATGTGCTGTTAATGTATTAACGAAATCTCTGTATCCTCATTGACTTTTGACTGGAGGCAATAAGCCCTCATTACCGTTAGACTTTTCAGACGACCGCCTTAGTCATCTATATAAAATAGGCAAGCCTATTAATATTCTACAAAAGAAAAGACGTGAAAGCATCCTCTCACGTCAAAGTATGTTTTAATTCGTAATCTCGAAACCCCTTTATTTATCAAGGTTTCAATCGTTGCAACAGGATTACGGCTTCCACATGCCTTGAGTGTACTAAAAAGATGCCGCTTGAGCCTGGTTCCCCCTTATAAACGAGTATCGTAGCATACTCTCCTCATCACCGTTTTTCTCGTAGTTGTCAATCAACTGTAAATATCCTAAAGCAAATGCCAAAGGCGTTACTACACAAGGGCTCCACCACCATCTACAATTATGAACTGACCTTGAACATAACTGGAGGCATCGCTGGAAAGATAGATGAAGGGTTGGAATAGTATGCCTACTAAATCAGACCAGAACTAAACAGTACCACCAGTCAATTCATTATATACATCCTCAAATAAATAAAAACTACGCAAATGTGAATTTTGATTTTTTTCATTCTCATCCAATCTATACTGAACTTTTAATTATTTCGATTTTTTGCTCCCCACTCACACAACTCTTCCAAAACGGGTAATAGAGTTTCTGCTTTATCTGTCAGACTATACTCTACTTTAGGAGGGATTTGAGGATACTCTTTCCGTTTCACCAATCCATCCGCTTCCAATTCTTTTAATTGAGAACTCAATATTTTAAAAGTAATAGTTCCTATTTGTCTTTTCAGTTCATTAAAGCGAACTGGTTGGTTTTCTGCTAAAAGGTATATAATAACCATTTTCCATTTACCACCAATCACTGACATTGTATAACCAAAAGGTGTATCTTGAATATTTTTAACTTTACCATTAAAATCAGCTATACCCATACTTACACTATCCTTTTGAATAGTACCTATCAATATAGTGCGTACTATTTTTTTATTTGAGCTTAGCATATACTAAGCTTACTTTAAAGTAAAGGAGTGATAATAATGACTAATACTAAAACCTATAATCACGGTCTTCCATGGGAAGACGAACACGGCATCGCCCAAGGCTACTGCGTTAACGGCACCATATACATTTCGGGTCAATTCTCCCATGATATGCAGGGCACGTTTGTTGGGGAGGGCGATATCGAGGCACAGACCAGACAAACGCTAGAGAATCTCGATCGCGTACTGGCGGGATTTGGTGCTACGAGGTCGAACATCGCTGAGATGGAGATTTTTCTGACAGACCCACAAGAACATTTTGAAAAGTGCATCAGTATTTTCAAGGAGTATGTGGGTGACCATCGACCAGCCGGCACCCTCGTCGGTGTGTCGGGTATGGCGTTCCCTGACCAGCTGATTGAAATTCGTGCTGTAGCACATATTAACTAAATCGTTCACATGGTTAGCGAGGTGCCAGGAGATCAGGCATCGAAAAGCATGATTGTTATTAGCGCAAAGCAAGAGTCGTTGCCAAGAATATATAACATTATAAAATAGTCCACATCACAAAATGAACCGCTCCCTCAATTTTTGGCAGGGAGCAGTTCATTTTATAGACATTTACGCCTCTGCTATTTATCAACCCTTGTCATCAATACCACGCACTCAACGTGCCTTGAGGATACAAAAAAGATGCCTGAAAAAGCTGGTATCCCCTTGGCGGTGGAGTAAACTTCAGAGTTCAATACCTGTGCAACCCATTTTATTAGGAATAATAGTTTGCTATTTGTAAATTGCAAGCAGTAAAACCCTCAATAGCAAAGTTGACTATTGAAGGCTTTATTAACATTAGAAATTTTCACTAACTGTAAAGATTCTTACCACAGCATTTTTTGTACTTTTTACCACTTCCACATGGGCAGGGCCCATTTCGTGGAACTTTAACAATAGAAACTTGTGAACCACCCATAGCAGATTTAATGGAAATTTCCAATGATTCACCCAAATATATTTCACCTGCATTATCCATAATGCCAGTACAAATTTCTTCCATACACTTCAACGAATCAACCGGAACTCCTAAAATTAAACCACCCGAGTGGTCTAGATCCATATTAGGAAATATACATTCTCTATGTATAACGCTTATGAATCCATCATCAATAACAGCGTTTAGCCAGTTATTAATGTACGGCCCAAATTGTATTTGACTTGATCTATCGGTGGGGTAAGTATCATTCCTTAAACCTTTTCTAAATACCGTAATCGAAATTCCTTTTTCATCGCCTCTTTTTAAAGGAAGTACTTTAATCTCGTTTGCCCAGTCAATGTTGGGATTGAACCGTTTAAATGACCTAATCTGATTAATCATCAGCATAGGGGAATCACCCCCATTACCTGACTCATCATCCGGTTCAAAGGACAAAATTCCTGCCGTTCCTAAGAATTCTGCGTTATATTCAAATGCTAATTGAGTGATGGCATGTCCGATTTCTTCATGCAATTCAATTAAGGGTGTTACTTGTTCCATAAATTCATTCCAAGGCAAAACTGATTGTAATTTACCGTTATTAAACAAGGAAACCTCTTTGGTTACTCGATCCACATACCTCAATGGATGCGCAATAGCATTTCTAAGCTTGGAGTTGTAGTATTTTGTTACGAATTCTTCCAAACATGTTTCTTTAACGTGTTCCTTAGTGATATCTAAGAGTTTAGTTCCAAAAACTTTTGCAGGGATACACTCTGGGTTAAATGGTTTCCCTTTTAACATATTCCCTAAATTGCACAGGAAAATATGATCAAGTTGGAGGTCTAGCAAATCTTTGTAAAGATTTGCAATATCATTAATCCTATCAAAATACAACTCGTCCGGATCTAACAGAATGTCCCTTTCTCCTTTAATCGGATGAGGGAATAAAAATTCGAAGATCAAGTCGCTATACTTTTCCTGGATTTGCTCAAAGATTTTGGAGGCTTCATTAGTTACATGGGCACTGGTTAGCTGCTTAGCAGGTTCATTAAGCTCATTAAAGTATTTTGTGAACTTTACAAACTCATCGTAATTAATCTCTTTTGCGATAGCTAAAAGATTCTGAATAAACATCGAAATTCGATACCTATTAGGATAAATAAGTTTATTAATCCCTTCTCTTAGTTCCTCCGACACAACCTGTAACTCTAAAGGGTGATCAAACGTGGTGATAGTTCCCAGATATTTTATTTCCTTATCAGATAAGTTCTCTCGTTTAAGATATCGATTTATCAATGAGTACCTGTGCAGTAGCATAGGAATTCCAGCAGGAACATCGATGATCGACTCACAATCCCAATTATCGTTACACTTACGACATGTATACCGATCCGAGTTAAACACTGGATTGATAATCTCGAACCTATGCACTAAGAAATGCTTTCCGCATTCATTACACTTAGTGATTAAGAATTCTCTCTCGCACTCCTCTTTAATGGACATTTGGTAAGCAACCGCTTCAACAACATAGGAAATAGTGAAAATTTATAATATGGTGCGAGCGCCTCAGATAAAGCCATTTTAGTTTCACTATCTAGCTTTCGTCCACTAACCTTTCTCCTGTCTACTTTAAACTTTCTATGTCTGTTCCGACAGAATATCTGTCACAGCTTTGCTTTATGGTATTTATCAAACTAGAATCTCCACACCAGCCCCAGTTTTTTAATCTATCTTAATTGAGCTTCCATTTCCATTTGTTCTTCATGCCAACCAGCCATGATGCTCTTTTCCTTTTCAAACAAAACGGCATCAACCCTCCTGGGATTAATAGCAAGCATCCCTTTTTGCGGTTCGATTGCGTATACATGACGATGAGCATTCTCAATAATAATTTTACGGAAAAACTTACTCCAACGCTCTGAATAATCCAATTGTTTAATAGGCATGTTACTACCTATTTGAGTTATCAATAAGAGCTTTGGCGAAAGTGGCATAATGATATTACCGTTTTTCTTGCCCCATCCACCTTTAAAATCATATTCATGTTCACTATTATAGTTTAAACATATAACAGGATCATCTGACGTCGGAAATGATACGCTGTCTGTGGCGTGAATAACGCACCAACGGTGCTTCCCTAAAACGCTTACCGTTTTTGTAAGCAGATGCTTCAATGCAAATAAATACATTCCTTTACCGACAAGCGAATCAACTTTCACCTGGCTCATTTCCTTATCAACCGATACTTTAATTGGTAAGAGTTTTTCGTCTTCATATATTTGTGGTTGGCTGCTAATTATCTGAGGAGTTGATTCCATTTCAAATTGTTTCGATATTTTTTGCAAAACGCCTTCAACTATTTGGGGCATTTCTGTACGCCATTGTGCCATTAAAGCGTTAAGACGTGCCGGCGTCCTTAAATATTGAGCGCCAACAAAGCGGGACAGCTTTTTTGATTCATCTTCATCCAAATTATGACCCTTTAGCAGATTATCAAAAACCATTTTCACAGGTGATTCAAATTCTCTGTCAAACCACTTTTCAAAATCGTCGATCTCCTTTTCACCCTCATTTCGCGTATAGAAATCATTCCATACGGCAGTTGATTTTATTTTTTTACAGCTCCAATAAGGGATTCTGGAATCAGATACAAGCAAATTGTAAACAAAAATACTATTGTCGTCTTGGCTCCAATTTTTTAGGTAAAATTGCGGGATATAATGATTGTTGTGAGCAATTTGATTGGTTTGCAAAATCACACCTCCGAACGATCCAGGCCTATTTTGTCTAATCTGCTGCCGGTAATGTAATTAACAATAAATAAACACATCAATTGTTTCATTCATCTTTTTCTAATGATTATGATTGAAGATTTTATTGGCCCTTTACTCCATTGTCTAAATATTGTATAGCGACTGAAATTAATGATAGGCAGCGTTTATAAAAATAGTCGTAATGCCTATTGTCTTCAATATCTGTTTTTGTCATCTCATGATGACGAATTCTAAAATTATTCCCAATTGTCGTAAGCTCGTAGAACTCTTTTTCAAACAGTTCTTTATAAGGGGCTTTGTTACTGCTCATATCACAAATAATTCTGTTTATGGATTTCTTCTATCTAAAGTAGGAAAATAATATGTTTTCAGTCTTTCAAAAGCATCCCATAATTTCTCAACAGCAATTTTTAAATTCCCATCTTCGTAATATGTATTGGCTTCTTGAAACAATTCTTTGAGCCCGGCTTCTTGAATTGAAGCTAGCATAGTGTTTTTTATTGGACTATCAAGCGTGCTTACGATTTTACCATTATCTAATTTCAAAGCAAATTCATTCAGCTTCAAAATTTCATTAATTTGAGTTTCAAAGTCATTAGAGTGATTGTATTTCTCGAAAAACTCGATTGCATCCATTACACAATAAGGAGAACTGGAGTATATAAAATCCTGGAGACTATTTGTTTCAACATACTGCTTTTCTTCATTAAAGTACTTAGGGGTATAAAACTGCCGCATATCCTTAAAAACTTCATCGCTTGTTGAGACACTATAGTGCCATCCTGTTTCACTGGTTTCTTGATAAATGTCATTATATCTTTCTAGAAGTTGGCAAATCTGATGCCTTGCACCGCGCTTAATGGTGAACTTTACTTTTTTCTCTTTTATAGCCTTATCATTTCGTTGAGAGTAAGGAATAAACATCTTATTTTCTTCTGGTTGATATATTCTCCACCCGAATACATCTCGGTTAGATATTTTTTCTGCCGGATAGAGCTCGTACCCATCATTTTGTAACAATCTGTTTACCTTAGCAAGAAACTCTTTCCAATATCCTTTCTCAACTCTGACTGTTGGATGAAAGATTTCACACATGAATTTCAAGTACACTTCATCGCTTCCATTTTGCAGTTGAAAGCGTTCATCTTCAAATACCCAACAAAATGAATAATCATCATTATTTACTGTATGCTGCCAGATATCACCTTCAGCATCCGGGAACCTTGAATCAAAACTCTGCATACTTTTCAAATCATATAATCTTTTGATAAACTCAATCTCTTCCATCCGACCAAAATAAGGATAGGTGACTCTTTTCTCATCCCAAAAATCGTCTATATCAATCCCACTACGAAACAAATCGAGAATATCTCGCTTGGTTATCTCACTAATTCGGTTCATTGTTCAACCTGCCCTCATTTCATAGTTAACCAAATGAAGCCAAACTTTGATTGTTTGTAAATATCGCACTAAGAGCCCACACAAGCCTAAACTTATTAAATACTTGATGCCGACTTCATTCCATTATAAACTCACCATTGAAGGAGATTCTTATGGGTCATTTTTTGTGAAGCACTATATAAAAACAGAGATACAACGACCACCAATTGGCTGACGTATCCCCATTCATTTCTTCAGTCATACTTTTTCTTTATATACCTTGCAATACTATCATAATCGCCATATATGAATTTTTCATTAATACCCATGAAATCCAACTCATGCAGTACCTTTCCCTTATTCTCAATAACGATTATAACATCAGGCCAGACCCTTTGATGGGAAAGGATATGCGTTTTATAAGTTCTTTCATCAAAAGAAAGATATGCCTGATAGACAAATAAACCTTGCTGATTCCGTCCTCTTTCAAAGGATAATATCGGTGTGTATAGAAAGTCGGGAATACAGTTAAGCCACCACACTGGTGCTTCAACATCCAGGACTCGTTTTAAGAATGATTGCAGTTTTAATGTGTATTCAAGTGCAACCAATTCTATTGACCCATATTGTCGCTTTACTTCGGCAATCAACTCTTTACTGTCTTTTATATATTCATAGGGCAACTCGTTTTCATATTTCCCATTATTGTACAATGGAAATTTAGACTTTTTAGGGATACGGGGTTGCATATCAATAAAGTAATACTGCCAATCATCAGCTAACTGCTTGAAATAATAGTAGAATTTTTCAGGATGCTGTTTGTAGAAATCAGCAAATCCCCTATACAAATCCAAAATAATATTGTTTTCATTTCGTATAAAAAGATCAAGGAAATTCTTATCTTCATTGCGCGAAAGCAAGTCTGTAATATCAATCAATTCATCTTTAAGAAGATATACAAACCCTCTTTCCTGTTCAAGGCGTTCATCTGGACTATGAAACGGTTGGCAGGCAAAAAATAATGCAACTAAAGGCGACCTTGTAAAATCAATAAGGTTTGTCGGTATTCCGTGGTGTTGAGCAAAAGCCAAAAAGTTACTGCGTTCATCAGGGGTAAGTCTATGGAAGATCTCTCGTCTAAACTCATTTTTCATTGGAATAAAAGGATACTCCTTATTTCTAAGTGCAGAGGATATTGTATCATGGTAATTTGTTGGCTCTCCACGAAATATGTAGTTTTCAAATTCATTATTTGAAAACAAGCTTATATACTCTGCTAAATCCTTTACAACTATCTCTTTTGGAATCGGCAGACCTTCCAACTCTTTTTTTGAGTATCTCATTTTATGTCTCCCATATCTTCAGTAGAAGGTTCTAACTTGAAAAGGCTTTGATTCACAGCACCTATCCAATGTTCTCTATCTCTTACTCGTCCTGATGCAGCGCTTACATTGAATACAAGTTCAGCAAGAACATACCTCTTATAAGGCTCTATATCCAGGGTTCTTCGCATAAAATCTAAGCGTTTTATAAAAGGCTCAGCTGATTTTTTATTATGGGCACTTACAGCTTTATCGGCCAACATTTTGATTTCTTCAAATTCTTTACCTGTAAGCCGTCCTCCATTTCTCATATTTTTTCCTCCTTGAACTTATAATTCGCAATCCCTCATCCATTACAGATTAGCTCAGGTTTAAGGTTATCACTCTATCCATATTAGACTATTTAGGTTTTAAATGCTCTATCTAAGAATGGTCATAGTTAGAAGTACATTACGTCCTTTTAATGCTCCTTATAAGGTACGAAAAAGTCAAATGCAACACTACGTGAATCTATCTTTATTTCTTCCTTTTTCATAGATTTTGCGATGTTCTTCAGGTAAAACTGCAAACCCTTTAGTAGCTTAACACTATGTGGATCTGCTACTGCAAATTGCACGCCACTTTGCACGAATTCACTCCACCCCTCCCACAAGGACGGGCTGATAATAAGGTTTTGTGAGTATAAGGGAATAAATACATTTATATAATACTCCATCAATTCTAGAGGAGAATTTCTAATTTGCTCAAAATAATCTTGATAAACATCTAAATCCTCTTTTAAGACACTTATTAGAATAAATGACTTCCTTTCAACTGGGAATGAAGTAAAGAACACAAATTTTAACCTTCTTGTTTTCTTATCCAGAGCCTTGATTTTTTTACCCCTTATATCGAATGGGGGAGATACCGCCATATAGTTTGCAAATTGTATTCTAAAAGGTATTTCAAGTATTATTGTTTCTAACCCTGAATAGTTTTTTTCTCTTATTGCCTTATCAAAAAACTGCTTATAATATTGTAAATCATTTAACTTCAATTCCTTGTTGCGATATTGATGAACTGATAATGGTTCTTTGGTTAACTGAGGCACAGTTGAAAACATGCTTGCTTGAAATTTCTTTGCTACTATTTCTGTATATAATTCAAAGGCGAAAGTCTTATAAGCAAATAAAAAGAGTTGTTCTGAATCCAAGGTTTCAAGATCATATTGAGATTTTTCTATCTTGGCAAATAAAGCATCATCATGTGTCTTGCAAAAGCATGTTGCTACTGTAGCATCTGTAATTGGTACTTCCGTTAAAAAATAAAAAGGCTCTGGTTTGCCTGGCTCAATCTCACATATTGTAGGTGCCTTTGAGAAATTCTGCATGATTACATTTTTATCAACCGCTATTTTATTAAGGATTCTATTCTCTTGTAAAGCATGAGCCCTTATAATATCCTTTAATTTTGCCTTGCATCCATCATGCAAGCAAATCTTTATCCGACTTTTCTTCATCATCTTACCTGAATGATTAAGCGCCTCATTATTATTGTGAAATTGGCGTGGTTTTTTTATCATGCAACAATCTTTATAAAGTAAGTCACTACCACATGGGCACCCCTCATTTTTGCTGAATCTATATTTCCGGAACAACATCTATAAACCTTCTCCTTTATGCAACTACTGACTTGTTTTTAATTTAAAATAGCGAGCTCACATTAGAACAAGGTTATTATTCTAATTGTATATCTTTAGGAGATTTTTTTCATCAATAATCGCACATTTTTACCAAATACTTATAACTTGATTTTCATATAGTTCACGTTCATAGAAAGTTCGACATAACTGGATACTCAACCTCTTCCCCGGTACCGCCAGTCATCGGCTTTAACCCGCTATGCAGAAATGACGCTCTGTGCACGGCCAAGGAGCCGTGCTTTTTTCTGATGCTTTCAATTGCTTTATCCAGATCTCTCTGCTTCTCATTCTGCTCATTGAATAAACTCATCTGTAGAAAGTCATTACTGCACAGTTCCGCCGCGCTCACCCCCAAATGTCTCAACGGCTGCCCATGCCATAATTCATCAAACAACTCACATACCGTCCGGTGGATAAGGTTTGTACAGTCCGTGGGGTCATAAAGTCTCCTCTGATGGCATCCTCATACGATACAGCCTCCTCGGAACTGATTTCCACTGGGTTTTGGTCATCCCAATCATAGTCGTTGAGGAGATAGGCAGTGACCTTCAGCGGGAAAAAGATATGCATTGTTTGGTTTGTCATTTTGATTTCCTCCATTCGGTTTAATTCGAGCCCTTATAAAAGGGTATAAAAAAGCAGGGGATCTTCATATGAAAATACTCCCGCTAATTTTCAGGAATTATTATATTCAATTAAGTAAATTTGAATTTGTCAGCTTCCTGTTATGCTTAAAATGAGAAATCTTGTTTATTCCTAACTGTTCATTAATATACCAACACCTCATAACCCGTTTCGGTTACGAGCACTGTTTTTTCCCATTGCGCAGAAGGCTTCCCATCAGCAGTGCGAACAGTCCAATTATCGTATTTATCTGTTGCTATTTTGGAGCTTCCCATATTTATCATAGGCTCTACAGTAAAAACAAGTCCCGGAACTAAGAGCATTCCTGTTCCTTGCTTTGTCACATAACCGACCCAAGGATCTTCGTGAAACTGTAGACCAATACCGTGGCCTCCGATTTCTTGAACAACAGAATATCCATTTTTTCGTGCATGGTCATGAACCGCTTGCCCAACATCTCCAAGAAAACTCCATGGCTTTACTTGTTCAATGCCCAGTTCCACACACTCTTTCGCAACATCAACCAGCTTTTGTTTCTCAGGGGAAACAGCGCCTACGCAAAACATACGGGAAGAATCTGAAAAAAAACCGTTGTAGATTGTAGACACATCAATATTTACAATATCACCGTTTCGCAGGAATACATGGTCAGAGGGGATACCATGACATACAACATCATTAATTGAAATACACACGCTCTTAGGGTATCCCTCATAATGAAGTGTTGCTGGAACGCCCCCCAGTTCCTTGGTCTTTTCAAAGATAAGCCGGTCAAGTTCTTCTGTGGTGACTCCATCAACCTCATAATTTGAAATGAAATCCAGTAAGGCGATGTTTCTTTTGCCGCTTTCCAGAATACCCTCAATCTGTTGTTTTGTTTTAAGCAATTTTCGATGAGGCACTTCATATCCCTTTAAACGGTAGTTTTCAATTTGTTCCTCAATGGGGCCATGACATTTCTTATATTTTCGCCCGCTGCCACACCAGCAGAGATCATTTCTTCCAAATTTATCAGACATTTTATCTCCTCGCATTTACAAATTTGGAGGGAGCAATACGCCCTATGGACTAAGTGTGCCAAGAGAAACACCACAAGTTTTCCGATATTGCCGTGGCGAACATTGAAACAACCCAGAAAAAGCTCTTGCAAACGCCTCAGATGACGAGTACCCATATCGAAAAGCAATATCAATTATTCTGTCATCGGTTATACAAAGATCATAAGCGGCAGCTTTTAATTTACACTGGGCAAGAAATTGTTTATACGTCATACCCATGTGCTTCCGAAACTTTGTAGAGCAGTAATACGGTGAATAACCAACATATGATGACATATCTTGTAAGCTTGGGCTTTCCGCTATGTTATTTTCTACCCACTTTGCCATTGTTTCTATTGTTTGTATAGACATTTGCTTCACTCCTTTATCCAGTATATCAATTCTCACAGACAATTACCTGATATAAGTTGCACATATGAGATACGGTACTTGCCGATAGCGTTCGTAATTTGACTGCAGCAGGAGTTTATGGATGCTTTTAATTGCTGCACAGATTATAAAAACAACATATTTCTTTCTGCAAATAAAATGCTCATTATATAAATAACCATAAGTTCGATCAGCTCGATCACTCATCCTTTATTATTCTATTTTCCGGCTAAAAGTTCAATCATGAACTCCGAAAATCCTAATGTCATCTATAAATAGCCCTAAAAAAACGGGTCAAAAAATACACTTTTTTTTACCCGTTTTCAGCCCGTTTTTTGCTCCCAAAACGCTATATATGGTGTTCAAACCGTCTTATTTACCCTTTTTGCCACTAAACGTCATCATTATTATACTCTCAACATGCTGCGTCCACGGAAACATATCCACGGGCTGAACCTTTTGCACTTGATATCCTTCTTTCTGAAGTACTCCTACATCTCGCGCTAAGGTTCCCGGATCACAAGAGACATAAACAATGCGCTCCGGCTTAACTTCGATAAGACGCTTTAAAACACGGGAGTGAACTCCTGCCCGCGGTGGATCTAAAACGACGACATCCGGAGTCTCCGGAACCTTAAGCAGGACATCTTCGACTTTTCCTTGGAGAAACTCTACATTGTCAAGATGATTAATCTCAGCATTGATTTTTGCATCACTTATTGCATACGAATTTTCTTCAATTCCCCATACTTTATCCGCTTTTTGAGCCAAGACTAAGCTTATCGTTCCAATTCCGCAATAGAGATCCCAGACCTGGCTTTCCTTGGTTATTTCTGCCCAATCTAAGGCTGTTGAATAAAGCTTCTGGGTCTGGAGTGGATTCACCTGGAGAAAGGCAAGCGGAGACAATTTAAAAGTTAAGCCGAGAATCTCTTCCGTCAAAAACTCCTGCCCCCACCACAATTCAGGAATTCCAGACGGATTGATCCCCCAAACCGACTGTATCTTCGAACCCATCCGGGTATCTCTGGAATCCATATTTAGTTCCTGTTTAAGTGAAGATAAAACAGGACCAGGTAGCTCAGACTTAGATAGGCCGTCGAAGATGATCATCCCTTCCCCTTTTGTGTTTTCGCGGAACGTTATGCTTTTTATTCCCAGTTTCGCCTTTTTTAGGGTCTCCCGAATTTTTTGAACCCAAGTGTTCATCGTCTCGCTTATCAGCAAACAATCCGGAAACTCGACCGTTTCCCGGCTTTTTTCCTGATAATACCCCAGTTCTCCGGTAAAGGTTTGGTGCAGTCTAGCCTTATTCCGATACCGCCAAGGATTCTCCATACCCATCGTAGGGAAAACCTCAACCTTTTCTAAATTTATTTTGCCGATGCGTTCCAGGGCATCCCTTACCCAGCGTTCTTTCCACTTCAGGGTCTCTGCATAATTTAAATGTTGTAGCCGGCACCCCCCGCAAACCTCAAAAACACAACATGGAGGCTCGACCCGTTCGTCTGCCTCCTTTTCAAGCGATAATAACCTTGCTCGCTGCCACGATTTCTTTTTTTCTGTAATCAGAACCTTTCCTCGTTCTCCAGGAAGAAGACCGGCAACAAAGGTTGCTTTTCCCTGATCATACCCTATGCCTGCTCCCTCTGACGAGAGTCTTAGACAATTTATTTCAACTTCTTCGTGCTGCTCGCTCTTCATACTTCTTTGCCGGTTTTGATTTTGCACATTGGTTTGTTTATTCGTTTGTTCTTTGGTCTTTTCTTTATTCTTGCCCATTTTCCATTCTCATTTCTAATCACTTTTGACTTAAATATTTATTTTTCAATTCTGTTATTCGTGGTTGTATATGTGTATTACGGCTGTAAAAGGCCTAATGTCTTTTCAAGCGTCGCAAAATCGATGAATCTGCTCTCTCTTAGAATTTCCCTGCCCTCATACATCATTAAAATCGTTGGAACCGTAAAAACTAGGGACTGACCTGCGATTTCCGGCAACTCATCAACTTTGATTTGTGCAACCTCGACCGGATACTCCTCGACAAGTTCAAGCACTTCCGGAAGAACGGCATGACAAACATTACAATTCTGAGAGCTAAAATATAACATCACAGGGTCTTGCTTGGAAATCAACTCTTCATATTGCTCTCTCGATTTAATCATTGTAGGTATTATGCTCATTTTATATATCCTTTCCCAAATACTTCATATCCAAAATACTATATAATTAGGCTAACTCAATTCGAAAATAACCTAGCACTGAGCCCAAAGGGCTAACGCCATTAGAATATTCCAAGTTCCATGCGCAACGATTGAGGGCCAAAGGCTTGATGTTTTCTCATAAAGCCAAGTTAAAACAATTCCCCCGATCAACAGCGGCAGAAAACGAATGATGTCAAAATGTAAAACTGCGAAAAAACCTGCTGTTAATAGAATCCCTTTGCCTCGTCCAAACATTTTACGCAAGGGAGGATAAAAAAGACCGCGAAAAAAGGCTTCTTCTTTGATTGGTGCGAGAACGCCTCCCAAAAATATTAAAAGGATAACCTGCCAATTATAACTTGCCCCCTTAACCGCCAAGGTGAAACTCTGAGGTGCCGGTGTTCCAAACCACTTCTCCAGAAAATCCCCCAGCAGACCAACGCTTATAAATAGAAGCACTCCCATAATAAGACCAAGCAGCAGATATATTCCGCGCGGCCGAATAAAACCTAAATCTCGAAAAGATCGCCCGAGTCCCTTCATCAGCACACTAAGCAGACCAAGATACAAAATAACCTCCCCTACTCCCACCGCTAAAAAACGCAGAAAGCCTTGCATCTGATCTAAGTCTTGCGGCGTTTTAAACCATCCTAAGGGAAGTTCTATTACATATATTAATAACAGTAAAAAAAGTCCTTGCCAAACGTTCCAGCGCGGATTGCTCGGTGGGATTTTTAATTTCGCTTTGCCTGATGTATTTAATTTAGCTTCATTGTTTCTCTTTTTCATGCGTTTCCTCTTTAAATGAATGCAATATTCTTCTAATTTATTCTAATGGACAGGCTCATGCATGTCTAGGGCAAATCCCCTCAGGCTACTTTTTTCCTTATATATGACTTCGATTGATTCTAATAAAAAATTTCCTGGACTTCTTAAGAATAAGTTGTCCAGGAACATTTTCGTAAGCTAACGTTTAGAACTTTGCCGCCAAATCTTTAACTTCTCAGCCTCTGAAATAAGATCTTCTCTGAATTTTGGATGGGCAAGAAAAATCAATTGTTCAGCCCGTTGCCAGGTTGAAAGCCCTTTTAAGTTAACTTTTCCATACTCAGTAACCACATACTGTACCGTTGTCCGCGTATCAGTAATCACTGCGCCGTTAGTCATCAATGGTTTGATTCTGGATTGAATCTGCCCCGATTTGTCCTTATAGGTTGAGGGCAAACAGATAAAACTCTTTCCTCCTTTAGAACGATAAGCCGCTTCCACAAAATCAAGCTGTCCTCCGGAACCGCTGAAGATAGCCTGTCCCACGGTTTCCGAACAAACCTGTCCGGAAAGATCAATTTCCAATGCACTATTGATTGAGATAAGTTTATCGTTTTGGGAAGCGATCCAAGGATCATTTGTATAATCGACAGGATAAGCCGCTATCGCCGTATTATCATGAAGAAAGTCATAAAGCTTTTGCGTACCCATGGCTAAAGTATAAACCATTCTTCCTAAATCCCGTTGTTTCCTTTTGTTATTGACTACACCTGCCTCAAACATATCGACATAGGCATCCGCAATCATCTCCGAATGAACGCCTAAATCCTTAAGATCGGATTGGGCAATCATTTTTCCCAAGGCCTGAGGCATCCCTCCAATACCCAGTTGAATGCATGATCCATCTTCAATTTCCGGAAGCAGATGTTCGGCGATCTGTCGATCAACCAAACTTGGCTCTGCTTCCGGCACAATGGGCACTCCCATATGTCCGCCTTCAACAACATAGTCCACCTGCGAAATATGAATCGCATGATCATAGCCGCCATGTACCCGCGGCATATCTTCATTGATTTCGATAATAACTGTCCGAGCTTTTGATATTGCCGCAGCAAAGTGAGATATCGTGACCCCGAAATTAAAATAACCATGTTCATCCATTGGAGCGGATTGAAACATCGCGACATCTGTCTGCAAATTTTCCCGTAAATAGCGGGGGAGTTCTGAATATTTGATCGGTATGTAGAATGCTTTCCCTAATTGAGCATATTTCCGTTCAATGCCTGAGAGATGATAACTAAGCCAAGTAAAATGTTCCCCCTCTGGATCAAGCTCCAGCATTTTAAGTGGGGCAAGAAGCAAACCGCCCCGCGCCTTAACATCAAAAAGTTCTTCTTTGCGTTCTGCTAAAGCGGCTTCGAGAATTCTTGGCATATTAGCGCCAAATCCCATTTCAACCCAATCCCCGCTATGCACAGCTTTAGCTGCAACCTCAGCAGAAACCCTTTTTCTTCGAAATTCCTCCATGAGCATCACTCTAATCACTCCTTTTATGAATCTTGTACCAAAAATAGGACTAAGCTTACTGCAAAAGGTTTTTAAAATGGAATAGAGTTTACCCTTGATATTTTCAACTTCATTCTAATATTGCTTTCTAAAATAGTCCAGCAAAAAAAGCGGAGCTTTCTATTATGAAAACTCCGCTTGATTATTAAATGTATTTCCTTAAGCAGTTCTGTATGAACTTTTTGCTATTGCCTAATTTTTTTGTGAAACTTGGATAAAGATTATACTGAAAGATTATAAAGCTTGGATCGCTTTACAGATAGAAGCAGCAAACTCACGCGTTCCCGCATTGCCTCCTAAGTCCTTTGTCAAAAGTTCCCGATTTACGAGCACACTGTCAATTGCCTTCCGTACTTGGCTGGCGTGATCGTTATAGCCCAAATGTTCAAGCATTTCTGCCCCAGATAAAATCATCGCCAGAGGATTAGCCTCATTCTTTCCTGCAATCTGAGGTGCACTTCCATGGACTGCTTCAAAGACTGCCCCATCTTCGCCGATATTCGCCCCTGGGGCGACCCCAAGACCGCCAATTAAACCCGCACCCAAATCAGAAACAATGTCACCATAGAGATTCGGCAACACCAAAACATCAAATTGCTCGGGTTGCTGAACAAGATTCATACAGAGTGCATCGACAATCTTGTCCTCGCATACAATCTCTGGAAAGCTTTCGGCAATATGACGGATACTCTCTAAGAAAAGACCATCGCTGAGTTTCATGATATTCGCCTTATGAACAATCGTTACCTTTTTACGGCCTTGACGTTTTGCTAATTCAAAAGCATAGCGGCCAATGCGTTCTGAAGCTTCCCGGGTGATAATTTTAATGCTTTCCGCTGCATCCCGCCCTACTTTATGCTCTACTCCGGCATATAGATCCTCGGTATTTTCACGGACAATAACCATATCAACATTGGTATAGCGCGAAGGCACATTTTCCAAAGTTCTCAGTGGGCGAACATTGGCATAAAGGCCCAGACTTTGCCGCAAAGTTACATTGACACTGCGGAAGCCTTTGCCGACAGGCGTAGTAATTGGCCCCTTTAAAGCGACCTTATTTCTCTTAATGGATTCAAGTACATGTTCAGGCAAGGGAGTTCCATACTTTTCAATACATGCTTCCCCGGCTTCGACAACTTCCCATTCAATCGGTACTCCCGTCTCTGTAAGGACTTCTTTTGCAGCAGAACTAACCTCTGTTCCGATTCCATCTCCTGGTAAAAGCGTTACTGTAACGGATGACATTCGTTTTCCCCTTTCAAAACTCAGACATTTTCTTGAGCTTCTTCACGTTTCATATTTTTATAAATGTAGACGAGTTCTTTATCAAAGAGAGACCGTTTCATATCTACGGCCATCGCACGAACCCGCTTTAGGATTTCCGCAGCTTCTTCGTCAGTGATTTCCTGAGCATACTCTTCCCGGAATTTCGCCTTGATTGATGCCGTTCCGGAATGTTTGCCAATAACAATTTGTCTTTCCAAACCAACCTCTTCAGGTTTGAAAACTTCGTAAGTTAAAGGATTCTTTAAAGCCCCATCGGCATGAATTCCCGACTCATGAGCAAACATATTTCTTCCGACGATGGCCTTCCACGCGGGGAGCTCCCGACCTGAAGCCCGAGCCACAAATTCAGATACTTCTACAAAACGTTCCGTTACAAAGTTAAGATCGGTGTCCAACAGGTGTTTCAAAGCCATAACGACTTCTTCCAAAGCCGCATTCCCTGCTCTTTCACCTAAGCCATTGACCGTCACGCCAACATGCGTCGCCCCTGCTTTAACTCCAGCCAGTGCATTTGCTGTTGCCATTCCGAAATCATTATGCGTGTGCATTTCAATATCAAGACCTGTTCTCTCAATCAATTGGGAAATCCGTTCATGTGTTGTAAACGGATCAAGAATGCCAACAGTATCACAATACCGCAAACGATCGGCTCCCGCGTTTTTAGCTTCTTGTGCAAAACGGACTAAGAAATCCATGTCCGAGCGAGAGGCATCCTCCGCATTCACCGAAATATAGACTCCATTTTTCTTAGCGAATTCTGTAGCTTTGACCATCCGTTCGAGAACATCTTCACGTGTTGTCTTTAATTTATGCTCAATATGGATATCAGAAGTAGATATTGAAATAGCTACAGCATCGCAGCCACAATCCAAAGATGTTTGTATATCTTTAATGACTGCCCGGTTCCAGCCCATAATGCTTGCCTTTAGTCCTGACTTCACAATCTGTTTGATGACTCGCTGTTCATCCCCGCCCATTACCGGAATTCCAGCCTCGATCTGTTGTACTCCCAGCTCATCCAACATTCGAGCAATCATCAATTTTTCCTGATTGGAAAAGACAACACCCGCAGTTTGCTCTCCATCTCTTAAAGTTGTATCAACAATGGTTAAATGCTTCTTGACCATGCCTCTCTACCTCTCTTTCCCTCTCCGTATTCATTTATAATTCATATACTAGCACAAACCCATATTTCTTTTAAGTATTATATCATACTTATACTGTATACTTATACGTTTATGACGTATAAGTATACAAACTTTTGCAAAATCATGAGGGATAAGAGCCTTGAAAAAAGAAATACTGATTATAAAAATGCTTCTTTCCATCAACCCAAGACCTGGAAAGAAGCATAAGAGTTAATGTTAAGACTACTGCTGAGCCAAGCGCTCTTTAAGCAGGTTATTCACCACTCCGGGGTTAGCCTGACCTTTCGTCGCCTTCATCGTTTGTCCCACCAGGAATCCGATGACCTGTGTTTTTCCCGCCTTATAATCTTCCACCGATTGGGGGTTTTTAGCAAGCAATTCATCGATAATTTTAAGCAAGGCACCTTCATCACTGATTTGGGCAAGTCCCTTTTCCTTGACAATAACCTCAGGATCTTTTCCCGAAGCAAACATTTCTTCAATCACGCTTTTCCCAATCTTTCCGCTGATCGATCCTTTATCAATCAAGTTTAAAAGGGCTCCCAGCTGCTGCGGTTTTACCGGAGATTCCTCCACACTGACTCCTTGAGCATTGAGCAGCCGTGTAAATTCTCCCATCGTCCAGTTGGCCAGATTCTTGGCATCGTGATAGCTCTCCAAAGCTTCATCAAAAAAGTCGGATAAGGCTTTTGAATTTGTGATAACACCTGCATCATAATCCGATAATCCCAGCGCTTTCAGCCGTTCTCTGCGAGCTGCAGGAAGTTCGGGCAAAGTCTGGCGGACACGTTCCACCCATGCGCGGTCAATCACCAAGGGGGGCAAATCCGGTTCTGGGAAATAGCGATAATCATGAGCTTCCTCTTTGGAACGGAGGGACAAGGTAATGCCGTGTCCTTCATCCCAGGTCAGTGTTTCTTGGATAACTTCTTCACCATCGTCAAGAAGCTGAGCTTGGCGGGCAACTTCATATTCCAGGCAGCGCCGAACTGAGCTGAAAGAATTCAGGTTTTTCGATTCAGTCCGTGTGCCAAATTCTTTTTGTCCCCAAGGTCTTAAGGATACATTGATGTCAAAACGAACTGAACCTTGCTCCAACCGGCAGTCAGAGACCTCCGTGTACTGCATGATTTTAACCAGCTCTTCCAGAAAAGCCAGTACTTCCGGGATCGAACGCATATCGGGTTCAGATACAATTTCCAAGAGCGGAACCCCGGTACGGTTATAGTCAACATTTGACTCGTGGGAAGTTGAAATCGTTTCTCCGCTATGCACGAGCTTTCCTGCGTCATCTTCCATGTGAGCACGAGTAATTCCAATCCGTTTCTTTTCACCCTCAACTTCAATGTCCACAAAACCATTTTTGCAGATTGGCAAATCAAACTGTGATATTTGATAATTCTTTGGGGAATCCGGATAGAAGTAGTTTTTGCGGTCAAACTTTGAAAACTCGGCGATCTCGCAATTTAAGCCCAGACCCGCCTTAATCGCAAGATCAACAACTTCACGGTTCAATACGGGCAAGGCTCCCGGTAAAGCCATGCAAACCGGACAGACATGCGTATTTTGTTCTCCGCCAAATTCTGTGCTGCAATTACAAAAGATCTTCGTCTTGGTCGCTAACTCAACATGAACTTCGACCCCGCAAACCATTTCATAACGGTCTGATATACTCATCTTAACACGCGCCTCCTTTCGCCAGGCTCGGTTTCCGTGTGTGGAAATCCGTATTTTGTTCGAAAGCATGGGCTGCGCGGTAAAGCATTCCTTCCGAGAAAGGGCGACCCATAAGCTGCATCCCTACAGGCATTCCCTCAACAAACCCTGCAGGGAGAGAAAGTGCGGGAATCCCTGCCAGGTTGATAGGCACTGTACACACGTCAGACAAATACATGGTTAAGGGATCCCCGGATTTTTCGCCAATTTTAAAGGCGGTTGTTGGTGCTGTCGGCGAAAGCAATACATCAAACTTTTCAAACGCTTGATTGAAATCCGTTTGGATAAGCGTTCTAACCTTTTGTGCCTTCAAATAATAAGCATCATAATAACCTGCACTTAAAGCATAGGTTCCCAACATAATCCGGCGTTTTACTTCCGGTCCGAAACCTTCCGACCGGGTCTTTTTAAATAAGCTAATAACGTCCTCTACATTCTCAGCCCGATAGCCGTAGCGCACACCGTCATAGCGGGCAAGATTGGAGCTTGCTTCAGCGGTTGCCAACAAATAATAAGCGGGCATTGCATATTCCGTATAGGGAAGAGAACATTCTTCGACAATTGCGCCTAACCCCTTAAAGGTCTCAACTGCTTTCATCAGAACGCCTTTGACGCCCTCATCCAAACCTTTGGCGAAATATTCCTTAGGAACACCAATCCTTAATCCTTTAACATCCTGCTTCAGGAACTCGGAATAGTTCGGGATTTCAAAGGGGACCGAGGTCGAATCTTTAGAATCATGCCCAGCGATCGCCTGTAGAACCAATGCGTTGTCTTCAACCGTCTTCGTAAAAGGTCCAATTTGATCCAGTGAAGAAGCGTAAGCAATAAGTCCAAAACGGGACACAGCGCCGTAAGTTGGTTTCAGCCCAACTACTCCGCAAAAAGCTGCAGGCTGCCGAATCGACCCTCCAGTGTCTGAACCTAAGGTAAAAATAGCTTCCTCTGCTGCAACTGCAGCTGCGGAACCTCCTGAAGACCCTCCCGGTACGCAGTCTAAGTCCCATGGGTTATGCGTCGCAAAGAAGTGTGAGTTTTCGGTGGAAGACCCCATTGCGAACTCATCCATGTTCATTTTCCCAAGCAGAATTGCTCCAGCTTCCTTAAGCTTTGCAACAGCTGTGGCATTGTAAGGAGGGATATAATTCTCAAGTATTTTTGAGGAACAGGTTGTCTGAATCCCTTCCGTACTCATGTTATCTTTCAAGGCCATCGGAATCCCTTCTAAAATTCCGATTTCCTCTTCCCGGGCAATTTTTTCATCGACCTGTGCGGCCTGGCTTAATGCTAAATCTTCAGTGACATGAAGAAATGCCCTTACCTTTGGATCAATCTGTTTAATTCTATCGAGCATCGCTTGGGTCAGCTCAACTGTACTCAGTTTCTTTGAAGTCAGGAGCTTATGTAATTCCCCAATCGATTGAGATGTAATCTCCATTCCAGCGGGTCTCCCTTCTTAATGAGTTATACAATACGCGGTACTTTGAAAAAGCCATCCTCAGCTACAGATGCATTCGCCAGGACTTTTTCCCGATCAAAGGAGGGCAGAACTTGATCCTCGCGGATAACATTATGAAGCGGCACCGCATAAGCCGTTGGGGCAATCCCATCTGTATTAAGCTGATCTAACATCGCAGCATAATCGAGAATGGAATTAAGCTGTTCTGTATACGTAGCAACTTCCTCTTCGGAAAGCTCTAAACGCGCCAGCATCGCGACATGTTCGACTTCTTGTCGTGATATTTTCACAAAAATCACCATCCTTTGGTAAAAGTAATTAAATTAACTATACAAAAAAAGGAGGGCTGGGGCAAGTCCCTTCCCTCAGCTTAGGCGAGAAAGTCGTAATAGTCATGGTCGTGTAGATTCTCGCATATCCATTCACTTAGCCGCTCCAGGGCTGGTATACTTGCTTTCGCGGAAGCTCCGCCAAACCCTTGGGTAATACCTGAAGTGAACCACTGGCTCCGCTAACCACGAAAGCCTCGTCCCCCTTAACGGCCCTTCGCGAAATCGTTCATTTCTATGCGAGAATCTACGCTTATAGGTCTTTATTTGTATTTGTTATTCTTCTGTGCCTTTATTGAGTAGTTCTTCGAACTCTTCTTCGCTGAGAACAGGGATTCCCAGCTCCTTGGCCTTGGCTAATTTCGAGCCAGCCTTTTCTCCCGCGACAACGAAAGCGGTTTTTTTGCTGACACTGCTGGCCGCTTTTCCTCCATGGGCTTCAATAAGGCTCTCAATTTCCTGGCGATCCCACTTTTCTAAGGAACCTGTAACAACAATGCTTTTCCCAGCAAATATTTGTGGATGACTCGATTCTTCAGCGGTCATTTTCACCCCAGCTTCACGAAGCTTTTGGAGGAAACGTTCCGTGCTCTCTTGCTGGAAAAACTGCAGGATGCTTTGAGCCATTGTCGGTCCAATATCCGGAATGCTTTGCAAATCTTCAAGCTGGGCTTCTTTAAGCGCCTCCATGTTGCAAAATTGCTGAGCTAAGATTTTCCCCGCTTTTTCGCCAACATGCCGGATTCCTAAGGCAAAAATCAAGGGGGCTAAGCCTCTTTCTTTGCTTGCTTCAATAGCCTGAAGCAAGTTTTCGGCCGACTTATTACCCATTCGTTCAAGTTTAACGAGGTCTTCGAAGTTTAATGAATAAAGATCTGACGCATCGTTAATCAATTTTGTCTCTAATAGCTGATAAATTACGGCAGGTCCTAATCCGTCAATATTCATGGCATCCCGTGAAACAAAATGAATGATCTGTTCACGCTGCTGAGCCGGACAGGAAATGCTGGTACAGCGGTGAGCCGCTTCGCCTTCCTCCCGAATCACCGGGCTTTGGCATTCCGGGCAGCGTTCCGGCATTTTAAAAATTTTCTCTTCACCCGTTCTTTTTTCGGGCAAAGAGCGAACAACTTCTGGAATAACATCTCCTGCCTTCTGCAGAAGGACATGATCCCCCATGCGGATATCTTTATCTCGGATGTTATCGATATTATGTAAGGTTGCGCGGCTTACTGTGGATCCAGCCACAAAAACCGGAGTTAAATTCGCCGTTGGCGTAAGCACTCCAGTCCGACCCACACGTACTTCAATACTTTGGACTACCGTTTCTACCTGCTCGGCTGGAAACTTATAGGCAATCGCCCAGCGCGGGCTTTTCGCCGTAAAACCAAGTTCACGTTGTTGGGTCAGATTGTTGACTTTGATAACCAGTCCATCAATATCATAAGAAAATTGATGACGTTTTTCCGCCATTTCTTCACAGCACTGAATGACATCCTCAATAGTACCGAACAGCTTGAATTCAGGATTTACAAGAAAGCCCTGTGCTTTTAGAAAAGTCAGGATTTCAGTTTGAGAGGCTAACTTTATTCCTTCCGGCATAAGAACTTGATAGGCGAAGTAACTCAGCTTGCGCTGCGCACTGATTTTCGAATCCAGCTGGCGTAAAGATCCGGCGGCAGCATTACGTGGATTTGCGAAGGTAGACTGTCCTTCTTCCTCCCGCTCTTGGTTGAGCCGAGCAAAGGAGTCCTTGGGCATATATCCCTCGCCGCGAACATCAAAGCGGGAAAGGAGGCTGCGCAAACGCAAAGGGATCGCGGAAATCGTCTTTACATTTGCCGTTATTTCCTCTCCGACTTCCCCATCGCCCCGTGTTGCGCCTCGAACCAGCACTCCATCCTCATAGGTCAGTGCGACCGTCAACCCGTCAATCTTTAATTCAACCACATATTCTGCCTGGGGAGCGACCATCCGGACTCTCCTGTCGAATTCCCTTAAATCTCCCGCATTAAACGCATTATCTAAACTCAGCAGCGGTTCAGCATGCCTGACTTTCGGGAATTCTTTCGCAATATATCCGCCAACTCTTTGAGATGGTGAATCCGGAGTTTTCCATTCAGGATGAACCTCCTCAAGGGCAAGGAGCTCCTTCATCAAAGCATCATATTCAGCATCTGTTAACTGTGGCTGATCAAGCCCGTAATACTGATAGTTCGCCTCTTGGATCTGATCCTTTAACTTTTGGTAGTGTTCATAGGCTTGAGAATCCTCAACTCCATGCTGCTCCTGCTGTTGGTCATCAGACATCCTTCATTCGCCCCTCTCCAGGATATTTCTACTATTTTAACCCATAAAGTACTTCGTTAACGGCGGCACCACTTGTTTTTTCCGGGAAAGTACACCCGGCAGGAAGACCTGATTTTGATCTAAAGGCAGTTTAAAGGCTTTTGCAATTTCCTCGGGCTCATCCCCGGCAATCAGCAAATCCGTGTTTTCTTCCAATAAATCCGTGATCATCAAAAGCAGATACCGCATTCCTTTTTCTTTACGCATCGCTTCTAATTTTTGGGTCAGCTCATCTTTAATCTTATCCAAACCATCCAAGCCCATGACACTCGCTTGACCGATGCCAACCTTCACATCACGAAGGAAGAATTCTTTCAAATCTTCTTCGATCAAATCCTCAACCTTGCGCTCGGCCAAATTGGAGGACGCTTTAAACATTTGGATTCCAAATTCTTGAGCGTTCACTCCGGCAATTTTTTCTAGATAAGCTGCAACTTCCTTATCCGTTTCAGTACAGGTCGGCGACTTAAAGATAACCGTATCGGACAAAATTGCCCCCAGCATTATTCCGGCAATCTCTTTTTCAGGTACGATTCCGGCTTCTTGATAGCATTTCGCAACAATCGTATTACTGGAACCCACAGGTTCAGCGCGGAATAATATGGGATCCGCCGTTTGAATTCCGCCAACCCGGTGATGGTCCACAACTTCAAGAATCTGAGCCTGCTCAGCACCGTTAACGGCTTGTCCCCATTCATTATGGTCCACGAGAATCAGTTTTTTTCGGTTTAAGCTCAACAGATGATAGCGGCTGATAAGTCCCACAACACGCTCCTGATCATCAAGAACCGGATAGTTGCGGTAACGGGTTTCAAGCATCTTCTTCCGCACATCGGATATGAGATCGTCCTCCTGGAAAGAGACAACCCCTTCTGTTTTCATAATGCTTTGAACAGGCGCACTCATCAATAGAAGGCGTGCAACCGTAAATGTATCGGAAGGAACAGAAATTACAAGGATCTCTTTTTCATGAGCTAATTTATTAAGTCCAGCCGACAGCTTTGCCCCTCCAGTTAAGATTAAAGCAGAGGCGCCTATGCAAAGCGCACTTTCTTGAGCATCTTCGCGGTCACCGACAAGTACAACATTTCCGGGTTCAATAAAGGCTTCAAAGGTTTCCGACTGCATTGCTCCAACATAGACACATCCTACAAGTTCTTGATCCTCAGAACCGACAAGGAGTTCCCCCTTTAAGGTATCAATAACGTTCTGAGCGGTAATATGGAGGGAACCAAAATCTAAATCGCCCATATTCTCGATATAAGAACCTGAAAGATCTCCTACCGAAATCATACCTAGCATCCGATCTGCACGATCAACGATTGGCAGCGTTTTTTGAGAATTTATTTTCATAATCTGCCAAGCTTTGTATAAAGAAGTATTCGGCTTGACAGTGGGAATCGGACCATTAAGCAAATCCTTAACCCTGAGATTTACATCCGCTAAATATTCCGGAGCAGATACTCCAAAAGCATTAAGTACATATTCTGTCTCACGATTAACCTTCCCTGCACGGCAGGCCACAACATTTTCGCAGCCCAATCGTTGTTTTAGGCGTGCAAAAGAAATTGCTGCACAAATGGAATCTGTATCAGGATTTTTATGCCCAATGACATATATTTGTTCTTTCAAAGTTAAATAATCCTTTCTATATACAACTTATCTTTAATGATATTTATAATATATGATGATCCGACCTTTGATCTTATAATACTTGTAAGTTATGACTCTAGCTCTAAATCTTAGTAAGTTTAGCGTACTCCGCAATAAGTTTTTTAATCTGTCCCCCAAAAACAATTGAGATTTCAGCCTGACTGCCTTCTCCCTTGATGGCAACAATGATACCCTTACCAAATTTCGCATGTTCGACCTTTTCCCCAACATGATAATCAAACGTACCTGGTTCCTTAACAGGGTTGCCAATCTCTTTATCCCATGTTCCCCAGGACGAACGTCCGCCAAAATTACGGTTTCCCATTCCCGTTTGCGGCTGCGGCTTCTTCATCCGCGTTGGCGGAGGATCAATCGGATCACGGTCCACCATGAGCTGGGGCGGAATTTCCTCCATAAATTCGGAAGGCCGGTTATATTGAGTACGACCATACAGCATCCGCTGATCGGCATACGAAAGATAAAGTCTTTCCCGAGCTCGCGTAATGGCAACATAACACAAACGGCGTTCCTCAGCCAGTAAAGTCGGATCCATCATCGAGCGGCTGCTCGGAAAAATACCTTCTTCCATACCCACTAAAAAGACAACTGGAAACTCCAGCCCTTTGGCACTATGGATAGTCATTAAGGCCACGGATTCTTCGGCAGGATCAAGAGCGTCGATTTCTGCAACCAGAGAAACCTGCTCGAGGAAACCCGCTAAACCGGGGGTGAAGTATTCTTCGTCCTCTTCCCCTTCAGGTAGATTTTCATCCTGATCTAAAGCTTTCTCATCATATTCAGCTGTCACCGATAGAAACTCACGCAAATTCTCAAGACGTGCTTCCGCTTCCGGTGACTTATCCGTCTTAAGTTGTTCCCAATAACCCGTTCTCTTTAAAACTTCCTCAACTAAATGGGTCACTGAACTTTCCTCAAGCGCCAATTGTTTTAGTTCTTGCATAAGGTCGGCAAACGCCAGCAAAGGCTTTTTGGCGCGTGTTGTTAAATCCGGAATATAGTCAGCTTCCATGATCGCATCCAGGACGGGCATGCCTTGTTCTTCGGTATATTCGATAATCTTCTCCAGAGTAGAATTTCCCAAGCCGCGTTTTGGAACATTAAGGATTCTCGAAAACGCAACCTGATCGGAAGGATTATGAAGAATGCGCAGGTAAGCCAGCATATCTTTAATCTCCATGCGTTCGTAGAATTTCAGGCCGGAAAAGATTCGATAAGGAACGCCTTGCTTCATAAACCGTTCTTCAATGACCCGCGACTGGGCATTGGTGCGATAAAGAATGGCAAAATCATTAAATTTTCGCCCTTCAACATCCCTCAAGCGCTGAATGCGTTCAGCGATATAGCGGGATTCATCATGTTCATTCTCGGCGACATAGTAAACCAGCGGATTTCCTTCTTCATTCTCCGTCCAGAGGGATTTTTCTTTGCGTTCGGTATTATTGCTGACCACAGAATTCGCTGCATCGAGAATATGCTTTGTTGAGCGATAATTCTGCTCGAGCTTTAAAACTTTCGCTTCGGGGTAATCCCGTTCAAAGTCAAGGATATTCTGGACATCGGCACCGCGGAACATATAAATCGACTGGTCATCGTCCCCTACAACACAAAGATTTCGATATTTCTTCGCAAGGAGATTGACGAGAGCGTATTGAGCATGGTTCGTATCTTGATACTCATCGACTAAAATGTAACGAAACTTCTCTTGATAATACGCTAAGACTTCCGGATTCTCCCTAAAAAGGCGCACGGTAAGCATAATAATGTCGTCAAAGTCTAGAGCATTATTCCCTTTGAGCCTTTTTTGGTAAAGTTCATAGACCTTTTCTACTTTTTGCTCGAAATAATCTGCAGCCCTTTGGGAAAATTCTTCAGGACTTTGAAGCTTGTTTTTAGCATCACTAATAACTCCGCCAATCGCCCGCGGAGCAAATTTTTTCTCGTCTAAGTTAAGTTCCTTCATACAGGACTTTATAACCGCTTGCTGGTCACTGGAATCATAAATCACAAAGCTGCGTGAATATCCAGGCAAATGTTCAATCTCGCTGCGTAAAATTCGAACACAGGCCGAGTGGAACGTTGCAACCCAAAGTCCTCGTCCTTCACTTCCAACTAACGTCCCAACCCGCTCACGCATTTCCTGCGCGGCCTTATTGGTAAAGGTAATGGCGAGAATGTTCCAGGGATCTATGCCTTGCGCAATTAGATGGGCAATCCTGTAGGTCAGAACTCTTGTTTTTCCGGAACCGGCCCCCGCTAAAATCAATAGCGGACCATCCCGGTGTTCTACAGCCTGACGCTGCACTGGGTTTAAGTCATCTAACCGATACATTTTTCCACTCCACCTCACTTTTTCGAATCTATATTATATCATAACTCAAGGTGGACAAGGAGAAGTTTCAGCCATATCTTATTTATATTCTATCGAGTACCTCATGATCGGTTTCGCCTTGGAACGTCGCTCTGCTACGACAAAGCCCGCTTTGTCAAAGACAGAGGGAATCCCTGTCCAAGCAAAAGCGGCTGGAATATGATCTCCGTAAGGTACAATTGGATAACCTTCAATTATTCTAACTTGGTTGGCTCTACCGTAGTTAATGGCTCCCTTAAGCAGTTCAACAGATAATCCTTTTCTCCTATGGGATTTGGATATGAAGAAACACGTAATCGACCAAACGGATTCATTATCAATTCTTTTCCAAACTCTCGAATTTTCGAGTCTTGGAAAAACTTCTCTTGGTGCAATTGCACACCATCCAATGGGTGTGTCACCAATATAAGCTATAATTCCTATCTTTTCGTTTTGTTCAACTAACGATTTCATCGCGCGTTTATTTTCATTCCCCTTTTGACGTTCAAAGTCGGATTTTTTTAAACGCCACGCCATACACCAACATCCACCACAAGCTCCTCTTTCTCCAAATAGCGTTTCAAAGTCTTCCCATCGCGTCATATCTAAAGGATAAATTCTTAGATTCAACACTTTATTCGCATAAATTAACACATTTCATTCTCCTCTCGGCCTTTTCCAGACAAATAATAAATGCATAAATAATAGACATTATATGTGAACATCTTGATTTTTAATAGACGTTACTGCATAATATCTATGTAGTATTACAAACATATTAGGGAAGTGTTTATGAATGTCAGATTTATCGGATCTGTTCTGGCAAGCTTCACTGCCAGAGATGAAACAAGGTTATTTATACAATAAGCAGAAAGACGAATTTATTTGCCTCATCTGTGGTAAAAGCTTTACAAAAGGAATGATCTACCCCAGTGATGGCCAACTCTATGAAGTCCAAAAATATGTCAAACTCCACATCCGTCAAAATCATCATTCCAGCTTCCATTATCTTCTCAATCTTGATAAAAAATTAACCGGCTTAACCGATCATCAGAAAACCTTGTTTGAGCTTTTCTATGAGGGTTTAAGCGATCAAGAAATTGCCCGAACTCTAAACACAGGAAGTACCTCAACCATCCGAAATCATCGATTTTCGTTGAGAGAAAAGCAAAAGCAAGCTAAGGTTTTCCTTGCTCTAATGGAACTGTTAAGTGAGCATATTCCTAAAAAAGAAACTTCTTCTGCCGCCTTACAGCAGTTTTCCAAAAATACTCCTCAGTTTTCTTCGCCGGCGTACGTTACTCCTGCCTTTGCTGTGACCGAAGAAGAAAATGAAAAGATCCTTGCAGCCTGTTTTAAGCAAGGTTTAAACGGTCCTTTGACTTCTTATCCGCATAAGGAGAAACGAAAGTACGTGGTCTTAAGACATCTCCTTCATTTTTTTGATCTCCAAAAAAACTACACTGAAAAAGAGATCAACGCGGTCTTAAAGCCCATTTACAAAGACTATGTCCTTCTCCGTCGTAATTTAATCGAATATGGCTTCCTTGATCGCACTCCGGATGGAAGTGCGTATTGGGTAAAAATACCACGAAAGGAGCTCGATAGTATGGATAAGCATAAAGAGTTAAAATTAGCCTATAAGCAGAATCCCAGACCCATGGGGGTATTTCAGATTAAGAATCTTACCAATGGTAAGGTTTTCTTGGGAACAAGCATGGATCTGCCGGGTAAACTCAATGGACAACGCTTTCAATTGGAATGTAAAAGTCATCCGAACAAGGGTTTACAAACAGATTGGAATATCTTAGGCCCTGAATCCTTTAGCTTTGAAATTCTTGAGGAAGTCGATACTGAGAAAATAACGGAAGAAAATTGGCGTGATACCGTTTTCGCAATGGAAGAGAAATGGCTGGATCAGTTACAACCGTACAACGACAAAGGATATAACAAACCGAAGCAGGCAAAATAAAAGCAACACCGGAATCTCTCAGTTGGACTCATCATTAAAAGGCTCATCATTAAAAACGCCACAAGGGTCCCATTCATCAATGGTCTACTTGTGGCGTTAAACATATCATAACCCGGCTATTCTAAAACATGAACATTCTTATAATAGTTATGGATTTCCATACTTTGCGGGACATAAAGATAGATGATATTCCAATCCTGATTGCTATATGAATCCAGCGATTTGGAATTAAGATGCTTAAACTGGTCGATTGTAAAATCGGCCATAAATTGTTTATACTCAAAACTTTGGTGACTCGGTTCTTTGATAGAAAGATATCCGTCATCTAAGAGAACATTTGGAGGCAAAATAAATTTTGTGTAATTGATCCCTCCGACCAATAGTTCATTAGTATAGCTGCTCATTTCCACTTCGCCGTCATCGACGGCTTTTCTTTTTATAAAAACCAAATTATTTCCTCTATTTACCGACGAATCAAAGGAAAGGGAGTTTACATGCGCTGTAAAGGTTTGACTCTTGTTTTTATAGATTCCTTTAATCTGATCCGGATTATCTTCTGAAGAAAAAAGGGTTACGACATCCTCCGGCGAGCTTAGATTCATCTCGTTTTTATTCGTTTCCGCTTGTGTAAATTCCTGCCTTGGAAGTAAATATGAGAGTGGAACAAGCAGGATCAAAATGGCAAGATACACTCCGGCAAAAAGTATATTTCGTTTCCATGATACATAACGGCTTAATATTCGGACAGATAACTGAGCCATTAAAAACAAGAAAACGATAATCACACCCAATATGATGAAAAGGCCTATATTAACGAAACCCGTTCCATTCATTTTCTAACCTCCAATCTATTCGAAAGAAGAATACTTATTCCAAACAAAAGAATGGCTAGGGCTAATAGCTTCAGCGTAAAAACCGGGAGGGAACTTTCAAAAAAATAGGCATAAATTTTCATGAGATATTGAACATAAACCTTTAAAAACCCTGCCGTTAAAATCGGTATTATGATAACAAAGCTTTTATGGAGCTCAACCAAAGTTCCACCCAAGTAACCGATCGCCGAAAAAAGAATCAGGCAAAGGCTTGTCACAAACATTCCAAAAAGGAGATTAATAGGACTAATAAGGAAGCCTTCAAACAAAACCTGGGCAGGGCCGAATATAAAATAGCCAAGAATCCGAAGAAGTACGCCGCTGAGCGAGGCCATAATCCCTGCAAAAATTGAGAAAGTCATAAGGAACCCCATATTTGAAAGGTTGCTCGACAACCGATTTGCCACTAGGGAAAATTCAATATTTCTATACGATTTGTTCGCAATAGTAGCTGCAGTGATCAGAATCCAGAAGAGAGAAAACACGATCACTAAATCTGCGGAATACGATTTTACAGTAATACTTAAATTGTTTCTTCCAAAAGCCCTCGACATTAATCCACCCATTGAAAAAAGCAGTCCCAGCGCCTGTGCGATAAACATTCCATATACTAAATTGGAATATCCTTTTATTTTATAAATATATTGCTTAAACGCTGCCGATTGAAGGCTAACTTCTCTTAAAGACATCATCAATCCCTCCCTTGCTTTTTTCGGTTAGATAAATGAATAAATTATCAATTGAAACCGGCATGAGTTCAACTCCGCTCTGTTTTGCTTTTCCGGAACCCTCTTGAATGAGATCTCGTACAATCGGACTATTTATATTTCTTTTAATGACTGCATACACATTGTCTTTGGCGAATTCTTCCTGATGAATGATCTCTTCGCCTTTGAGCAACTCACGTATCACCTGAGCATTTCCCCTTAAACCCATCGCCCATTCTTTGAGTTCATCAATAGGCAGATGCAAACATTTACGTCCCTGCTTTAGCAAAAGGACATCCTCAAGAATATCTTCAACCTCGTTGAGCAAATGACTGGAAAGGAGAACTGTCCGAGGGTATTCAAGATAATCTTTAAGCAAGGCTCGGTAAAAATCCTTGCGCACAGCTGAGTCCATCCCTGTCGTTGGCTCGTCAAATAAGGTGAGCGGGCAGTGAGAAGCAATCCCGATTATACAGTTAAATAGACTTTTGCTGCCTTTGGACAGGCGGCTGTGCCTTATTTGCGGATTCAGATTAGAATAGTCAAATAAGCCTTCTGCAAGCCGGGAATCCCAATTTGGATAAAATGGGGCGACCTCTGCCATGATATCCTCAAGGGTGAACGATTCAGGAAATGCCATGTTCTCATCGACAAAAATCATATTTCCGGCAACCGACAGGTTATTGAAGGGATGTTGGGAAAACACTTTAAGTTCTCCGTCCGTTGGCCTCAGGTAGCCCGCAATCAGCTTGAGCAGAGTCGTTTTACCTGCGCCATTTCTTCCGATCAGCCCTGTAATCTTGTTTTCCTCAATTTCGAAGGATAAACCGTCTAAGGCTTTAAAACTCCCAAAAGATTTAGTCAAATTTTCGCACTCGATCACCTTCATTTTCCATCCCCCCCACTTTCTTTGGCCGCTCTCTGAATCAATAGAATGAGTTCATCTTCGCTGACCGCCAAACGTTTGGCCTCGCCGATGAGTTCCTGGATCATCGGCCCAAGCTTCAGATTCCGATGCTTCGATAAAATTGATTTTCTGGCATCAAGAGCGACAAACATTCCCAATCCCCGCTTTTTATAGACGATGTTTTCCTCCGCTAAAAGATTCAGTCCTTTCGCGGCTGTTGCCGGATTAATGTTAAACATCTCTGCAAGTTGATATTGTGAATAAATCCGCTCGTCTTCTTTTAGGTTACCATTCAATATTTCGTTCTCAAGCCATTCTGCAATTTGAAGATAGAGCGGTTTAATGCTGTCCGGATTTAAGATCACAATATTCACCTCCTTCGAGGAAATAAAACTATTAAACATTACTAAAAAATGAACCATAGTGCATTAGTCTAGTAATGTACTATGGTTCTATTATATATTCATGTAAATCTATAGTCAACATCCCTAAATATGGTATATCTTTATACATAAATTTTTCCATAAAAAAGCAAACTAATTCTGAAAAAGGAGGTATAATGCATGAATGCAATTTGGCTCGTTATTTTTGCTGCTCTCTTCTTAACCTTAGGCTACCGTCTCTATGGTTCATTCATTGCAGCTAAAATCTTAGCCTTAGATGATAGCCGTAAAACTCCTGCAGTTATTCATAATGATAATCGTGATTATGTACCGACAAACAAATGGATTCTCTTTGGCCACCATTTCGCAGCCATTGCAGGGGCCGGCCCTTTAATCGGGCCCACACTTGCTGCACAATATGGCTTTGCTCCCGGTGCGCTTTGGATTCTCATCGGTTCAGTTCTTGCCGGTGCAGTCCATGATATGGTTATCTTATTCGCTTCGGTTCGCCATGACGGACTATCTATTTCCGAAATCGCTAAAGATGAAATCGGACCCGTTGCAGGGGTAGTTTCATCGATTGCTGTTCTCTTTATTCTGATCATTACCATGGCTGGTTTAGCTTTAGCCGTTGTCAATGCTCTCTTTAACAGCCCCTGGGGAACATTTACTGTCGGAATCACCATTCCTATTGCACTCTTTGTGGGCATTTATCTTAGATGGCTGCGGATTGGCCGCATTGGCGAAGCTACTGTCATCGGTGTCGCTTTAATCTTTCTTGGGGTTATCCTGGGACCAATCGTTGAGCATTCCTTTTTTGCCCCGTATTTTACGTTTTCCCATGAACAGCTGGCTGTCATTTTAGCAGTTTATGGTTTTGCAGCAGCAACACTCCCAGTTTGGCTTCTCCTCGCCCCTCGGGACTACCTCAGTACTTATTTGAAGATAGGCGTTATTGGTGCTTTAGCCATAGGTATTATCTTTATCCAGCCTCATCTGAGAATGCCTGCAATTACATCTTTTGTGAACGGAGGCGGTCCTGTAATTCCCGGCCCGGTATGGCCCTTCATGTTTATCACTATTGCCTGCGGAGCTCTTTCAGGTTTCCACTCCATTATTGGAACGGGCACTACACCAAAAATGATTACCCTCGAACGGGATATCCTCCCCATCGGCTTCGGAGCAATGCTGGTCGAAGGGTTTGTAGCCCTTATGGCTCTTATTGCAGCTACAAGCTTACATCCTGCTGATTATTTTGCTATCAATGCTTCCCCCGCAGTTTTTGAAAAGTTAGGAATGGCCATACAGGAACTTCCCCAGCTTTCCCAACTCGTCGGCGAGAATGTAGCGGGCCGCGCCGGCGGTGCAGTCTCTCTTGGTGTGGGAATGTCCGATATTTTCCGCAAAATTCCTTTCCTGGCCGCTATATCAAGCTACCTCTACCATTTCGTCATTATGTTCGAAGCCTTGTTCATCCTCACAACAATTGACGCCGGAACGAGGGTAGGACGCTATTTATTACAGGAATTAGGGGGAACAGTCTATAAGCCTCTTGCTCGGACTAACTGGTGGCCCGGAATTCTTTTGACCAGTGCCCTGATGTCTTTTACCTGGGGATACCTTGTCTATGGCGGAAACATTTCCACGATCTGGCCTTTATTCGGGGTCGCTAATCAGCTGCTCGCCGGAATGGCCTTAGCCATTGGCACAACTCTTCTTTTCCGGATGGGAAAAGCGAAATACACTTGGACTACGATTCTCCCCTTTATATTTGTTACAGTGACAACCATTGCTGCCGGATATCAGAATATCGTCATTTATTACCTCCCCACGGGAAAAAACCTTTTAGCACTGCTAACCGCGGTAATGATGGTTCTGGTTACGGTTATTCTTGTCCTATCTATTCGTAAATGGCTTGAGCTTGGCACACCGGCTCCAAGACTTGATCCCCAAAGTTAACTATTATAAGACGAAAAAGATTTAAACTAAGACTCCGCACTTTAAACTGCCTACTGTTTGTTATGCAGGCAAAAAAATGCGGAGTCTTTATTTATCTGAAACGAAAAAGCCTCTATAATAAAAATAAAGCTGAAGGCTTAGGATTTAATCCCTAAAATTACTTATGTGGAGGCTATGATGGATATAAAGAATGTGATGAGCCGATTCAATAAACGACATCTGCCCCTTTTCTTCTTATCCGTTGTTGTCATAATCGCAGGGATTTTTCTAGTCATAAAATTTACTGAACCACAACAAGAAACATCCTCGTCTCTTTCCAGCGAAACGAAACAAGAAGATCAAAACGCACATGACTCAGGCACTGCAACGGCATCAACTGCATCAACTACGGCGACCTCGGCACCCACTCCTGCAGCTCCGACTGAAATACAGCAAAAAGCACTTAACCTCTATGAGCAAGGACTTAAGCTTTATTATAATCGTCAATTTAGTCAAGCTTTAGACCTTTTTAACCAAGCCTTAGCTCTCGACCCCAATTGCTATCAAGCGATAAATGGAAAAGGAGCCACTTATGCTTTCTTAGGCCGTTATGATGAGGGAATTACTTTAATTAGACATGCTCTTGAGCTAAAACCTGATTTTGTTTACGGTCATTTTAACCTTGGTCTCGCGAATGAACTTGCAGGTCGATGGAATGATGCGATTGATGCCTACCATTCCGCAATTAGCCTTGATTCGAAAGACGTCTGGAGTTATTACGGTATTGCCAGCATCTATGGAAGGCAGGGAAATACGGATAAAGTTATAGAATATTTACAGCAAGCGATCAATCTCCAACCCGATGTAAAAGAAGTGGCGAAAGAGGAAAAAGATTTTAATCCTGTTAAAAACGATCCCCGTTTTATAGCTTTAGTCAAATAAACATCTCAACCTCACCATATTGGGAGAGGAACTTGGAAAGGAATTTACGAAAAGCCATCTCGTGTATACAAATTTACATCGAGATGGCTTCTTAATCTTTATTATCAACTACGTTCTATTTTAGGTTAGTTTTCAGCTTTTGCTATCAGGCTGTTTAAGTACTTAATAACCTTCCCGGATTGCTGATCTAACTTCTTAAGGCATTTTTGGGCTTTGTCCAAATCCCCTTGCTGATAAGCAATAGCCGCTTCATGGGCCATTTCGTGGACTAAACGATGGGGATCATCCATGGCTTGATACTCATTTAAGCTTTTGAAGGGATTATCTTCTGAGCTATACCATTTCCCTAAGCGGCACACCTTATGTGAGGTCACTTCTTCCGGCGCTACTTCTTCAATCCCTTTGAGCATATTAACGATACGTGACTTCCAGAGTAGATGATCTGTTTTCGCTTTTTCCAGGATATCTCGATTGGTAAATTTATCCGAAGAAACTTTGAAACTCTCGACTCCTTTATTCAACTCTTGTGCCATCAATGCCGCCTCTTGAATACTTGAAGCCACAGTCTCCATGGAAGCATTGATTTCTTCTGATGAAGATGCAACTTCTTGAGCTTCTGTCGATGTATTCTCAATCGCATCAGCAACGGAGTTAATCAATTGAATAATTTTATCTGAACTCGCGACTTCCGAATCGGTAACTTCAACACTATATTGAACATCCTTAGCCGTTTTCTGCACAGCTTCTAAGATTTCATGCAATGCATTTCCAGCTTGATTCATGATCTGCACGCCATTTTCGACTTCATCTCGGCTGTCCTTTGTTGCTTTCACCGCAGCTGTCACCCCAATGAGGACTTTTTGAGCCAAACCTGCCACATCCTGAGCTCCTTGGGCTGAAAGTTCCGCTAATTTACGGACCTCCTCAGCCACAACAGCAAAACCTCTGCCTGATTCACCTGCCCGGGCAGCTTCAATAGCTGCATTAAGCGCCAAAAGATTAGTCTGATCAGCAAGTCCTGTAATTGTAACCGTAATCTCGTCAATCTGGTGAGAGAACTCTGTTAAGGATGACATAAGTTCTTCCATTTCAAGGGTTTTAGCACGGATCATTGCCATTCTGCCCACAGCATCTTCAACTGTTTTCTTACCGCTTTCCGCTGTTTCCAGAGTAGTTTGTGAGCTAACACCGGCGGATTGACTTTGCCGACGTGCAATTTGAGTTAAAGAAGAAAGCTCAAGCAGTACTTGAGATGCTTCGACAATAGCTTTTGTTCCGGTATCTGCGTCTGAAGCTACCCTTTGCATACTGCCGCTGACTTCACCGACCGAAACAGTAACTTCCTCACTACTCGCGGCAAGCTGCTGCGAGGAAGCAGCTAAATTAGCGGACAGATCCCTAACCTTTTGTACAAGTTCTGCTAATCTGCGAACCATGACATTAAAGGCTGCACTTAAATCTCCAAATTCATCATTGGATTTAACTTCTGCGACAACTGTAAGATCTCCCATTCCCGCCTTGCTCATCATCTCTTGCAAGTTATTGATTTCTCTGAGAATCCACCGTGATAGCGCGAATCCAATAAGGATGGCAGCCGCAACAGCGATTAGGCTCGCAAAAATATTAACCCGGTTTGCCCAACTAATATAAGCAATAATATCGTTCTGGCTTGCGTTTAACGTGTTGCTCTGTCTCTCATCGAAGCTTTCTAGCACCTTTACAATCGGTTCAAAGGAATTTTCTCCTGAGATTGCAAGATTAGTACCCGGCGCACTTTGGATAATCTTTTCACTAGACTGTTCATAAGTATTGATTAACCCTTGTACTTTCTGAATATCCTGTTGATCTTGCTGCGTCAAATCAAGCTTGTTCAATTCTGCAATATGTTCTTTAATAGTTTGCATGTCATTGCGATATGCTGTGACTAAAGGTTTACGGTCAATATCTGTTTGAGCATTACTGACTCTAAGCATATTGTTGTCAGCACTATGAATATCTGCTATTAAGTCTTTAGCTAAGCCTGATATTTTAGCGTGATTAGCTATTTCACTTACTCCCTGATCTACTTTGTTTTGGAATAAGTTACTTATTAAAATCGCTACGGCAAAAATTAGGATGATCCCAAAAAATCCTCCTAAAATACGAAATCTAACCGATTGTTTCATGTGCTTCTCCTCTTCTTTGCTCTTCCTACTCGATATCAAAAACTTTATTTAATCGAGTCATGAGAAAGAGTTCTTTTACAGCGCCTTGCAACCCCTGAATAACTACGCCTCCGCCATGCTCGATTGCACGCTTATGAATAGCAACTAAGACCCCAAGCCCCGAACTATCGATATATGTAGCTTGACTCATATTAATAACAAAACGCCGGTATCCTGTACCAATGAGGTCAAGAAGCTTTTCTCTCAACTGTGCAGCGTCTTCTACAAAAATTTTCCCCTCTAAATTTACCCGTACTTCATTTTTATCTGCTTTGATATCAAATGCCATTAAAATTCCTCCTTATTTTTAAATTATAATACTTTTTTACCTAATAGTTAATGTTTAATAATAATCAATTTAATTTTGTATATTTTTTATCAATGATACAGCGTTGCCTTTTGCATTATAGTGAACCTGATCCATAGCAGATTCCATAATAAATAACCCCCGGCCTGATTCACCCCATTGCCATTCCTTGCTGTTATCACAGCAATTTGAGTTAAATTTCGTTACGAGATTTTCTACACAAAAGCCGTTTCCTTTATCTTTAATTCGAATAAAGAGGAAGTTGGAATCAAATAGATAAATACTAATCGTTACAGGATTGAACGTACCTGAACCATATTTAAATGCATTGTTGACAGCTTCATTAATGGCTATTTCAACCATAGTAAGCTGATCTTTTGGCAAATTATCTGAGACATCTTCTATACAATGATGAACATTTTCACGACAGCCCTGATATTCTTGTTCATTCGTAAATGTACATCGCATCAGTCTTTCACGCATCTTTTTTCACCTCTTACTTGCCTTAAATCCCTAATCTCCTTCACGAGGCCGCATAAATCCAAGGGCAGTTGCATCATCAAGCAACTCTTGCGTAAATGAAGGAGAATTTAAAAGATTCATCATCGACGAAACATTCATCTTGTCAAGTGCGAGGTTCTTTTCCTGAATACGGTCGAAAAAGCCGTCCGTCAAAAAAATTGCTCCATCACCAGGCTCAAAACTACATTCATGCTCTTCAAATTCCTCATCCTCGGATATTCCGAGAAACAGGCCTGGCTTACTTACTACTTTTAGCCCTAAGCCCTTACCAGAACACAAAAGGAAATGGTTAATACCTGCCATAACAAAATGTATTTGTCTCTTCACAAGATCAATATGAAAAAGTATTCCTCCCGCAAAAAAATCATCAGGGAGAATACTAATGCATTCATTATTCAACCATTTCATTTTTTCGGGCAGCGACAGTTCCTTTTCCATAACTTGCCTGTAAAGCACTCTTAATGCAGATACTTGTAGGGCTGTCGCAATCCCATGTCCCATTACATCAAAAAGAAATCCTCGAAGATTCTTTTTAGCCTCATTCCAACGATAATCATAATAATCCCCGCTGAGATGAGTATAGGGAAAATATAAACTTTTCAGCATGAGTTCATCTTTATTAAAATCGGGCATCAATAATCCTTTTTGGATCCTTCCCGCCAATTCCACTTCCCGACGCATCTCCATATCCTCGGTAATGTCTCGAAAGATTGCGACATAATTCGTCAACATGGATGCTTCGTCATATACAGCATGAATAGACATCCATTCAGGAAAAATCTGACCATTCTTACGTTTATTCCATATTTCCCCCTGCCACTGTCCTTTTTCTATGAGGTCTTTCCACATGCTCCGATAAAATGCAACTTTATGCCTGCCCGATTGAAGAATACGAGGATTTTTACCTAAAATATCTTCGGGAAAATATCCCGTAGTACGGGTAAATGCCGGATTGACATAGGTAATTTTCCCATTTGGATTTGTCATACAAATGCTTTCTTGTGAAGCTTCAAAAACTCGCCCTGCAATTTCGATGAGGGTATCACTGCAATAATCCTTCTTAAAAGTTAAATTTACAAGCTTTCGATGGATTTCTTCATTCATATATGGCCTCCAACCACGTTCAGTTGTACATAAACTTCTATTTCAATTCAGTGTTAGGTATTATTCTAGTTATTTTTATGTAATCCTGCTTAAATAGTTCCATCTCTAAAATTTAATCAATAATTAATGCCTTTTTCTTCTAATATCTTAAAAATGCTTATGTTTTCACCTGATATTATTTTACGAAAGTTCTTTATTTTCATTGATTATTATAACAGAAGATAATTCATCATGAGTAAAGAATTCACTTAATTCAACGCCATAAATTAACAGATTGTCCTATAAAGGATTCAATGCTGTAATGTCGAATTTAATGAAGCATTAACTATTTTTAGAGGAGAGCTTCAGTGACCTTGAAGATAAACAACAACAGTACAGAAAAAAAGTCGACGGACACTTTACTATTAAAGGAAGTTGCCGTGCTCTTATCCGTATCTGCGGCAACCGTAAGAAATTGGATTAAATCCGGAAGAATCAATGTCATCCGTCAAAGTCGTTCTGCATTTTTTAATAAACAAGAGATTTTACAAATTAAGCAAGAAATTGAATCTGGCGCTTCGCATCGTCTGAAAAGCAGGCGCAATAAAATCGCTGTTGAAGGAACATATATACCCACTGAGTATGTCAATTCAGCCGAATACATTCAATTAGCTGAAAAAATCCTTAAAATCGTTAATGAGTCCTCTAGCGAAATAAACGCCAATTTGATATTGCTTGAGGTTGTTTTAGCTCTTTTCTTAAATCAAGGGCGACTTGTATGTCCACCTGAATTTCAGGATCTTAGTCTTACGGAACTTGCCATCCAAGACAAGCTTTTGCTTGGCGAATACTCAAGCATTCTTAACTCACTTTTTGATGTAAACCGGGAAATTTCGGCAAATCAATCAGAAATCCTTAGACAGATTCGCCAGCTAAATATTCGCTTTATTCCTGGTGATGATTTACTTGGCCTAGTGTATATGTCCCTTTCTAATCTGAGCAAGAGGAAGAGCAACGGAAGCTATTACACTCCCTCAAAGATTGTAGATGCACTTGTCGAGCAAAGCCTTGATTCTTTATGCGATATTTCTTTCCCCAAAATAGTAGATCCGTGTTGTGGATCGGGTAACTTTCTTATTAAATTGTTTTTAGCTGCAAAATTGCGTCTTTTAAAACGTGGACTCAGCACGGAAGAAGCGGAAAAACGCCTGTTGCAGGATTGTTTATCCGCTTATGATATCGATGAAACAGCCGTGACGTTAGCAAAGATTAACCTTGAATTATTACGTGAATGCCCAAGCGGTAATTTACTCTCTTTTAAGATTGAGTGCCGGAATACTTTAGATAACTACAGCAATTTAATTGCTCATGCTGAGGCTTTTGATTTGGTCATTGGCAATCCGCCCTGGGGCTATAGTTTTTCACAAAAGGAATTTGACCTTTACAAAAATCGCTTCATTACTGCGCAGGCTTCACTGGAATCATTTTGTTTATTTATTGAGTATGGACTAGGCATTCTAAAACCAAATGGAATTCTTTCCTACGTTCTTCCTGAAGCCATGCTTAATGTTCGACTTCATGCGCCAATACGTCAAATCTTATTAGAAAAAACTCAAATTTTAAAAATTCATCTGTTGGGGCAGCAATTTTCCAAAGTCTTTACCCCCGCTTTTACGCTCATCGTAAAAAACTCCCAAGTAACGTTAAATCATGAGATCTTGGTTGAGTGGAATGATTGGGTTCAGTCAATTCCTCAACAACGATTTTATGAAAATGAAATGTATATTTTTAATGTTAAAACTTCTCACTTAGAGGACAAAATTATTAAGCACATGAAATCGCTCCTAGGTATTAGGTACTTGAAAGGACATGCTGAATTCGCATTAGGTATCGTCACCGGGAACAACAAAGAATGGGTGCTTCCTCGACCGTTTCCTGGATCAGAGCATATTCTTAAAGGAAACGATGTTTTTAAGTATAACTTCTATCCCAGCGAAAATTATATCCCTTTTGAACCCCAAAAATTTCAGCAGGTCGCTCCTGAAAAGCTTTACCGCGCTCCGGAGAAATTGCTCTATCGATTTATCAATGAAAATTTAGTTTTCGCCTACGATGATAGACAAACATTATCTCTAAATAGTGCTAATCTAGTGATTCCAAACTTGCCGGGATATTCCCTAAAATATATCCTTGCTGTTCTAAACTCACGTGCTGCTCAATTCTTCCATACCGTTTCCTTCTCATCAATTAAGGTATTACGCAAGCATATTGAATCTATACCCATACCGCCATGTGACCTGGAAAAACAACAATCTATAATTAAAAACGTCGACCTGCTTCTTAGTGCAAAGGACGAAACACTTCGAGTCAATCTCTATGAAAAAATCGATGCTCAAATGATGGAACTCTATGGCTTTAACGCTGAACAGCAAGGCCTGATTCTTGAAAAATTCGCAGAAACAAAATTTCTTTCGAGGTGAACTTAATATGGAGAAGTGTTTTTGTCTGGATTGCAGTTTGGAGAGATTTAATTCGCTACTGGGTACTATCCTCTCATGAAGTCGAAACTAATTCTTATTTTTCAACCGGCCAGCACCGAGGGAATGTTGGCGAAGGTCAGCTTCATGTAAGACATGATAACATTCATGAATTTAAAAAATATGAATGCGAACCTGAAGAACTTAAAGAAGCAATAATTAATGCAAAAAGCAGACATCTGAATATCGTATATTAAGCATAAGGCCTGCCCCATAAGGAGCAGGTCCTTTCATTTCTTATTAATGGTGTTAACTCCTTCCCGTATCATTCTTCTTGTCCTAAGTGAAAAAAACGAGTTTTTTCGCCGCTAATCTGGCAATGATTAGCCCTATGGGAAACATTAATAAAGAAATGAGCCATTCTTGAGTTTGTATCGCTGTTACCAGACCAATCAAAATTTGCCCCGGCAAAGCCATCAAAAACAAGGTTCGGCTTGCCGCACTCATTTGGGTTTCAGAAATTAAAGGAAACAATTTGACAAATGGAGAGTTTAAAAATTTTTGCCAAAATAAGCGAATCATATTCGTTAAAAAAACAATAAACATGAACCAGAGAAACCATTTCCAATCCTTAGGAAAGGCTGTAAGCATTAAGAGGCACATGGCCACTACTTCAAAATAAAACTTAATGTCTTCACCATTTCGGATCGTGGCTTTAATACATAGCTCAATCAAAACGTTCTCAGAAGTACGCTTTCTGTAAATTGGGTTAGAGTTTCTGAATACCCAAGGACGCTGTCTCCTGTCTTTAGTTCTTTTGGCAGCGGTTCCCGCTTGCCGTAGGAGAAGATTAACCATCTTTAATTTTGAGGCTTGCCCGCTTATGACATCTTCGTAAAAAACACCTGAAATAGTTATACGCATATAAGCAAGTATTATTAAGGCAAGGAAAAGCAGCGCTGCTGAGCAAAAGAAAAGATTATTTAAACCGGTTAATAAAAAAACGCTAAGTCTTAAATATATCCCTGAAACAATAACCACCGCCATCTTGATGAAGGTTTGATTCCAACCCTGAAAACGGCGCTCTATCAGCTGTTTAGAAATATCAATACTTGCCTTAAGCCCAAACACAAAAACACTTAACTCTAAGAATTCGGCAGGAGAAAAACCATAGTAGAGGATTAAAAACGGAGCAAGAATTAGGGAAAATGGTAAGGTTTCGAGCAGGTTGAACCCAAGGTAATATACCAGACTTAATTTTATGAGCTTTTTTATCCAATCTCTTTGCTGGTAAACGAAAAGTTGATCTGCCTCTTCCACAAAAATTCGAATTGATCCTGACCAAACGAAAAACAGTATAATTCCAAGCAGTGCATTAAGAGGGAGGTAGTTGACCCATCCCGGAATAGTTCTCCACCACGAAAGATAAGTATTCAAAAAAATGAGTAAAAAAGGGATGACAATATAGAGTGCGACGATCCAATCGACGGCCGTTTTCCATACCTGATACTGATATTTCCATTCTGAAACAATCCGTCGTAAAAAGAGTCTGCGTACAGTAATCATGAGTGCCTCTCCAAAAGTTTGAGAAAACAGTCAAATAGTGAACCTTGAGATAAACCGCATAACTCCCTAATTTCCTCAAGATTACCCCGGGCTACCACTGTTCCCTCATTCATAAGCAGAAAAGAATTACAAATTTTTTCGGCCGTATCTAACATATGTGTTGACAGCAACACCCCTGCGCCATGGCTTCGGGCAATTTCAAGAAGTAACAAAAAGTCCTTTATACCCATTGGATCAAGTCCCACAAAAGATTCATCAACAACATAAACCAGAGGGCCAATGAGAAACCCCAAAATCAGCATTGTCTTTTGCTGCATCCCCTTAGAAAATGTCGTTGGCAGATGATGCTTAAATTCTGTAAGATGAAAAAGTTTAAGCAAATCCTCAGCTTTTAACAGAAATTCACGTTGATCCATTGCATAAACGGCTGCAGCAAGTTCTAAATGCTCCCACAGTGTTAACCCTTCATATATGACAGGTTGTTCTGGGATATAAGAATACTTTTTTGCATTTCTGGCAAATTCGATGCAACCGTTAAATACTGGCACCAACCCCATAATCGCCTTAAGCGTAGTACTCTTTCCTGCACCGTTGGGCCCAATTAATCCTACTAATTCGCCAGCTTTTACCGATAGAGTGACGTTATTAATAACATCATTATTTCGATAATATCCGGCCTTATTGATATTCACTTTAAGTAATTCCATCCAATTATCCTTTCCCGTTAAAAAGCCATGCTTAAAACAGTTTACCTATAAGATTAGCCTGCTCTTCCTAAACTAATTCTACGATTGTTATATCTTCCCTTCTTCTTCCATAAGCAAATCTTTTGCACTCTATTTCCCGTCAACATGCCTAATTGCTTGTAGCGCAATGCAACCTTTAACTAAGAATTTTATTGTTTTTGTTGTACATCAATAAAAATTTATTGTAAATCGATAAATATTTATTGAGTTTTAGTAAGTAATGTCTTATACTAACTTCGTAAGAATTAAAGTAAGAATTAAATTACAAGGAGGGCTTAGAACAAGCATGTTAATCTTGGGTGAGAAAAGCTTATCTGTTTTAGTGAAATGGATTCTGGATTTGGTTTTCCTGGGAGGACTAGCAATCACAATTACCCTACCCTATGGATTAAGATGGTATATGAATACGCTTTATCCAACGAGCAGCGAAAACTATTCTTTTATGCTTGGGTTCCTCTATTTTACCGGAATCGTATGTCTTGCGTTAGTGAATGAGATTCGAAAAATCTTCAAAACCCTCAATCGAAGAAATCCTTTTATGATGGATAACGTGAAAAGTTTGAACCGAGTAGGATGGGCATGCTTTATCATTGCTGCAGCTTATATTATTAAGATCTTTTTCTACAACTCTGTTCTCACCACAATTATTACAATGATCTTTATCATTGCCGGACTTTTTTCCACCGTTCTGGCTGAAGTCTTCCGTCAGGCCATTGAAGTTAAAGAAGAAAATGATTTAACAATATAGAGAAGGGATGCAGAAAATGGCAATCGTCGTTAACTTAGACGTCATGATGGCTAAAAGAAAAATGAGCCTGTCAGAATTAGCAGCTAAAGTGGATATTACCTTGGCAAACCTGTCGATCTTAAAAAATAACAAAGCAAAAGCCATTCGGCTTACTACTCTGGAGGCAATTTGCCAGGCATTGGACTGCCAGCCAGGGGATATTTTAGAATACAGGCCGGACTAATCATGGAGGTGTTTTCGATGGAGCAAACCCATATTCAACTCACAGAAAACCAGATTGAAGGTCTCTCAAATAAGAAGGGAATCACTCTTTTATTGGGTTCTCTTGCCCTTGGTCTCTTGTTTAATTTATTATTCTATAAGAAACCTCTAGGGTTGTCCTATCCCTTATACATAACTGCACTGTATACTTTTTTATTCTGGAGTATAAAAAAGAAACCAAAACTAAAGTTGGATTTTACAAGTCTGCTGGGGATTTCGATCATCGCCCTTTCTTTTACTTATTTCTTTTTCTCAAATCCATTCTTTCACGTCCTCAATTTTCTCCTCATACCCATTTTGGCCGTCGCTCATACCCTTCTTCTCACCTCAAGCAGTCAGTTTAAGTGGTTTGAAGCGCCCTTTCTCCTCGATATGCTTTATGGTATTTTTATTCGTCCTCTGGAAAACTGCCTCAAGCCTTTTTCACTGTTATTTTTGAATACGAAAAAGAAAACAAATTTAGGGAAATCGACGGTTGTGGTAAAGGTTCTGATTGGTTTAATCCTCACGATTCCTTTGTTAATCATCATCGTTCCTCTTCTGGCATCCGCTGATGATATCTTCCGTTATTTTATTAAGCAGATTCCGACTCTATTTCAAGGCATTAACCTCGGTCAATTTATTCCACAATTCCTTATAATTACGGCAGTGACCTGCCTCTTGTTTAGTTATTTTTGGAGCCTCTTTTATTCAAAGCCTAAAACCATAAATGGAACTCCCAACTTAGAAGCTCTCTCCCCCGGCAAGTTTCTCGATCCCATTACGGTCACAACTCTATTGATCGTGATCGACGCCCTTTATGTCTTTTTTATTGCCATTCAGTTTTCCTATCTCTTTGGAAGTCTTACAGACGGCCTGCCTCGTGATTTCACGTTCGCCCAATATGCGCGCAAAGGATTCTTTGAACTCGTTGCTGTGACTCTCATCAATCTTGTTCTTCTGATCGGAAACATGTACTTTGTTAAAGCCTCCGGGAAAAAGCTGGACAGGGCTGTAAAAATATTAAATACAATCCTGGTGATGAGTACGTTCATTATGTTGTTATCGGCTCACTTCAGAATGTCATTGTACGAAGATGCCTATGGCTTTACCTATCTGAGAGTCTTAACCCATGCTTTTATGGGATACCTTTTTGTGTTGTTTGTCGTATCATTTACTAAAATATGGCGTCAATCCATACCCTTATTCAAATCTTTCGTTGTCATTTCTATTATTGCCTATACGCTGCTGAACTATATTAACGTAGATAAAATAATTGTGAAGGAAAATATTGCTCGCTACACCGAGGGAAAACCCATTGACGTCTACTATTTAACAACACTTTCATATGATGCAATCCCGCCGCTTGTAGAATTTATGGATACAACTCACGACTTGAGTTTGATCACTCCCTTCAATAATGGGCTTAACTATAAAAAAACAGTACTCAATAGACAGACACCCTGGCAGTCTTTCAATCTTTCCAAGTACAGAGCACAGAAAAGTCTTAAAGAAATATTATCTCAGGACCGTTAATTTATCTACAGCTTTTATTGACACTTTATTTCTCATAGGATTTATTATCTAATTTCATATTGCAATTCACATAAACAGGATACTGTTAAAATTCCCCATCGAAAAAGAAGCACGCTAAATTTAGTGTGCTTCTTCGCTTTTTTCAAAGACGTCCAAGGCTTTTTTTACCGATTGCTCCTAAATATCATTTATAACGCCTTTCGAACAATATCATAATGGCTAAATGTTTTATGCAAAGAAAATCCCGTCTTTATATACATGGACAGAGGTCCATGATAGTGTTGAGCACTCGTTAGTTCTCCCTTTCTTGGATATGCTTCTATATACCTATATCCCTTATTTGAGTAGTCATTACATATTACATTTAGTATTTGGCTGGCTACACCCTTCCTTCTATATTCTGGAGAAATAACAAAGCATACAATAGAACAGATTTTTTCCTCTGCTCCATCCCATAGCTCTTTATTCGATACAAGCCTCGAATAATTATTCTTATCGTTTACATTGCACCAACCTACAGGCTCTCCATCAAGGTAAGCTAAATACCCTTTCATTTTACCCTCTTGAATTGATTTAATGGCGGACAGACGATTACTTTCCCCTGTCTGCCGTTCCAATTCATCATCGTTCAAATGATAGAAACGACAATAGCAACCAGCCCACTCTTTGTTATCAGTAAAAGCTACTTTATCAAAAAAAAATAAGAAATCGTCTGTAAGTTCTTTAGATATCGGATAGATAGTTACTTCCACTATTAACCCCCCTCTGATTTAATACTTTATATTCATTCCATATAATAGTACAATTTCCTTTTCCTTGGTTAAACGAACTTGTTCCTTTGACCCTTGGACTCTCATAAATTACACCATATTTCACATGCCAATTCACATAGCGGTAATAAATTTATTACACGGATGTGCATTGATATGTGAATTTAGTCTATGTCTAAGCTGAAAAATCTTATTTTAAGCCAAAAATCTCATGTGATTCAGTATGTGAATTCGCATGAGATTTAGGCTGAGAATACTATAAATTGTCTCCTAAAATCAAACCGCTTACAAAGAGTGAGGTTCTTTATATTCTCAGCTATACTAACCGCAACGCAAACTCTGGACAAACCGGATTGCAATATCCACAGACGATACATGAATTTCGATCAACCCGGGCTTTTCCATCAACCAAGCTTAATGCCGCGTTCGGACAAATTTTAACACACGTTCCGCAGCCGACACAGATATTTGTAAGAATATGCAAACGTTTACTGGCTTTTAGATCTCCTTTAAGATTTGCAGGCAGTTCCCCGTCATTAAATATCTTTAAGTTGATTTCTAATTCTTCTGGCTTAACCATACCGACAGCGATTGAACTCAATTCCGGTATTTTGCGAACAAAATCAAAGGCATCTTTAAGTTCAGTTATGAGATGCCCGCCTGCCAGAGCTTCCATCCCGTATAAACCTTTTCCTGCTGCATGAGCCTTGCGGATTGCGCGAAGCATATCGTCAATACTTCCGCCCACGATCCCCATTCCCAGCTTATTAACAATCGGGGATATAATATCGACTTCAGGAATTTGTGCTGCCTTTTCCACAACGGAAACAACATGTGTCGAGAGCCCTATTGCTTTAAGAATCCCCTTTTCCTTATAATCCACTAAGCATTGAAATGCTCCGGCTCTTTCTTCAAAAACGGCCGGAGTTACACGTGCTGCATGGAGCAGGAAAATATCGATCTTTTTACGTCCCAGCTCATCTAAGGCAAGTTCAATGCTTTTCTCCATATCTGCATACGTATGTGCGGGGGATTTTGTGGCGATGATCACCTCGCCTTCAAAGCGATCCAAGGCTCTTCGAATATACGGGTAGGTCTTATAAATCTCCGCAGTATCAATAAAATTCACACCTTTACGAAGGGCTGTTAAAATTATTTCTCCGCCTGCTTCTTCAGATATTTTTGCTTGAAGCGGTCCCATGGGCAAAGCACCAAAGCAAAGTTCACTGACTTCTAATTGTGTTTGTCCGAGTTTTGTCTTTTTCACAAAATTCCCTCCATCGCCGACATGGTAGGATAATATATTTTAGCATTCGCTATGTTCCTAGTGATTCCTTCAATAAAAAAAGAGCAAGAAATAATTTCATCTTACTCTTCAAATCCAGCTTATCTAAGGGAATAATCCTTTTCATGCTTCTTATTCTGCCGTCCCAAAAGTTCTTCAGAAATCGCCTTTAGACTAACACCGCGATCTTCAAGCATGACTAAGAGATGATAAATCAGATCGGATACTTCTGCACGTATTTCTTCAGGATCATTATTCTTGGCCGCAATAATGGATTCGGCGCTTTCTTCTCCTACTTTTTTCAGGATCTTATCAATTCCTTTTTCAAAAAGATAGGTCGTATAAGCGCCTTCCGGGCGCTCAAGATTACGGGAATGAATGACTTCAGCCAAAATTTCCAACGTTTGGCCCAGGGGCACATTTGCACGCACTTCCGGTTCTCCGACGGTTTTAAATTCTGATTCTTTTTCATCAGCTGAAACATAGTGAAAACAGGAAAAATAGTTTTCATGGCAAGCCATCCCCGTTTGCTTTACGGTCAGAAGAACTGTATCCTGATCACAGTCAAATTTAATATCTACAACCTCTTGGGTATGTCCTGATGTTTCCCCTTTTCTCCATAAGGATTGGCGGCTCCGGCTGAAATACCAAGCCTGCTTTTCTTGCAAGGTGCGGCGTAATGCTTCCTCATTCATATAAGCAAGCATTAAAACCTCACGAGTTTCGACATCCTGAACCACAGCGGGAATCAATCCGTCCGCATTCCAGCGTATTTTTTGCAGGATAGGAAAACTTTCACTCAATTTGCTTACCTCCGTCCAGTATTAAATTTAACGATAATAACAACAACCCTAGAGTGTAGCTTTTCGCACAGAAGTGAACGCCTTCGCGAAGGGGCGATTTAGCGCATTTAGCTTTCGTTGGTTAGCGGCGCCAGTGGTTTACTTCAGGTATTACCCTAAGGTTTGGCAGAGCTCCAACGAAAGCAAATGCGCCAGCCCCGGAGCGCCTAAGTAAACGGATGTGCGAAAACTACACATTTACCAACGAACGGGAATCTGCCGCTCTTCCAAATAACGCTTTGCCTCAGCAATGCTGTACTCTCTATAGTGAAAAATAGAAGCGGCTAACGCAGCATCAGCCTCTCCGGCTGTTAAACCTTCAGCCAAATGCTCCAGATTTCCTACTCCCCCGCTCGCAATGACCGGCAAAGAAACTGCACGGCTTACAGCACGGGTAAGCTTGAGATCATAGCCATTTTTTGTCCCGTCCCGATCCATAGACGTTAAAAGAATCTCACCTGCACCAAGTTGTTCAACCTCCTGAACCCACTCCAGAACATCCTTGCCGGTTGCTGTCCGTCCGCCATGGATATAGACTTCCCAACCACCGCCTTGCTTGTGACGGGCATCAACGGCAACAACAATGCATTGGCTTCCGAAGGCATAGGCCCCTTCTTCAACAAGTCTTGGGTTTTGAACAGCTGAAGTATTCAGGGATACCTTATCCGCACCCGCCCGTAAAACCTGCCGGATATCCTCAATCGTACGAAGGCCCCCGCCAATGGTAAACGGAATAAAAACCTGCTCTGCCGTACGGCGGACAACATCAATCATTGTCTCGCGGCCTTCGGAGGACGCGGTAATGTCTAAAAAGACAAGTTCATCGGCCCCTTCACGGTCATAGAGAGCCGCAAGTTCCACCGGATCACCCGCATCCCGCAAATTGACAAAGTTCGTTCCTTTAACGACTCTACCTCTGTGCACATCCAGGCACGGTATAATTCTTTTGGCAAGCATTTATTTTTCCTCCTGGATTAGTTCAATTATTGACTTACGGTCTTTAACGCCTCAGCTAAAGTGAAAGCCCCCGAATAAAGCGCTTTGCCGACAATCGCTCCTTCAATCGACACACCCTCTTGAGCTTGTGCCTGAAGCTTTCGTAAATCCTCTAAACTGGAAACCCCTCCAGAGGCGATGATTTGAAGTTGGGTTTCTTGGGCTAATTGCACTGTACTTTCGATATTGGGACCTTGAAGCATTCCGTCACGTGATATATCCGTAAAAATAATCCGCTGTACCCCGACATCTCTCATCTTAAGTGCCAATTCAACAGCTGTTATTTCTGTCGTCTCCGCCCAACCTTGGACAGCAACCTTCCCTGCTTTGGCATCAATTCCAACGATAATTCGTTCACCATAACGCTGTACCGCTTCTGCAACGAGTTGGGGATCCCGCACGGCAACAGTTCCCAGAATCACGCGTTCAACCCCTAATTGGAGCAGTTCTTCAATTCTATCTAAAGTACGGATTCCACCCCCGACCTGAACCCGTAATGAAACCTTCTCAACAATATTTCGAATCACTTCATCATTAACAGGCTTGCCGGCAAACGCTCCGTCCAGGTCAACAACATGGAGAAATTGTGAACCTTCAGCTAAAAAGCGCTGTGCAACCTCAAGCGGATTCTCCGCATAAACAGTGGAATCCTCCATCCGCCCCTGTAACAGTCTTACAGCCTTACCCTCTTTTAAATCAATAGCTGGAAACACAATCATTTTCGCTCACCCACCTCCCGAAATTTTCTAATAAGGTTAAGCCCCAGGGGCTTGATTTTTCCGGATGAAATTGTGCTCCCCAAACATTATCCCGTCCGACTAAGGCAGGAAAACGAACCCCATAATCACAGCTTCCGGCAACAACCTCAGGATCATCTGGAACTGCATAATAGGAATGGACAAAGTAAAAGAAGGCTTCCTCAGGTATTCCCTTAAGAAGAAGGGATGGCCTCTCCTGATGCATCGTATTCCAACCCATATGGGGGACTTTCCGTCCTTCAGAAAAACGCACGACTCGACCGGGTAAAAGGGCTAAACCTTGATGTTCTCCATGCTCTTCGCCAATCGCAAAAAGCACTTGCATGCCCAGACAGATTCCTAAAAAGGGACGGCCCGATGCTGCATATTGCCGCAAGGGTTCAATCCAGCTCTTTTCCTTTAACGCAGCCATGGCATCGGCAAAAGCTCCGACTCCAGGCAGTATAATTCCCTGAACTGCTTTCAGTTCCTCCGGTTCAGTCATAATTTTCGCCGGGAAGTTTAATTTAGCGAGTGCTTTTTCTACACTGCGCAAGTTTCCGCGCCCATAATCTACGATTCCAATCACTTTATAGCCCCCCTAACGATAAGCTCTGCGCCAAGCTGGATTCTAAAGTACCCCTTTTGTGGATAATACTCCCGTAAATCGCGGATTTACACGAACTGCTAGACCTAAGGCTCGTCCGACTCCCTTAAAAATGGCTTCCATAATATGATGACGATTCTTCCCTGTTAGAAGATGAATATGCAGCGTTATCCCTGCATTGACTGCAAGAGCACGAAAGAATTCTTCGGCCATTTCTACCGGAAAATCTCCGATCATTCCCTCCGGGCATTCAACATCCCAGACAAGGAAGGGACGATTGGAAAGATCGAGCGCAACCTGAACTAAAGACTCATCCATCGGCAAAAGAGCATCTCCCACTCTTTCAATTCCTTGACGATCCCCCAAGGCTTTCTGTAAAGCTTGTCCCAAGACAATGCCGCAATCTTCGATCGTATGATGCGGATCCACAAAGAGATCCCCTTGTGCCTGAAGATCAAGATCAAAATAACCAAAACGGCTGAAGGAAATTAACATGTGATCAAAAAAACCAATGCCAGTTTTAACTTGAGCTTCGCCGCTGCCTTCCAGATTAATTCTCACCTGGATTTGTGTTTCCCGCGTTTTTCTTTCGAGGTTTGCTTCCCGCATTTATATCCCCCCCTCAAACTTACTCTTAACTTACTATTTCGCGAAGAACCGTAAGAAACCTTTCATTGTCCTCCGGCAAACTCACACTTGCTCGAAGCGCATCACCAATCATCGGGAGATTTCCCATATTTCGTACCAGGAAGCCTTTTTGGATTAACGCTTCATAGACCTGATTCGGCTGTGCCGGTTGAAATAGAACAAAATTGGCACGGGTACTCCAGACGGTAACTCCTGAAATTTCTTTAATTCCTAGGTAAAGATTTTCGATCTCCCGCTGAATGATGCGGGTCTGCTGCCTAAAATCCTCGACATATTTCAGAGCGAGAACTCCAGCTCTTTGAGTAAATGCATTAACATTGAAAGGAGAACGGGCTCGATTTAAAAGCTCAATCGTTTCAGGCTGACCGAGCAAATAACCTAAACGCAAGCCGGCTAAAGCAAACGCTTTCGAGAATGTCTTCATCACCAGCAAATTAGGATAATTTGTAATCTGATCTGCGAGCGACTCCCCCGCGAACTCACCGTAAGCTTCGTCCAAAGCAACAATTTTACCGGATTCCCGGACAACTCTGATAAGGTCTTCCCGGGGAAAAAGCGAACCCGTTGGATTGTTGGGATTGCATAGGATGATCACACTGGCTTCAGGTCGCTGAGCGGCTCGAAGAATTCCTTCAACATCCAGGGTTACCCCCTGCAAAAGGGGAACCTCAACAAACCCGGTCCCTGTCACTTTTGATGCCACCTGATACATGCTAAAGGTTGGCGGATGCAAAATAACCTTTTTCCCTTCCCCACCGAAGGACGAAAGGATCAATTGGATCAGTTCATCAGATCCGTTTCCTGTAAGAATTCCAGATTGTTCCATACCAGTATACTGGGCAAGCGCCTTTTTCAGCAGACTTGCTTGGCCGTCTGGATAACGGTTCAGTTGAAAATCCCCCTGAAATAATTCGTTCCTCATTCCCTCCGGCCATGGAAAAGGATTCTCATTCGCTTCCATCCTTACGCAATTGGGAAGAGATTTGCTTTCATAGGCTTTTAAACTCCGTAGAGCAGGTCGAAGGAGAGTCTGAGGGTTTGTCATTTTTTGCGTGCCTCTACTGCCCGAGCATGAGCTTCAAGACCCTCTCGGCGGGCGAAATGAGCAATCGATTCGGCATCCCGATTTAAGGCATTTTCCGAGTAATTAATGACACTGACTTTTTTCATAAATGTATCCACATTTAACGGGGAATAAAAACGGGCAGTTCCACCCGTGGGCAAAACATGATTGGGTCCGGCAAAATAGTCTCCCACCGGTTCCGGTGAAAAACGTCCCAAGAAAACAGCACCCGCATTTCTTACTCTTCCGAGCCAGCAGAACGGCTCTGCAACTACGAGTTCAAAGTGCTCCGGTGCAATTTTGTTGGCTAACGCCATTCCCTCATCAAGGTCCTTAACTAAAATGGCAGCTCCATACTGTTCCCATGCACTTCGTGCAATTTCAACACGAGGAAGATCTGCAAGCTGACGTTCTACTTCTTCAACCGTTTTCTCTAAAAGCGCACGGTCAGGTGAAACGAGAATGGCTGAAGCCAAACGATCATGCTCGGCTTGCGAAAGCAAATCGGCGGCAAGTTCTTCCGGTCGAGCCGTTTCATCGGCAAGAATTAAAATTTCGCTGGGGCCTGCTAACATATCAATATCCACTGTTCCAAAAACTTGTTTTTTAGCCAGAGTAACATAGATGTTCCCGGGACCGGTAATTTTATCGACCTGAACAATTTCTTTTGTTCCGTAAGCCAGCGCAGCAATACCCTGTGCTCCGCCGACCTTATAAATCTCTGTAACTCCTGCTTCGGCTGCCGCAACTAACACTTCAGGCAAGAGCGTGCCATCCGCACGCGGCGGGCTCACCATAACAATTTCCTTAACTCCGGCTACAACTGCCGGAACAGCATTCATTAAAACAGATGAAGGATAAGCGGCCGTCCCTCCCGGAACATAAATTCCCACTCTTTTTAAAGGAAGAATAAGCTGCCCAAGAACGGTTCCATCCTCTTTTGCATCAAACCATGAGGTCCGTTTTTGTTTTTCATGATAGGTATAAATGTTTTCTTTCGCTTGACGAACTGTTGCTAAAAATTGATCATCTACCTGCGCATAGGCATACTCGATTTCTTGGGGACTCACTCTTAAGCCTGCTTTCCGCAGGTTTACGCGATCAAATTTTTCTGTCAGCTGATAAAGGGCCTCATCCCCTTCCTGCCGAACCCTTCTCAATATATCGCTTACCCGTTGTTCCAGCTCTGCATCGTTGCCATAGGATTTGCGGGTAAGACGCTCCAAATTCATATCCGCTAATTTCTCAATTCTCATACCAAGAATCCTCCATCTTTCCGTAAACATGGTCAATCGTCAAGACTATTCTTTTGCTGCAACAATTCCCCGAAGTTTCTCAGCCAATTCATTAATCCGCCGATATTTCATTCGATAGGCCACACGGTTGGCAATAAGGCGAGTGGTTGCTTCTAAAATGGGAGCGACTTCTACAAGATGGTTTTGCCGTAGAGTCGTCCCCGTAGAAACGATATCCACAATCATTTCAGCGAGATTGACTCTCGGGGCAAGTTCGATATTTCCATGAAGTTTAATCGGAACAATTTGCATTCCTTGCTGACGGAAAAATTCCTCCGCAACCCGTGGAAATTTGGTTGCAACTCTTTGGTGATTAAGAACACTTAAATCATACCTGCCATCCGGCAACCGCGCCGGAACGGATTCCTCAGGCATAGCCACGACAAATCGGCAGTAGCCAAATTTTAAATCAAGGACTTCCGCGACATCCTTATTTTCCTCCAAAAGCGTATCTTTACCCACAAAACCAATATCAGCAGCGCCGTGTTCGACGTACGTTGGAATATCCGTCGGACGGCAAATGATAATTTGCGCCTCTGCGTCCCCCAATGGGAAAAGCAGTTTCCGTGATTCTTCACTAACCTCACTGCACTCGATGCCTGCTTTGATTAAAACCTCCAAAGAGTCTGTCAATAATTTTCCCTTCGGAAGAGCAATTGTTAAAAAATCTCTAGACATAAATTCACTCCTCTCAAATATTGAAGCAATTTATAGATGCATTATTAAAATTAAGATCTGCTAAGTAAGATTACATCTTAAATTTAAACCGTATTAGCTTCAATTTCTATCTATGTATAAATAATCATACTTTATTAGTTTACTTCGTTAAAGCGTTAACTTGTTATTAAACGTATTATAGCAGTCTTGCTAACCTCTGACAACTAGTAAATTGATAAAATTATATATAGCGCTTTGAGTAATAAAAAAAGCCCAGAGATAATTTCTGGACTTCCTTTTCACGTTAATTAAAAGGCACGTATTTTCTCATTTTCGAATATATTTTAAGGCACCACTAGGACAAGTATCAATCACACGACTAACTTCATCAGGAGAAGCTTCATCGACTTTAATCCAAGGCCGATTCTTTAGATTGAAAACGTTTCCATTCCCCCGAAAACAGTTTCCAGAGTGTTGGCATATAGACTGATTAAAAAAAGCATTAATATCTTCTCCATAATACTTACGGTAACCAGCTGCTAAAAGTTCTTCTTCAGTCATTTGCATTCTCTCCTCATAGAAGTTTCTTTCTGTCATGATAATTATCACTTTCACAAAGACACATTTCGCACACCCTTGCTTATTCTTGCAACTTCTCAGCCTATATACTAAAGCATACATAACCGGATGTATAATATCAACCTCTATTTTTAAATAAAGAAAAACAACCTATTTATTCAAAAGGCTGTTTATGAATATAAAGTATTCAGTTCTGGTTATTAAATCAATCCCCCATCATAATGCCGAGCTTGCGGGCAACATGCAATACAGGTTCTTCTAAACTGACCTTTTTCAATTTATTGACGGCTTCTGTCAAGGGAACCCTTACGATCTTTTGGCCTTGCAGGGCAACCATGGTTCCAAAATCTCCGTCAATCGCTGCTTCAACAGCAGCTACTCCATAACGTGTCGCCAAAACACGATCCGCCGCATTGGGAGACCCCCCGCGTTGAAGATGGCCAAGTACCGTAACTCGGGTCTCCATGCCCGTTAAAATTTCGAGATCTTCCCCGAGCTTCGCACCGATTCCTCCGAGCTTAACGGGATCAATCCGTCCGGGCAGATTCCGCTCGACAACCATTTCACCGCCTAAGGGTTTGGCACCTTCCGCAACAACAATGATGCTGAACTTCTTCCCCGAATCCGCTCTTTTTTTAACAGCGGCCGCTACCTTCGATAATTCATACGGAATCTCGGGAATAAGAATAACATCAGCTCCACCCGCTACGCCTGCATAAAGCGCGATCCAACCCGCATAACGCCCCATAACCTCGAGAATCATCACCCGGTGATGAGATTCCGCGGTTGAATGCAGCCGGTCTAAAGCGTCCTGAGCTGTAGAAACAGCGGTTTGGAAGCCAAATGTTAAATCAGTCGCCATAAGATCATTATCAATCGTTTTAGGAATACCAATGACGGAAAGTCCTTTTTTGTCAAACTCTAAGGCTATGCTTAAACTTCCGTCTCCTCCAATTGCCAGCAAAGCTTCAACTCCTAATCCTTGGAGCTGAGAAATGACTTGATCTGATCGATCTACAGATTCGAGTTTACCGTCTATTAATGTAGGATAAGCAAAAGGATTGTCCCGATTAGTTGTCCCTAGAATCGTCCCTCCTCGCGGAAGTATCCCGGAGACATCAGGGATTCCAAGCAGTTTATAATCTTCTTCAACTGCTCCTCGAAATCCATCCCGGATACCTATCACTTCTATCCTATTTTGATGAGCACTTTTAACGACAGCCCGTATTACGGCATTAAGCCCAGGACAGTCCCCTCCTCCAGTAAGAATGGCTAATTTTTTCATTTTTTGACTCCTTTCCTAATGGAGTTCTTTTTACCGTCATTTTAAACCTATACCCTTTTGACTTCTTTAATTCCTTTAAGCTGAGCCAGAGATTCCGCCTCAGTTGAGCTTAAACTCCCTAAACTCATTTCAGCATGCACGCCTTGAGCTCGAAGTTTTTGAACCTCTTGAATAACACAGGATACGTTTTCCCCATAAAGAAAAATTTCTGGGCAAGGTTTTGCTGAGGAATTCAGCCTTTCTGCCAAAGCTCCGAGATTTATGGCAAATCCGGTTGCAGGCAGCGGATATCCAAATTCCTCGTAAAGAGCATCATAGCGTCCGCCCTCGACGATCGGATAACCGATTTCACGAACGTATCCTTCAAAGATTACGCCGGTATAATAGGAAAAGCCCCGGAGAATTCCAAGATCCAAAGCGACATATTCCTGGACATTAAAATCTTCTAAATACTCGTAAACCTTTCTTAAGGAGGAAACCGCCTCACACAGCTGAGGGCTTTGACTCCATCCCAAAACTTCCTCCAGCATTTCGGTCTTTCCATGAAGATGCGGAATCCGCGAGAGAATTTTCTTAACCGAATCGGTGAACCGGCTTTGCTCCACCATTCTTTCAATTCCAACCAAATCCTTATGAGCAAGGAGTTCTTGAAACTTTAACCGGAATTGGGAATCAATCTCCAGTTCATCCATAATTCCAGAAAAAATACCCATATGTCCTAGATTCACCTGAAAATCTTGAATTCCTATTTTTCGCAGAGACTCAATCGCGAGCGCAATAACCTCTGCATCAGCAAGCGGATCATTCGAACCAATCAGCTCAACCCCAGCTTGCCTGAACTCCTGATAACGAACCATCCCCAACCGGAAAACATCGGCTGAATAACAGAGCCTTAACGGAAGTTCCGAACCTTTTAACCGTGAACTGACCATGCGGGCAATAGGTGTCGTCAATTCCGGGCGAAGGACTAAAACATGCCCTTGCCGATCAAAGAACTTGTAAAAATCATCTTCCTTTTCCTCATCCGGTTGGATACACGCCCCATATTCGAAAGCAGGTGTCGCTACTTTTTGATAGGCCCATAGCTTAAACTGGGATAATACTTTTGCTTCCAGTTCATCTTGTATAGCCATCTCTTCCGGCAAGAGATCACGCATTCCTTTGGGTACTCTTAATCCTAAAGAAGAACGATTCATTTTTCTTCCCCGCTTTCTTTCTCTGCTAATCGCTTAAGAATCAGTTGATAGCCGTCTGCACCAAAATATAAGCAGCGTTTAACCCGGCTTATGGTCGCCGTACTTGCCCCCGTCTTATGGGCGATCGTTGTATAGGTCACGTTCTTTTCAAGAAGCTTTGCTACTTCTAAACGTTGAGCCAAAGCTTTGATCTCGGAAATTGTAGCTATATCTTGAAAAAAGCGATAGCATTCTTCCTTACTCTTTAACATGAGGATCGCTTCGAAAAGCTCGTCATTTAATGGATCCCTTAGGCGACGATCTACTCCTTCTAAAGAATCTCCGGCTTCAATCAATTTTTCTTCCTGAGACGTTTTGTTATCCTCGTCCACAAGGCATCATCTCCTTATTCTTCTCCACTTTAATTTATTAAAGTATTGAGACGTTGTCAAGGAGATTCATATAACTTGCTTTACTAAGTAAAGGCATTCACCGCATAACTTGTTATCGGCCGCCATTTTAGTCATGATATCGATCGCTTGGTCAACACTCATCGGCTCGCGGTAAGGCCGGTTTTCCGTTAAGGCCTGAAAAACATCCGCAATAGCCATTAGCCTTTCAGGTCTTGTTAACTCCCTGCGATGCTCGGGATACCCGTTTCCATCGATTGTTTCATGATGGTTGCCCGCCCATTCCTTGATTTGTTCAAATCCCTGAACTCGTCCAAGAATTACTTTAGTATAATATGGGTGAGATCTAATTTGTGCAAATTCACGAGGATTTAAAGGGCCGTTTTTATCTAATACTTCTTTAGGAACAGCAAGCTTGCCTATATCATGGAGAAGCGCAGCAATGCGCATCTGAAAAATTTCATGCTCATTTTCAAAAACCAAAGGCGCTAAGCGTCCTGCAATATCGGCTACACCATGGGAATGATTATAAGTGTAAGGGCTCTTGCTATCAATGATTTCCGCGAAAACGTTAGCAACTTGTTCAATTTCTTTTTGGGTAAGCTGAACTTTTAAAGAAGGCTGAATATCCCGCAAAATGAGTTCAATATCATTGCTTATAAAATCCAGCCAGAACTTTTCCCGCGAACTCGTGCTGAGAAAGGCATTTATTACATCTTGATTAAAACAGGGTTTCCTCTGCTGCTTCGCCCACTGCCATAAATCAGCGCGTTGATCGTAATAGAACACATTATGATCAAAACTTCGATCAAGATAATCGGCCAGCTTAACAATCTGCGCTCCTAAAGGGGTATGCTCTGAGCAATCAGCGCCTAAGTCGATTCGTGTTTGTTGATGGTAAAGGACATAATCACCCGCCCGCTCGGAAAATGGCATTTTGGACATTAACTGTTTCCCTGTGCCTGCATAATCCAACCAAACCGTTCCTCCGGTATTAAGATCACAAGCCGGAACAGTTGCCCCAATTTCATGTAAATAAGCTGAGACATATATATCTTCGATATCGCTTTCTGCTAATTCCATCGTACGACCGATCTGTAAAGCAACATAAGCAGTTCGAGTTGCATGATTTAATGGCTGCCGCTCAGCCAAGTCAAGCGCTAAGGATAAAGCGCGAAGCAACTCATTACGATCATAAGACTGCTTAATTAAAGAAGCCATTTTAATCGAACTCCCCTCAAAGTCTAGACCCTTTATCTCTAATTATTAATATACAGAATATGAAATGCTTACGAATTTAGAATTCATTATTACATTTTACATTCCTTTAGACTGACATAAAATAGCAAAATAGAAATAGAAAATAAAACAAATATGATAGGAATAATTTTTGAAAAAGCACTTGTCAAATTTAGATTCTGTTGTTAAAATAATTTCATATTATTCTTAATCTCACACTGATTTTCACCCAGAATTAAATATTTACTCTTATCCAGAGTAGGTGGAGGGACTGGCCCGATGAAACCCGGCAACCGGCATATGATGCACGGTGCTAACTCCTGCAGAAAAAGATCTGGGAGATGAGAGGAAATCCGTTAAGCAACTTCGCAGGATTCCTCGCGAAGTTTTATTTTTTGTCTGATTCACTTTGAGGAGGTAATCCATTGATTAAAATTGAGCATTTAAGTAAAACATATACCTCCCGCAAGGGAAACGTAATTGCACTCGAAGATATTTCACTCGAGATTGCCCAAGGTGCGATTTACGGAATTATCGGTTTAAGCGGTGCAGGAAAAAGCACACTCGTTCGCTGCTTGAACCGATTAGAAGAACCGACAAGCGGAAGTATATCGATTGAAGGTCAAGTCATTACAAAACTCCCTGGCAAAGAACTGCGCGAAGCTCGTCAAACTATCGGCATGATCTTTCAGCACTTTTATTTGCTTCAGTCCCGCACTGTAGCAGAAAACATTGCTTTTCCACTTGAAATCGCCGGATATAAAAAAGCGGATATCGATAAACGCGTAAAAGAGCTTCTGCCACTTGTAGGACTTGAAGAAAAAGCTGATGTCTATCCTTCTCAGTTAAGCGGCGGACAGAAGCAACGGGTAGGAATTGCCCGTGCCCTAGCTACTCAGCCAAAGGTTCTCCTTTGTGATGAGGCAACCTCAGCACTCGACCCACAAACAACACTTTCGATTCTTGACCTTTTACGGGATATTAATCAGAGTTTTGGGCTGACTATTATCATGATTACCCATGAGATGAAGGTTATTAAAGAGATCTGCACCGACATCGCCGTCATCCATGAATCGAAAATTGTGGAACACGGGCCTGTAGAAGATGTCTTTATTCAGCCTCAGTCTGCAATTGCTAAGGAATTTATTTCGAGCGTTTTCCCGAATGAACTTCCCGCCGATCTGCTTCGTGAACTATCCACTCATGCGGGCTCCGAGATCGTCCGTATTCATTTTTTGGGCTCGAGAGCCTCCGATCCGATTATTGCTGATTTGATGAAGGACTGTGAAGTACGTGCCAATATCCTTTATGGCAGCATTGATCACCTGCGTTCAACTCTTTTTGGCACATTGACGCTTGAACTCCAAGGCTCTCAGGAGCAACTGACAAAAGCCCATAATTATCTTTCAGAACGCGGCTTAAAAGTAGAGGTGATCCAAAATGGGATTTGATTGGTCGATCATTGCAACTCCTAATTACTGGCCAAATATGGTTCAAATTTTAACTCCTGCAGTCCTGGAAACACTTTATATGGTTGTTGTGTCAACTGTTCTAGCCTATATTATTGGAATTCCGCTCGGTGTGATTCTGGTGATTTCCTCTCCGGAGCATATCATGCCAAACCCTTGGGTCGAACGCACTCTGGGAACAGTTGTTAATATTTTTCGTTCTGCACCCTTTATTATTTTACTGGTTGCCCTGATCCCCGTAACCCGGGCAATCGTAGGAACATCTATTGGAACGACTGCAGCTATCGTTCCGCTGGTCATTTCCGCTGCACCTTTTGTCGCCCGTATGGTGGAGAGCTCTTTAAAAGAGGTTCCATATGGCGTTATTGAAGCCGCTCTCTCGATGGGAGCTTCACCTTGGCAAATCATTCGCAAGGTTCTTCTTCCGGAAGCTAAAGCTTCCCTGATTCTCGGCTTCGCCATTACCACAATCAGTGTCATCGGCTATACCGCAATGGCTGGAGCCGTCGGCGGCGGCGGACTCGGTGCTCTTGCCATCGATTATGGCTACAACCGTTTTCGAACAGATATCATGCTGATCACCGTAATTTTGCTCGTTCTTATCGTTCAGGGAATTCAATCCGTGGGAACGGCCTTTGCCCGCAAACTAACGAATCATTAAGAACCGAGGCTGTAATCATTCTCTTAACCTGTTTTCTTTATTGAGCTCTTGAGTTGATGGGCCCGTTAATAAAAGAGCTCAAGAAAAATACTGCTTATAAAATCTATAGGCAAAAAAACATAAGTTATACATTTAGAATTAAGGAGGAAAAATCATGTTTAAATCAAAACGTCGTCTTGCAATCCTCGTTCTTGGTTCACTCGTCTCTCTTTCCCTGCTGGTTACCGGGTGCGGCAGCAGCGCTGCAAATAATACCGCTTCAACGGGAAATGCTGCAAAAACCACAGTTATTAAAGTAGGAGCATCTCCGAAACCTCATGCAGAAATTCTTGAACACATCAAACCTGAATTGGCTAAAGAGGGAATTGATCTTCAGATCAAAGTCTACAACGATTACGTTCTTCCCAACACAGCTCTTGATGCCGGTGAAATTGATGCCAACTTCTTTCAGCATCAACCCTACTTGGATACCTTTATTAAAGAACGTGGTTTAAAACTCGTTTCCCTCGGCCAAGTTCATCTTGAGCCCATGGGGCTTTATTCAAAAAAAGTAACCAAATTGGATGACTTTAAAAACGGTGATACAATTGCTATCCCGAATGACCCTTCAAACGGAGGCCGTGCTTTAGCCTTACTTGAAAAAGCAGGTCTTATTAAGCTTAAAGATGGAGTCGGCGTTAAAGCAACCGTTCAAGACATCGTCACGAATGATAAACAACTAAAAATCACAACCATTGATGCCGCTCAGCTTCCCCGTGTTTTAACAGATCCCAAAACAGCCGGAGCTGTAATTAACACAAACTTTGCCCTTGAAGGCGGTTTAAATCCTAAAGATGCACTGACCATTGAAGATGGTAAAAACAATCCTTATGCTAACATTTTAGTTGTTAAAGAAAGCCGTAAAGACGATCCAAACCTGCAAAAACTGATGAAAGCTTTAAATACTCCAGACGTTAAAAAATTCATTGAAGATAATTACAAAGGTTCAGTTGTTCCGGCATTCTAAATATAACGCTTTATTTTCCTGATTCTGACTATAAAAGAAGCGAGATTCCGTTTTGGACTAACGGCAATCTCGCTTCTTTTTATTTTAGCACTCAATATCAAAGCCTTTTAAATTGAATATTTTCCATTCTTAATTCTAACTTTAACTTTAACCTTAACTTAACTTTGCTTACTCTTCCCGTTAAATTCTCCGGCTAAATGATCTAATGCATTGTCTGTAACACGATATACTGTCCATTCCTCCATGGGGACTGCGCCCATCCTTTTGTAGAATTGAATAGAGGGTTCATTCCAATTTAAACACCACCACTCCAATCTGCCGCATTTCCGTTCAACAGCCAGCTTTCCTAGGAAAGAAAGCATTATCTTGCCAATACCTTTCCCTCTCATTTCTGGTTTTACATATAAGTCTTCCAGATAAATTCCAGGCTTCCCCACAAACGTTGAAAAGTTATGAAAGAATAAAGCAAAGCCTACTGGCTCACCCTTAAATTCACCGATAATAACTTCTGCTACTTTTCTTTCAAATAGCGATTCTCTTAAACCTTTTTCTGTAGCCACTACCTCATCCAATAGATTTTCATAGGATGCTAATTCCCGTATGAATGTTAAAATCAACGGAACATCTTCAACTTCGGCAAACCTTAATTTAAAATCACTGAACTCGGTTTCAATCCAAGAATTAACCATCGACATTTCTCTCTCCTCGTATATCATCTTATATTACCAGGATAAGGAAGGGATAGAACCCTCATGTTCCCATACACTAAGTTTAAACTTGAGTAAGGTGGGATCGAAATGAATTCCTTTGAACGCAAAATTCAGACCCGCTTACGATTACACCCGGAGAGACTTCGCAAACTTTTAACCCTGCCCACGGATGAAACAGTTGAAACCCTTATCCATTATCGCGTCTTAGAATCTAAAAATGCTTACCTCAGTCAGCTTCTCTTTTCTCTTATTCCTCAATGGGAGTATCTTGCCTGTGATGGAAATGAAGCCTTGGGCAAACTAATCCGACTGTTGGAAAATAGTCGAATCAGTCCTATTGCTCGTGAAGATCATATTTTGCGATCCAATCTTCTCCGGCTTCGTATTTTAGCAGAGACATCGGGACATTTTCCCTTCTCGCCGCTTTACATTCAGGAGAATCTATTGGACTTTCTTATAGACTCCGAAACCCTTGCTGATTTACCTCTGCTTGAAATAATTTATTTCTCTGCCAATGAAATCCTGCCCCTGGCCAGCGAACTGGTGCAATATAAACTAGGCCCGCTGAGTCGGCGCTATGTGCAAAATCTTTTCCATGCAGAACGTCAAGAAGCTATCTTGACTGCCTTAGCCTATCTTGCCAAAAATTATCCACTTATCACAACAAGCCGACAGGCCTATGCCTTAATGCTTTCCTTAGATGATGTCGATCAGTGGGGCCAACATCCCTTTTGCCTGCGTCTTCTGTCCAATCGATTTTGGGAATATCGCGCCCAACAAATACTCTAGCTTTTATAATAAATTAGCCCCTTCAGCATTAGAATTAGAGCGATAACCCAGATGCAAATAATAAATCCGGCACCAATTTTTTTATATTTAGGGTCAATGCTAACTCCTTTTTCCGCTTCCTCCCTGCATTCCTCCCAGATTTCATGAGGAATAATTTTGATGGCAATCATAATTCCTAAAGGAATTATGATTAGATCATCAAGCATTCCCAGAACTGGGATAAAATCAGGAATTAAATCAATAGGACTAAGGGCATAGATCATAATCATTAATAGAAACGCTTTTTTATAGGCCCGAACTCTCTTATGCGTATATGCAAGGTACAATGTTAAAGTCTGTTTTTTAAGTTCTTTAGCCTTCGCTTCTATTTTCTTAAGCATGAAGTACCTGTTTTCTTTCTGCCTGGTAGAAAATAATCATCAAAATCGCTGCAAAGAAAGCCATAACCGCTCCGTAGTAAAACGGCGCCCTATTATTGATATGATCATAAAGAAAGCCTGCAATCACACTAGCGGGGAGAAGGGTAACTCCAATAATCGAATTATACAGTCCTAATCCGGTTCCCCTTTTGTTAATATCGATAAAGTCGGAAATTAAGGCCTTCTGAACTCCATCCGTTGCAGCACTATAGAGACCATACAGTGCAAAAAGAAGGATAAGAACGGCCTGACTGCTCGTTCTCCCAAAACCAAAATAAATTATGGAGTAGAGTAAATAGCCAAAGATAATCAGACGTTCTCTTCCGATCTTATCCGACAAGATCCCTGCGGGAATCGCGAACACAACAGAAACTGCGTTAAAGATAAGATAGATAATAGGAATAAATGCATCTTGAATGCCTATATCACTTGCTTTGATGAGCAATAAGGCATCGGTTGAATTGCCCAAGGTAAATATAAACACAATCCCCAAGAAAACATAATATTTTAAAGAAAAGTCTTTTAACGCAATCCTTCCTAAACGTTTCGTTTTATCCTTATGTGCTTCTTTCACAAAGAATATAATTGCTCCCAACCCCAATAAACCTGGAATTGCGGCCAAAAGAAAAACTTTGCGGTATTCACCTGGAAACAGAAATAAGACTCCTGAAGCCAACAAGGGACCCAGAATAGCTCCGCTGTTATCCATCGCTTTATGAAAGCCAAAGCTCTTCCCTTTCGCGTTCCTCTCCGAAGAACCTGCAATTAAACTGTCTCTTGGTGCAGTTCTTATTCCTTTTCCGACTCTTTCGAAAAAACGGATAAAAAGAACCTGTATGGGTGAGTTTACTAATACAAATAACGGAGAAAGCAACGCTGTAAATGCATAGCCAATGATCATAAACGGCTTATTTTTGCCGATTTTATCGCTCCACCAGCCCGATAACGCTTTAAGCACTGAAGCCGTGCTTTCGGCAATTCCTTCAATTAAAGACAGCTCAGTTTTTGTCGCACCCAGCGTCATTAAAAACAAAGGCATAATGGCATAAATCATTTTAGTCGTTGTATCCGTTAAAAAGCTGGTCAGTCCGACAAAGAAGATATTATGTTCTATCCCGAGGATTGTTTTTACTTCTTTTATATTTCCATGACTTTCTTTACCTTTATTACTTTCATTACCTTCACCCATTTTCTCCTCAGGCTTACTCTCGATCACTATAATCCCTCCTCAGTTCATAACTGTTTATTTCTGTCTAGAGCTGCTCATTGTACCTTATCTCTATGTTCGTTATATTGATAGACTAATTCACTGTATCGTTCAAATGCTTTCTGGATGAGTTCTCGTTTTTCTCTGGAAATCTCGCCCACCTCGGCATTGAACTGATCCCTCGCTTCGATTTTAGTTTGCCAGGACAAAAGCTTCTGAAGCTCCTCCTCCTCCTCTTCAAGTTCAGCGAATGTAAACTTTTCAATTGAAATTTCCTTGTCTAGCTCTTTAAAATATTTTTCGCACTCATTAATAAATTCTCTATACTCTTCATTACGAATGCTGTTAAATGTTTCTACTATTTTTTGTTCGTATTTTTCCTCAACACATGTACTTTCCAGAAGAAGCACGTCTCCGTCTTTTGCCTCAATCTCCATTGAAATTTGCGCCAAAGCATTATAATTTTCAGTACTATACGGCAAAATCCAGGAAGATTGGTGAAGGTTCACTGCACCTAACTTTTTTAGCCCTCTCCAGACAGAAACTCGATTTCGCGAGGGCTCCGTTGGCAAATTATAGTTTAACACTAACCATTTTCTTCTTTGCACAACATTTAACTCCTTTGTAATATTCGTTACATATCCATAATATCATAATGTAATATTTGTTACAACGGAATATGGTCCGATAAAAAAAGTAACGCTAGAACAACTTTTATTTCTAAGCTTGCTCTAGCGTTATTTGTTTTTAATCTCTATTTACTTTAAATAAAGGTACCGCTCCATGCTCGGCATATACGGTGACCATTCAGAATCAGGGTGTTCTTCTTTAGCATGCCGAAATTGCCATAGCTCAGCTTCCATTGCATCCGCATAATGCACGATAAACGCCTCTACTGTTTTCGGTCGCTTAGGAGACTGCCATTCATAACGTCCATGATGGCTTGCTAGAATATGCATCAGCTTTGTTTTATAGGCAATTGGAAATCCCAGAATTTTATCAATTTCCCGCAGCACTAATTGAATCCCAATCAGGATATGTCCGAGCAATCGTCCCTCTGTTGTAACCTCAATTCCCCGCATATATTCATATTCACTGATTTTACCCAAATCATGAAGCAACGCCCCGGCTATGATCAAATCACGATCCGCTTCCGGGTAATGAGCTGCCAGCGAAGAGGCAAGCTCGGCTACTTTCACGCTATGCTCCCACAGTCCTCGCAGATAGGCCTGATGAATCTTACGAGCGGCCGGACAGCTCCGATAGGCTTCTCCTATTTTGGGATCATTCAAAATCTGGTTCATAAAAAGATTCAAATAAGGATCTTTAATCTCTTGAATCAATGCTTTCAGTCTTTTCTCCAAGTCCGAAGCGGGTATAGGTGATGCAGGCAGAAGTTCTGCAAGATCAATACTATTTTCAGGTATCGGTTGAAGCGTCTCAATCGTTAACTCGGAAACTCCGCGAAATTCATTGACCTGTCCGCTCATCTCAAAAATATCAAATTCCTGAAGCCAATTCTGCATTTGGGAATTGATCTCCCAGACCTTTCCGCCGATGCTCCCTGACCGATCCTGGCACGTTAAAATGAGATAATGGCCCGGCTTATTGCGAAAGGCTGCTTCCTTCCAATCCGTAATTAAAAAGATGCCCTTAAAAGGCTCCCCTGATTTAAGATTCTGTATCATCATTTGGCTCCCCTCAATCTCTATATTCCTTCTGGCAAAAATTCAGAAACTACGATATTATATTGATTATTATAGTTGTGAGGAGGTACGAATAATGGACATTCAAGATCAATCGATCCGTTTTAAATTCACACCACAAGCTAAAGAGTATCTGCAACAAAAAGAATCTGCTTCAGTTCACATTGAATCACAGGATCTCGATGCGTGTTGTATTCCTATTGTTTCTCCGCCCCAAGTCCGTCGTGGTGTTCCGCTTAAACCGGAGAAATTTATCCCTATGGAAGCCGAAGGGATTACCGTGTATTATGACCGCTGTCTTCCCAAGCGGCCGCAACTCACCATTGAACTTTATGGAGTAGGCTTTCTAAAAGGATTGCGCGTTGCCAACTGGGAAATTCATTTCTAACGTCAATTTAAACACGGATTTATTCCGCTAGAGGGCTCCCCTTCGTTTCTTCCCCCAACAAAAGGACATCAAGAACAACAAGAATTAATACTCCGGTGAAAAGGATAAAGACGGATTGTGTTGACATTTTATATGCACCCAGCATTTTACCGACGACAAGAGGTGCTAAGATGCCGCCGATCCGTCCGAAGCCTGCCGCCCAGCCTGAACCCGTAGCCCGTGCGTGTGTAGGATAAAGTTCCGGGGTATACGTATAGATGATTCCCCATGCTCCAAGGTTAAAGAAAGACATTAAGGAACCTACGGTCAGAATAGTTCCTGCACTTGTTCCCTGACCAAAGAAGTAGGCGCAAATCGCAGTTCCCAGAACATAAATTGTCATCGTTGGCTTGCGCCCAATCCGATCCACGAGATAAGCGGCACTGAAATAACCCGGAATTTGGGCAAGTGTCATCACGATGACATAGCTGAAGCTTTTTGTGAGGGAATATCCCTTTAGTGCTAACAAAGACGGAAGCCAGGTAAAAATTCCATAATAGGAAAACACAATTCCAAACCAAAGAATCCAGAGAAAGATCGTTCGGCGTATTAATTTAGAAGAGAAAAGTTCAGCAAAACGAGCCTCTCCTTTAACTTGTTGAACAGATTCAGTCTCTTCTTTTTTATGTCTGAAATCATCTTGAGCTTCCGAAGTATGAATTTGATTATCAATCGTTTTAGGCTCTAGCGCCTGCCTGGCAATTCGTTCGCAAATAGCCTCGGCCTCATTAACACGTCCCTTGCTTTCTAAATAACGCGGTGATTCCGGAATTTTACTCCAAAGAAAGAAAACATAAAGCGCCGGCAATGCTCCCATAAAAAAGGCGATAGGCCAGCCATAACGCGGGATAATAAGGTACGAAATAAGAGCTGCGAACAACCAGCCAAAAGCCCAGAAACTTTCAAGCAGAACGAGAAACTTTCCACGATGTTTCACAGGTGAAAACTCACTCACCAGCGTGACTGCGACCGGAAGTTGTCCGCCTAACCCAAATCCAACGAAAAATCGGAAGATCAATAAAGAAGAATAATTCCACGAAAGTCCACATAGCCCTGTAGCAATGCTATACATCACTAAGGTCATAGCAAAAACCCTTTTGCGCCCAATTCGGTCTGCAATCGATCCTGCCAGAATTGCTCCGATCGCCATACCTACAAGCCCGATACTCCCAATATTTCCGACTTGTTCAGTCGTCAGCTGCCAGGATTTCATGAGAACGGGCAGAACAAAGGAAATGATTCCTGTATCCAGAGAATCAAACATCCAGCCGATCCCTGCTGTCATCAAAAGAATGTAATGAAATCGTGAGACTGGCAAATTCTCCAAGCGTTGAGAGATACTCATTAAAAAACCTCCTAAACCAATTCAAAGCTTAGTTTATCAGAAAGGCGGCTTTAATTCAAAATTTTCATAAAAAACGGGAGCTTTGCGCTCCCGTTAAAAAATTACAAAACAAATTTTCCGCTCTGTGCCTTTAAGTCAATCATATGCTTCATGAGGATTCGTGTACTTTCTTGAATCGTGCTTGCCGCTGCACTCATTTCCTCTGTAGAAGCTGCAATCTGCTCGGCCGCTGCAGCATCGTCCTGTGAAGTATCCGATGCTTTTGCCACCGCTTCACCAATGGCCTGAGTCATGTTTACGATCTCCTGAACTTCAGCCTCAACCGCATTCAAAAGATCAGCTACTGATTGACTTCCCTCAGCAATCTCATCAAATTCAAGCCTTGCTTTTTCGCCGATTCCCGCTTGTTCACGTATTAAACTTGCCGCATCATCCGTCGCCTGAACTGAACTTTCCACGTTCTTTGCGATATGCTCAATCAATTCCTCAATATGTTTTGCACTTTGACGCGACTCCTCTGCAAGTTTTCTCACTTCGTCGGCAACAACTGCAAACCCTCGTCCCGCTTCACCTGCCCGTGCTGCTTCAATTGCAGCATTCAGCGCCAAAAGATTTGTTTGGTCGGAGATACCTGTAATAATATTTGTAATTCCTCGAATTTCTCCCGTCTGATCCCGTAACGTCTTTCCAGTCTGGCTTATCCCCTCAACCTTATCGGCAAACTCATTTATTTTTTGGGCTAAATCGTTCATCATGGTTTTCCCGCTTTGGGTTCGTCCCACTACCTCAGAAGTGCTTGCCCCAATATCCACCATTTGATCCCTAAACATTAACATCTTACTATTTATCGTATTTGCCTGATTACTGATATTCTGAGTTGTTTCAGCAAGATTTTGGGCACCGATTGCAACTTGGCTGACGCTTGCAGCGACTTGTTCAGCACCCTTAGACGATTGTTCCGTCGAAGTTGAAATCTCATTGACCTCATTTTCCACTCTTGAAATTGCTCCGTTTATCGAAGAACATATCGTCCGGGTATTTTCAACCATTTTTTTCATGCCTGAAGCTAACATTCCCAGTTCTCCGAAATACTTGGACCTTAAGGTTAGATTCAAATTTCCCTGAGCCAAAGACTCTGCATTATGGGACAGCTCAACAATCGGACGGGTTATCAGTAAAGATAACATATACACGGAAATAACCCCTAACAGCAAAACCGCTAATCCCATGAATAAAACCCACATTCTAAGGCTATTCATTTGGGCAAGTACTCCTTCGCGGGAAAGTACTGCTTTAATATACCCTTTAACCTCTCCGTTGTAATCCTTAAATGGAACTAAGAGAATATTCTTTTTCCCATCATCACTGAGTATTGATTTAGCATTTCCATTTTGCAATCCTTCAATATCATTCTCGGGAATGGGAAACTGATCTGTATCTGTTCCCAAGAGGAGTCCCTTATTTTCTTTAATCCCTTTAACCATAGATTTATCAGGGTTAAGGACATAAATATAATACTGACCGGGATTTTTCTTTTGAAGGCTGCTTAAAAAATCCTTTCCAAAATCCATACCATATTCGGCAGTTCCTACTTGCTGCCCTTCATCGTTAATAGGAGCCACAACTCGGAAACCATACCCCTCAACCCCTTCTTCTAACCCTGAGACAATCTTGTTTTCTTTATTAGCTGCAACAACGGTATACCGAAAAGAAGACAAGTCATCACCAAATTTTTGGGGCGAATGTGCTCGATAAAAGGACGTTGCAGGAGCAATATGGAATTGCATCTGACTGAATCCTTCTTTTTTTACCGTATCAAAGATAGGTTGAACCATCCGAGCTAAATTTTCACGATCCCGGCTCGCTAAAGCCTTTTGAATATCGGGATTCATAGTTACAGAAAGAATCGATGATTTTGCTTTTTCTAATCGTGTAGTGAATTCATCCTGAATTCCTTTTTCCACAAGCTTTTTAGTCTCCTGCTCGCTGGAATCCAAGAGTTTTCCTGCATTCCAAAAGCTCGCTATAGAGAGAGCTCCAACTACCAAAAGAATAACCGATGCTGCAAAAAGTGTAATTCGAACCCGAATAGACATAGAGTGTTTTTTCACGGCAGCGACAACCCCCTTTGCCTAATTTTACCCTTTATATTCTACATTCTCTAATTTAATCCCTTTAATTTTTAGTATTTTTACCCAGAAGGAACATGAATAAAAAAATGTCCAACCTTTTGTCAGGGTTAGACATATTTTTATTGCTTGTTTTATTGTTGCTTCATTGCTTGTTTTCATTTCTTGAGAATTTACTTTGATTTAGAAAAAACCCAGAGATGATTTCCGGCGAAGTTAATGACTAAGCTTAAACCTGTAGCGACAAATTTACTTAGCAATAACGGCCAATTCCAGTGTTCATGGAATTCGATCAGCAGTTCATACGTAATTACCAGCGTCACAAGATTAAGAATAAGAAACCGGATAAACTGGCCCTTCGTATGATAGGCTTGTTTAAACGTCCAAGTTCTGTTCATGAAGAAGCTGTTGAGTACCCCTGCACTGTACGATAAGGTTTGAGCTGTAAAAATCGGAACGCTCCAAAACGTGAGCAGGGTAAAAACACTAAAATCAACTCCCGTATTCATAAGCCCGACAAGACAAAATTTTAGAAACGCAAAAGGCGTTTTTTTGCTGCATCCCATTTTCACCGTATTGTTCTTCCCTTAACCGCAATATCGTAAATGACTTTAATAAGGTACCCCAACACTAAAACATTAAGAAGAGACGTTAGAAAAAGCACTGAATTAAAAGGAACAGTGTTAATACCCTTAAGCGTTTCAAACAGAACATAATGCGTATTGGCATATACCGTAAGACTAAATCCGGTCGTCAACAGCAGAAATCGCTTATCTTTGAGATATATAAACGCTAACACTCCCAAAGCAACGGCTGGAAATAAATATCGTTCATGCATCCGTGTTGAAAGGACAAAAACCCCTGCAATAAGCAGCCAAGCAGTCGCGGCAACGTAAGATGCATCTTTTCCCTTGATATAAAGAAACCAGGCAAAGGCTGAAATTAAAACGATAAATATTAAGCCCCACTGATGATAACTAAAAATGAACCCTTTTGCCGTATCCTTTACAAAATTCAGTCCGAACAGGCTGTACAGATTAAATCCATTGACCGAAGCATATGGGTATTCACCTAACGTTCCCGTGTAAAGCTTTAGAATCCAAGAGACCCCTCCGTTAATCGAAAAAGGCAAAACCAAAATTACCGTTGTCAGCATTGCCGCGAGAATCGCCTTAAAAACAATCTTCCAATTTTTTTGTTTGAGCTGCCGGATCAATTCAAAGCCAAGCACAGGGATAAAGATAATCCCTTGCGGTTTCATCAGAATAGCGGCTGTAAAAAAAACTGCAGCCAATCCTATTTTCTGTTCAGTCAGCAAAATCACGGCTGTCACAATGATCAGAGTAAAAAATGAATCCACCTGTCCCCAAACCGTTGAATTAATAAAAATTGCCGGATTAAAAAGATAAAAGGCTGAAAGCAAAGCACTCTTTTCCCACGTCAGATGCTTTTCAGCCAGTTTATAAATCAAATACCCGGTTAGAATGTCTGCCAAAATAGATGGAAGCTTAAGCAGCAAAACAGCGTATGGACTTAACCAGGAAATACTTATTGCCTTTCCTATTAAATACAAAACATAGATATATAGCGGCGGATAGTCACTTGCACTGCGGCCTGTAGACAGACCTGTGTAAAATTGCGAGAACCGATTAGCTGCGGTATTTGCCCAGTTTAGGAAGGTACTCAGATCATAAGGGTGTCCGGTAACCCAAGTTGCAAGGGAAATACGCCATAAAAGCCCTATACAGAGAATCGTGAAAATCAAAAGTTTATGTTTATCCGAAGGAATGGATAATTTAATCTTCTTGTATGCAAAGACGTAATAGGCAATGAGCACAGTCGTGAAAAATATAAGGGCATAAGCTAGAATAGGGAAAGTCAATTGATTTCCTGAACTTATGCCATTATTAAAATTACGCATCTTTCCCTGAGGAGATCCTCCAGCAATAGCCTGCCCTCTCTCATCAGTACCAGACGATATTCCCGGTGTATTTGCACTGTTTTGAGCTCCCGGCTGATTAACGCCCTTGCCCCTTATCTGCTGTGTAATCTGACTCTGAGATACAGTGCTGCCATGATAATTCCAGAGCGAATAACCGCTCATAAGCCCAAACGCAAATAAAAGGATCAGTATAATCGCTTTGAACCGATATTTTTTTAAAGCCAATGTCAACTGCTCCTCTCAAGGTCATTCATCTTATACAACAGCTTTCTTGCGAACCTTGCGAATCTCATTTTTGACGACTTCCTGTAAGTAATTAAAAAACTCCGGATGCAATTCTTCTCGTTCAAGACCCATTTCAACGATGGCCTTCATATAACCGAGTTTATCACCAATGTCAAAGCGCTCTCCATTCAGTTCCAAAGCCAGCAGATTCTCCTGATGGCAGATCTGCTGCAAGGCATCTGTTAATTGATATTCATCCCCGGCACCGGGTTTTTGAGTTTTGAGAATGGAAAAAATGGAGGGCTTTAAAACATATCGTCCCATAATTGCAATATTGGATGGAGCCTTGGCGGGCGAAGGCTTTTCAACCAAATCCTTTACGTGCAGGATCTGATTCGTTTGGGCTACAGCAGAGATGATCCCATATTTGTTCACTTCTGAATGCTGAACGGGTTGAACCCCAATGACAGTAGAACCGGTCTGATCAAATACATCCATCAACTGCTTTAAGGCAGGCGGATCAGAAACCATGATGTCGTCACCCAGCAATACAGCAAATGGCTCATCTCCAATAAACTGTTCAGCACAGAGAATAGCATGTCCCAGACCAAGAGGTTCTTTTTGGCGTATATAATGAATTTTGGCCATATCTGTAATGTTTTGAGCCTCCAAAAGCAAATCCGTTTTTCCTTTTTTCTTAAGGATCTGCTCAAGTTCTACAGATTTATCAAAATGATCTTCAATTGTTTTTTTATTGCGCCCCGTTACGATCAGAATGCTTTCAATGCCTGACTTCACTGCCTCTTCCACGATGTATTGAATGGCCGGCTTGTCGACAATCGGAAGCATTTCTTTGGGCTGAGCCTTGGTCGCCGGCAAAAAACGAGTTCCCAAACCTGCCGCTGGAATAACGGCCTTCCTGATTTTCATTCTCTATCACTCCATTCTTTTCTGCAAAACCATAGCTTTGATTTACGATATAGAGGGGTCTTTGCCGGGTTTCATCATAAATCCGCCCTACATATTCCCCAATGATTCCCATAAGGCTTAACGAAAGACCGCTTAACAGGAATTGAACTGCGATTGCCCAATTCCATCCGTTTATTCCGTTACCCCCAAGAATCAGTTTCAAAACCATTATGAACACGTCTATCAGCCCGGCAAGAAAGATCAACCCTCCGGCAAAACTTGCCAGTTGGACAGGTTTCATCGAAAAAGAGGTTAACCCATCCCAGCAAAGCTTCATCATTCTTTTCAGAGGGTATTTGCTTTCACCTGCAAATCGCTCGCAGCGTTCATATTCTACAGCGATTTGGCGATACCCCACCCAGCTCACCAAGCCTCGAACATAACGGTTCTTTTCTGGGAGACGTTTAAGTTCATCACAGACTTTACGGTCTATAAGGCGAAAATCACCGGTATCGACTGGAATCTCGATGTCCGTAGAAGCCTGGAGGATTCGGTAAAACAAATGGGCTGTCACCTTTTTGAAAAACGTCTCTCCCTTGCGCTGGCTCCTCTTTGCATAAACAACATCATAGCCTTCCTTCCACTTTTCAATCATTTTGAGAATGAGCTCCGGAGGATCCTGCAAATCGGCATCAATAACAATAACTGCTGCCCCTGATGAATAATCCATTCCTGCGGTGATCGCAATCTGATGACCAAAGTTTCGCGAAAAATCAATGAGTTTGACTGCTGTATCCCGTTTGGCTAAATCCCGGACGATATCTATTGTCCGATCTCTGCTGCCATCATTGACAAAAATCAGCTCGTATTGTTCTTGAGTTAAGTCCATCACCTGCTTCAAACGTTGATACGTTAGAAGCAGGACAGCTTCCTCATTGTAGGCGGGGATCACAATTGAATAGCGTATATCCATTATTTTTCCCCTCCCTGTTCAAGATTGACTTCATAAAGCGTTGTGTTGCCATTTCTATTCCTTCCATTATCGGCAATTCGTTGTGAATCATTTGCAGTCGTTTCCATCGTTTGCGTATTTGCTGAGCTTCCCTCCCACTCTGATTGAGGAATTTCTTTTCCGTTTTCTTTAATCCAGGTGAGAATATCTGAGCTTCCCTGACCTCCTCCGGGACCGCCGGAAGAAATTAAGAAATATTTAACCTCTTTGTTTTGGATCATCTGTTTAAGTTTGTCTACGGTAAGAATCTTATCTGTACCGGAAAAACCACCCATAGCCATTACTGCTTTTCCCGTTTGAATGATATACGGTTCAGCCGTTCCGGCATCTGTTGTTGCAAACAGATATTTTTCTCCAGTATTATTGGACATCAAATAAGTCATCAAGGAAAGATTGACGTTTTCACTTGATCCGCCCATAGCTTTTGCTCCATTTTGAACCCCGCCCTGAGTTCCTCCTTGGGTTCCTCCTTGGGTTCCTCCAGACGTTGCTCCCGGCATTCCATTTGGCATCCCGCCGAAGTTTTCATTGGAAGGTCCCGCGGCAGGCAGCATGCTATTTCCGCCATAGATTATAGGCGTCGCAGCCCAGTAGAGGGGGGCTGCCAAAAGAACGAAAATTCCTCCGATTGCAGCAAATCTAGCCAGCTTTTCTTTGTTCATCATGACAATCATGACAAGCGCACTGCCAGCCCCTAAAATTCCCACCGCAGCCGGCCAAATATAACCTATCTGTTTAGCATATGAAAGAAGGATATAAACTTGGAAACCAGCGGTTCCTAGAATTCCAACAGGAAGCAGCCATTTTTTCCATCCCTCACGATTTTTATAGAAGTCATAAATTTCAACCCATCCCGCCCCAGTTAAAGCGGCGATAGCCGGCGCAAGCATGATTAGATAATACTGATGGAAGAAGCCTGCAACACTGAAGAATCCCATCATAGGAAGCAGCCAAGCCAGCCAGAATAATGCTTCTTTCTGTTTTGCTGTTAAAGGATTTTTTCTCCGGTATCCCAGTAATAAGCCAACACCCGATAGCAAAGCAAAGGGAAGCAGCCAACTGATTTGACCTGATAGACTTGACTGGAAGAGCCGTAATGGTCCCGGCGTACCCGTATTAAACATGCCTCCGCCGCCTGGATTTCCTTGACCACCGATAAAGCCGCCCTGACGATCATTACGCGAACCATTATCATCTAAGGAAGGCACTTGCCCGGAGTTTCCATTTGCACCAGGCCCGAAACCTTGCGGAGGATTCCCTTGTTGTATACCTGATGCTTGACCACCTCCTGGGTTCATACCGGGTGAAAGTTGTCCTTGTTGACCCTGTTGTCCATTATCTTCCCTGAACTGATTTGCACCGCGATTTACTCCGCCTGCACCTCTGTTACCCGTTAACCGAGAAATCCCATTGTAACCAAATGCCAATTCCAGAACAGAATTTGTTTGACTTCCTCCGACGTAAGGACGATTGGCAGCCGGTGTACTATCCACAATCACCGGCCAGGAAAGAGAGACCAAAAGCAGGGCAACCGTTGAAATTGCCAGTCCTTTCAGTTTCTTTTTCCAGTTCACCTGAAAAGCCAATAGGTAAAAGAGATATAGTGCGGGAACAATCATATAGGCTTGCAGCATTTTTGTATTAAACCCTACACCAACCATGGCAAAGGCTGCAACCGACCAACCCCATTTCTTGGTCTTAACTGCCTTAAAGAGAAACCACGTGGCCATAAGGAGAATGAACACCAATAAACTGTCAATATTATTCGTCCGGCTTACTGCTGCGGCAATCGGTGTGCAGGCAAAGACCAAAGCTGAAAGCCGGGCAGCTGTTTGACCGAAAGTAGGTTTAACAAGAGCATAAATCAAGAAAACTGAGCCCACCCCAGCTAAGGCCTGCGGTAAAATTACGCTCCATCCGTGTACTCCAAAAATTGAAGCACTCAGCGTTTGAATCCAAAAGGCAACGGGTGGCTTATCTACAGTGACAAAGCCACCTGGATCAAATGATGCATAAAAGAAATTATGAAAACTCTGAAGCATGCTGGTAACTGCTGCTGTGTAATAGGCATTCGCATACTGATCTTTCCAAATCCCATATATATTGATGAAAGCTGCCAAAGCGGCAATCCCAAGCAGAAGAGGATCAATTCGCTTATTCTTAAAAAACTTCATGTACTTTCGCTCCTTCTGACTTTTATCTAAAACAATGGACATGAATTCTCTTGAAACACCTTTCATTGCTTTAACTATAACCAAATTTCCTGAAAAACCACTTAAGGTAAACTGAACGTTTCATGAAAACTTCCTGAAAATTAGCTGAAAATAAATAAATATATTAAAAGGCGCTTAGGTCATATCGTTATAACCTAACGCCTTTTAATATTTATGCTCTGTTTATTTCTATTCTAAAACCTGAAGGCTCATTTTATAGTCATATATGATTTGACTATACTTATCATTTGATGCTCCTTCAGCCATATATCTTCGGGAACGAATAAAAAGATTTTGATGTACTCCTTCACGGTGGGCTAAGAAATGAATGATTTTACGTACTCCTGGATCTTTTGTCATACCTAAGCTTTTTTCATAGACTCCGCGAGAACGGATCTCCAGCTCGATATCCGCTTTTAAAAGATTTAAGGGAGCAGTCCCTTGAACGATATAATTCAGCTTCCATGGCTCGCCCTGTTTATTAGCGAATTGGATGGATTCTCCTTCGAGTTTATGGATCAGCGTGCTTAATATCTCAAGATGGGCCAGTTCTTCGGCAATAATAAGCCCAAATAGTTCCCTTACAAATCGATTCGTTATTTTAGATTGATGATCTAAGTATTGTGTAATCTGAGTAAGTTCACCCTCTTTTCCCCCGTAATGTTCCAAGAGGCGTTTGGCGAATACAGGATCCGGCCGTTCAACATGAATAGGATAAAAAAAACGCTTACGGTAATTATACACGCTGATTCCTCCCTACGCCCGCCATTCTGCCTACAGTATATGAAGGGGAATAGAAAAGCGCCACCTCAATCTCACTGTTCAGTGAAAATCAGTAGCGCTCTATATATATTTAAATTCGTTGAGCTTCAGCGATTTTGCTTTAGGCCTTTTATACCAATATCACGTCGATATTGTGCTTGCGGAAAGTCGATTTGCTCGACAAGATGATACGCAGCCTGGCGAGCTTTCGTTAAATCTTCCGCCTTGGCGCTCACGCCCAGGACTCTTCCCCCGGAATTGACCATTTGTCCGTCAGATGAAGCTGCTGTTCCTGCATGAAAAACAGCCTGTTGGTGGGAAAGCAGTGCGGGTAAGTGAATCGGAATCCCCTTTTGGTAAGCTTGAGGATACCCCGGGGAAGCCATAACAACACAAACTGCCGTCATAGGACTCCATTTCAATTGAACTTCGTGGAGATTTCCTTCTGTACATGCCCATAAAACAGGAAGGAGATCAGATTCCATTCTCAGCATTACGACTTGTGTTTCCGGGTCTCCGAAACGGGCATTGAACTCCAGCACTTTAGGGCCTTCAGGCGTAAGCATAAGTCCTACGAACAGAACCCCTTTAAATACCTCTCCTCTTTCCTCCATGACGCGAAGGGTTGGCTGCACAACTTCTCTCATGACTTGTTCTTCCACCTCCGACGTCCAGATGGGCGGCGGGCTATAGGTACCCATCCCTCCGGTATTCAGTCCTTGATCTCCATCTAAAGCTCGTTTATGATCCTGAACCGGAACCATCGGCAGAGCTGTTTTTCCATCTGCAAAACAAAGCAGGCTGACTTCTTGTCCTGTCAGGAATTCCTCAACCACCAACGTCTTCCCGGCGGATTTTAAGGAACCTTCCATGATTTCATCGACTGCGTTTAAGGCTGTTTCCAGATCCTCCGCGATAATAACCCCTTTACCCGCAGCTAAACCATCCGCCTTAAGGACACACGGTGCACCAATCTTCCGGATATAGTCCTTCGCTTTTTGTGATTCCTGAAAAACTTCCCAACGGGCTGTTGGAACCTGTGCGGCATCCATGATCTCTTTAGCAAAGGACTTGCTCCCCTCCAAGCGGGCAGCTGCACGGCTGGGTCCAAAGATTCTTAAGCCTTTTGCTTCAAAAGCATCAACTATGCCTAGCGTCAGCGGTTCCTCCGGTCCAACAACCGTTAAATCAATTCCTTTATCTTCAGCAAAAGCGACGAGTGCGGGAATATCATTGGATTTAATCGGAACATTCCACCCTAAAGTTCCTGCATTGCCTGGCGCAACATAAATCTGCTCTACATCAGGACTTTTAGCCAGCTTCCAAGCCAGGGCATGCTCTCTTCCCCCGCTCCCAACGATTAAAATCTTCTTGCCCATGCCAACACTCCTTTAATTCGGTATAGGTTCTATTCTTAGGTTCTTCATTTTAGTGTTGGAAATGTCTCCGATGGGTATACACCATAATCATATTTAAGCGGTTTGCAGCCTCGAGCACTTCAGCATCACGAATCGAGCCTCCCGGTTGAATCACTGCACGCACTCCGGCTTTCGCTGCTTCCTCCAAGGAATCCGGGAATGGGAAATAAGCATCGGAAGCTAAATAAGACCCCTTAACTTTTTCCCGGCTTGTTCAAGCGAAATCTTAACCGAGCCTACCCGATTCATTTGACCGGCTCCGACACCCAGCGTCTGACCGTTTTTGGTAAGCACAATCGCATTAGACTTGACATGTTTAACAACACGCCATGCAAACTCGAGTTCATGCAGATCTTCAGCTGTAGGCTTTTGTTCGGTTACAACTTCCCATTCGGAAACAGGGGCTGTATCAACATCGTCTTCCTGAAGCAGGAAGCCGCCTTGAATCGTCTTAATCTTCCAGCCTATTGCTGCATTCGCTTGCGCGTCTTTTTGACCGCGTTTGATCACAACGAGGCGAAGGTTTTTCTTATCAGCAAAGATTTCTCTCGCCTCTGGGCTAAACTCAGGTGCAAGGATAACTTCGTAAAAATGCTCGTGCATCGATCTTGCGCAATCTCCGTCGATGACACGGTTGACAGCAATAATTCCACCGTAGGCGGAAACCGGATCAGCTTCCAGAGCGCGTTCATAAGCCTCAAGAGGAGTCTTGCCGAGCGCAGTTCCACAGGGATTTGTATGTTTAATGATGACACAAGCGGGTTCTTTAAACTCCTGTGCGAGAGACCAAGCTGCCTCCATATCCACCCAGTTATTATAAGAAAGTTCTTTTCCTTGAAGCTGTACACCGCCGGCTAAGGTTCCTTCAGCATTTGAGCTGCGATAGAAGGCTGCCTTTTGCTGCGGATTTTCACCATAACGGAGGTCTTGGACTTTTTCAGCGGTTAAGCGGAAGGTTTCAGGGAAGATACTCTCTGTGCCTTTTTCTTTAGCCTGCTGTTTCTCTAAATAATCGGCAATGGCCTTATCGTAATCCGCTGTATGAGCAAACGCTTCGGCTGCGAGTTGTTTACGCATCGCATAGGGAATCTCACCCTCCGCTTTTAAGCTCTGAAGAACATCAGCATACCGTTTTGGATTGACAACGATAGCCACGCGTTCTTGGTTCTTCGCTGCTGCCCGGACCATCGTCGGCCCGCCGATATCGATATTTTCAATCGCATTCTCAAAGGAAACATTAGGTTTAGCCACTGTTTCCTTGAACGGATAAAGGTTAACAACGACTAGATCAATGTAACCGATTCCGTTTTCCTCTAATTGTTTTCTATGCTCTTCCGTATCGCGCGCTAAAATTCCGGCATGAACCATTGGATGAAGCGTTTTCACGCGTCCGTTAAGGATTTCTGGAAATCCCGTTAATTCTGTTACATATCGAACGGGAACACCCGCCTCGGTCAATGTCTTAAATGTACCTCCAGTAGAGACAATTTCGTAACCGAGCTCAGCTAACCCTTTTCCTAAATCAACGATTCCCGTTTTATCGGAAACACTAAGTACTGCCCGTTTCATCAGGACCTTCCCCAATCATTATTCTTTCTTTTTATCTCTTATCGCCTAATGCTGACTTGGCCTGTTGTAATCAGCCGCACAGCTTCCGGATAAAGTTTGTGCTCCACCTTAAGGATTCTTTCAGACAACGTTTCTTCCGTATCCCCAGGTTCGACTGGAACCGCCTCTTGTAAAATAATCGGCCCGCTGTCTAACCCTTCATCCACAAAATGAACCGTACAGCCTGAGACTTTTACACCGTACTCGATCGCCTGCCGCTGTGCATGCAGACCGGGAAAAGAGGGTAAAAGTGAAGGATGAATATTAAGAACAGGACAATTCAGCGTTTTTAAAAACTCAGCACTCAGCACGCGCATGAAGCCGGCGAGAACTAACAGCTCAATTTGACTTCCTTTTAACCAGGCAAGGATCGCCTGTTCTTGCTCCCACCGCGAGGAATAATCCTGTTTTGGAAAGGCACGATAAGGAATCTTGGTCTTTTCCGCTCTTTTCAGTGCCTGAGCTTCAGCATAATCTGAGCCTACGGCAACGAACTCAGCTTCAAATTTTCCCTCCTGCCAAGCATCGATTAAGGCTTGCAAATTACTTCCTCGACCTGAAGCTAAAACTCCGATCCTCACACGTATTCGACCCCTTTCCCTTGAGTGACCTCGCCGATCACATAACTCTTTTCTCCAAGGTTAAGGAGCTGCTCTTGTATTGTTTTGACCTGATTCGGATGAACAATCATCACAAAACCAATTCCCATATTAAAGGTCCGGTACATCTCTGATGCTTCAATCTCGCCTAAACGCTTGATCAGTGTAAATAGCGCGGGTACCTCCCATGAAGACTTGGAAATCCGCAGGCCAAGCCCCTCAGGCAGAACACGCGGAATATTTTCTGTTAAGCCGCCCCCGGTAATATGAGCCATGCCAAGGATTTCATTTTTTTCTAACAGTTTAAGAATAGTTTTAACATAAATCCGTGTAGGACGAAGCAGTGCATCGCCTAAGGGTTCTCCGAGTTCCGGGAAAACAGTATCCATCGGATACTGAGCAAAAATTTTGCGCACGAGCGAATATCCATTGCTATGGAAGCCCGAGGAAGGAAGTCCGATCAGAACATCCCCTTCTTGAATCTTTGACCCGTCAATTAAGTTTTCCCTGTTTACAGCGCCGACTGAGAATCCAGCAACATCATACTCATCTTCAGGATAAAAACCTGGCATTTCAGCCGTTTCGCCGCCGATCAAAGCACACCCTGCCAGTTCGCACCCTTTGGCAACACCGGCTACAATACTGGCAACACGCTCTGGATCGAGTTTTCCAACAGCTAAATAGTCTAGAAAAAACAGCGGTTCTGCACCTTGCACAAGGATATCATTAACACACATGGCTACTGCATCCTGGCCGATCGTATCATGTCGATTCATCTGAAATGCGAGCCGCAATTTTGTACCCACTCCATCTGTTCCGGATACTAAAACCGGATCGGAAAACTTTTTAAGATCAAGAGCAAATAATCCTCCGAAGCCGCCTAAGCCCCCCAGGACTTCTGGTCTCATCGTTCTTTTGACAGCAGGTTTCATGAGTTCTACAGCACTGTTTCCTGCTTCGATATCTACCCCGGAGTCGCGGTAGGTATAACCCATTCCATTCCCTCCCTGAATATTTTAATTAACAGGATTCTAAATTAAGCTTGCCGCCCTTCGTTGAAGGAACAGAAGCCGGATAATCTCCGTCAAAACAGGCTAAGCAGACTGAGCTTCCGTTAAGCGCTCGAATCAGTCCTTCAGACGATAGATAATGCAAGGAATCAGCACCCGTAAATTCACGAATTCCTTCAATATCCATTTGCGCAGCAATGAGTTTTTCGCGTTCAGCTGTATCAATCCCATAATAACAAGGATAGAGTACCGGCGGAGAACTGATCAGGAGATGCACTTCTTTGGCCCCTGCCCTGCGCACCATATCGACAAGCTTTGAACTGGTCGTTCCCCGAACAATAGAGTCATCAATCATAATCACTCTTTTGCCCTTTAAGACTCTAGTATTCGCATTTAACTTCAAACGAACAGCGACTTCACGCATTTCTTGAGTCGGTTGAATAAAAGTTCGGCCGACATAGCGGTTTTTCAAAAGTCCTTGTTGAAAAGGAATCCCTGATTCTTCAGAATATCCCAGTGCTGCTGACATTCCCGAATCCGGAACTGGGATAACGATATCCGCATCGACAGGAAATTCTCTTGCTAATTCAATTCCCATCTGTCTACGGCTTTCAGTAACATTGATCCCATCAATTGTACTGTCTGGCCGTGCAAAATAGATATATTCAAAGGAACACCCTGCTCGGTTTTGTGACGGCAATCCTTGACGAGAATGCAAGCCCTCTTCATCAATCGTAATAATTTCGCCCGGTTCGACATCGCGGACAAGCTCTGCTCCAATGGTATCCAAAGCACAGCTTTCCGAGGCCAAGCAATAATGGCCTCCTACTTGACCGATACATAAGGGTCTCAAGCCGTAGGGGTCACGTACGCCGATCAGCTTATTTTCAGCTATAATCACTAGCGCATAGGCTCCCCGCAGATCAAGCATGGTTTTAATTAAAGCATCTTCTAAATTAATTCGACGGTAGCGCGCGATCAATTTAACAATAACTTCCGTGTCCACGGTCGTTTGAAAAACAACGCCGTCTTTGCCGAGTTCTTCACGCAGTTCATAGGCATTCGTTAAATTGCCATTATGGGCTAAAGCCATCATTCCTTGTTGATAATGAACAACTAGAGGCTGAGCATTAGCCACTAAACTGGATCCTGTTGTCGAGTAACGGACATGTCCGATCGCCATCTTACCGTTCAGCTTTTCGAGCTGGTGTACAGAAAAAACCTCCGAAACGAGTCCCATACCTTTATGCCCATCAATATTTCGACCATCGGATACCGCAATTCCGGCACTTTCCTGTCCTCGATGCTGTAAAGCATAAAGGGCATAATAAGTGAGTCGGGCTATTTCCATTTCGGGGGCGTAAATCCCGAAAACACCACACTCTTCCTTCGGTTTATCATCTCCCGGTTCCCGCACGATGTCTCCTCCTTTAATTTCTGCCCTTTTTCCTTAAGCTAAAATTTCTTTAACGCGGCGATAAACTTCAACGTAAGCTTCTTCGACTTTACCTAAATCACGACGAAAACGGTCTTTGTCCAATTTTTCTTTCGTTTCTTTATCCCAAAAACGGCAAGTATCTGGAGAGATTTCATCACCAAGAACGATTTTTCCGTCTGCAAGACCAAATTCGAGTTTAAAGTCGACAACGAGAATTCCGGCTTGGTCCATAATCTTTTGCAATACTTCATTGACCTTGAGTCCAAGAGCTTGAACTTCTTTTAATTCCTCAGCGGTTGCCCAACCCATGGCCAAAGCATGAGATTCATTCACAAATGGATCACCCAAGGCATCATCTTTATAGTAAAGTTCAACAACCGGACGAGCTAAAACAACGCCTTCCTCGGTACCTAAGCGTTTTGCTAAACTTCCGGCAGCGATGTTACGAACAACAACCTCTAAAGGAAGCATCTTGAGCTTCTTCACCAGCATTTCACGGTCACTGAGCAATTCGATGAAATGAGTCGGCACGCCGGCCTTTTCCAACTCTTTAAAAAATAAAACTGATAATTTATTATTGATAATTCCTTTGTCTTCGATTTGACCTTTCTTTTGTCCATTGAAAGCAGTTGCATCGTCCTTATATTGAACGAGATATTGACCTTCCTGATCGGTTGCGAAAACCTTCTTTGCTTTACCTTCGTATAACATTTCTTTCTTTTCCATCGTTAATTCTCCCCTTCTAAAATTCAATTAAGTTTAAAGCAACAATATTTTAAAGAATTGGGTCATGTAGCTTCTCGTACATTCGCTCACTCAGCGCTCCGGGGCTTGCGCTCTTGCTTCCGTAACCGCTTCGCCAAACCTCAGGGTAATACCTGATGTGAACCACTGGCTACGCCGTGTTACGAAAGCGTCGAGTGCTTCTCCGCCCCTCCGCGAAATCGTTCACGTCTGTACGAGAAGCTACGATTATAAGTCTTTTAAAAATATTTTTTACAGATTAGTCTTCTAGAAGCCCTACACGTTTGAAGATTGTATCAACGTGCTTTGTATGGTAAGAGTAATCAAACAGCTCCGAAACTTCCGCTTCGTTTAAGTATTGAGCAATCTCTTTATCCTTTAACACCAAACTTTTGAACGGTTCTTTCGTTTCCCAAGCTTGCATAGCATTGCGTTGAACCCAAGCATAAGCATTCTCACGGCTCATTCCTTTTTCAACCAATGCCAGCATAACCCGTTGCGAGAAAATAAGTCCAACAACTTTGTCAATATTCGCTTGCATTTGCTCAGGGAATATACGCAAGCCTTGAATTAACCGTGTCATTTTTTGCAGCATATAATCGAGAGCAATCGTGCTGTCGGGAAGAATGATCCGTTCAGCGGAAGAATGAGAGATATCGCGTTCATGCCAAAGCGCAACATTTTCCAGCGCAGTCTGCGCATTGCCGCGAATGACCCGGGCCATACCGCAGATCCGTTCAGCTGTAATTGGATTTTTCTTATGCGGCATTGCGGAAGAACCTTTTTGACCTTTAGCAAATGGTTCTTCGACCTCATGAACGTCTGTCCTTTGGAGATTTCGAATTTCAGTCGCCATTTTATCCAAGGTTGCGGCAATACCCGCTAAGGTTGTCATATAAAAAGCATGCCGGTCTCTTTGCAAAACTTGAGTGGATACTGGAGCAGGATTTAAGCCCAGAGATTGGCATACCCATTCTTCAACTGCAGGTTCAACGTTGGCAAACGTACCTACGGCACCTGAAATTTTACCTACACGGATTTCCTCGCGGGCAAACTCTAAACGTCTCTTTTGGCGTTTAATTTCCTCGTACCAAAGGGCAAATTTAAGCCCCATTGTGATCGGTTCAGCATGAATTCCATGCGTCCGCCCCATCATTAACGTATCTTTATGTTCTAATGCCCGCTCACGAAGAACTTCCTCAAGCTTGTCCAATTTATCCAACAAAATATAGGTTGCTTCTACCAACTGTAAAGAAAGTGCCGTATCAAGGACATCCGACGAGGTAAGTCCAAGGTGAACATATTTTGCCTCATCGCCAATGTTTTCTGCCATATTTGTCAAAAAGGCAAGAACATCGTGATGTGTTATTTCCTCAATTTCCTGAACGCGTTCCCAGGAAAAATCAGCCTTTTCCCGGATAACATCGACCGCTTCGGTTGGAATCCTTCCTAATTTCGCCCAGCCTTCACATGCTGCAATTTCGATTTTCTTCCAGAGTTCTAAACGATGCTGATCCGTCCAAATGTTGCCCATAGCTGGGAGTGTATAACGTTCAATCACTTTCATCGCTCCTTCTTCTTTTAGTTTTCTTGATCCTTTCCATGAATCGTTACCTTAAAGCTTTTAAATTCAATTTTATATTTTATTTTGAATCGCTTGATCTTTCGCTTCAATTTCCGCGGCCATCTTTTGACGATACGTTTTAAGCGCTTCTTTTAAACGCGTATCTGTTTGAGCTAGAATTTGAATAGCAAGTAATCCCGCATTTTTCCCAGCATTAATCCCAACTGTTGCAACAGGTATTCCCGGCGGCATTTGGACGATTGCGTACAAAGCATCCACTCCATCCAGAGCACCGCTCTTAATCGGCACGCCAATAATCGGCAAAGTCGTCGCTGCCGCCACAATTCCCGGCAAATGAGCTGCCATTCCTGCTGCTGCAATAATAACTTTTCCTTCTTGTTCTTCAAAAGTTCTAACCCAGTTCAATGTTCTCTCTAATGTTCGATGGGCCGAGGAAACCTTAACCTCGAAGGAAACATCAAATTCCCTTAGGATTTTAATGGTTGCTTCAAGAACGTTAAAATCAGAATCACTACCCATAACAATACCTACTGAGTTCATACCATCACCCCTTCTCTTACTTCACTTTAGTATGAAATAGCAAAGCCCAAACTGGTATTCCACTTTACTTTTCAAAAATTGCTTTTTAAAAAAAGTGAGTGAAACATACCCGCCTGGGCTTTTATCCCTTCGGTGTAACCCCATAGTAAACAGCAAAATAAACCCTAGCCCTAGCGGAAAGAGTCGCTTAAACTTCCATTAAACTATTGGGATTTTGCGTCGCTAGGTCAACCTTTTCATTGCCCTAGACGCACTTTCGCTCATAGTCAGGCCATTTACGGCAGCCTGGTAGAAACTTGCAGACCACATCTCTGCGATTATATGAACCGATATTCAATTGATTAAGTGGATTAACATGATTTTATTCTATCCTACTCTTGATTAAAGGTCAATGAAATCTCGAACATTTTTCAATGATTTATTGTCAATGTTCGAATTCAATTCCATTCTGCAGAAGTTGCTTCCTCAAAATCTTTTGGAGAAGGGATTTTAAAATGGACTTCAAAAAACGATCCCTCAGAACTTGATTTAATTTTCAGCTCTGCGTTATGCCTTTCGGCAATACTGTTGCAAACAACAAGCCCCAGACCTGTACCTGTTTCTTTGGTTGAAAAGAAAGGTGTTCCAAGTTTATCTAATATATCCTGTTCAATTCCCGGACCTTCATCCGATACTGTCAAAATGACTTTGTCGTTTCGTTGATCAATCTTAATCGTTAGGCACCCGCCCGCTTCCATTGCTTCAATTCCATTTCGAGCAAGATTCAAGACAAGTTGATTGATCTCTTGTTCATTCAGTAAAATATCGGGAACCTCATTTAAGTCCGCGATAAGTTTCATATTTCGATATATCGCATCTGCTTCAATAAGCGGCAAAATAGAGGAAACAACTTCTTTAAGATTTCCTCGATTCATAATTGTTGCCTTATTTCTGCTAATCGACAAAAATTTCGTTATGATGGAATTTGCTCGATCTATCTCGCTGATCATTATGTCAAAATACTCTATATGTTCAGGTTCACTTTGTTTGCCTTTCATTAATTGGAGGAAACCTTTAATTGCAGTTAATGGATTTCGAACTTCATGCCCCACTGTGGCCGCCATTTTTCCTACTAAATTCAAACGTTCCAACCTTTGAACTGTTTCTAATGATTCTTTCAATTTTGTTGTTCTTTCGTTTACGATTTCTTCGAGATTATATTTATAAATTGTATCCCGCTCCATCATTTTAGATACTGTAATTGCGATAATCATCGATAAAATAACAGACAATGTTGAATTTACATAATGCGCTTGAAGAATTTGAAGATTATCTTGAGTCATGGTTATATAAATCAAAAAATTAATAAACGATTGAACGTAAAATAAGATAAAATATTTAGGCTTTAAATAAAAAAATACCGCAAACACTGTACAGGACATAATATAAACACTAATTTCACCGTGAATAAATTGATCCGCCCATCCAGAGGTAAAAGCACAAATATTAATTAAGAAAAGAATAAAACTATAAACATATAATAGAGATAAGTCCTTACTGGAATTGATTTTAGCTTTAAAGATCAAGTAGCTTAGAATAAACAGTAACACACCTATCCCCTGGACAACATGAGTATAAAATAACAATACATAGCCTGGAGTAATCGTCCAAAGCCCTTGCTCTTTATGAATATAATCGATCATTAGTAAAATAAGGTTAACAAAAGCCACAGTATAAGTCAGGAAAGTAGCGCGTTTCAAATTGATTTCATTTAGCCTTTCCCAAGCTTTTTCGCCATACTTTGCAAGAATAATCTTATCATTTTCAAGATTTATTTTGATCACCTTCAACCATCATAATCACAACTTGTATATTTATTCTAATTTACTAACCGTTTTAAAATACATTATTTTATACCATAATAACAAATTTTTCGGTTATATAATATCCCTATTATACACTTGCTGAACAGTTCTGTTAACTTGGATTAAAGAAAAAGGCTTTGATGTTATTCATTGATCTTTCAGACATCAAAGCCCTTCCTTTTATATTTCTTGATATATATTTCTTATATTTATTTAAAGTTTTTTTCCATCTCTTGAACCTTTTGATATAACCATTCATTGACTGGTATTGGTACCTGATATTGCTTTCCTAAGGCAATGGCTGTACCCGAGAAAAGCCCGACCTCTGTTTTCCTTCCTGCGATCATATCTTGCCGCATAGAAGGTATTCCTAACGGATTTAACGTTGAAAGAACATTTAACCAGTATGTCAGGTCTTTTTCAGATAAATTGATTCCTATCTTTTCAGAAAGAGCAATAACTTCTCTCATTGCATCAATCATTACCTTTCGCGGCTTACCCTCAGCTTGAATTCCGCCATAATTCGTTTCAAAAACAGCTACAGTTTGGTTAACTCCTGTGTTTAACATAAATTTTCCCCATAAACGATGATTCATATCTTGCGGAACCTCATAGGAAAAATCAACGCTATCAAAGAAATCTGCTACAGCAGTTACTTTTTCTGAGCGTACTGTATTATCCCTCTCACCAAAGGATAGCATCCCCATATGCGTATAATTCATCTTGTTCTCAAGCTTATCTGCATCCATCCCCTGAGCGACGCAATAGAGCACTTTATCAAAACCGAAAACTCTGCCGATAACTTCTTCACTCGAAATTCCATTTAACGCAGAAATAATGATGGTATTCTCACCTACTTGATACTTTGCATCCTCGATAGCTTGCTTAAGCTGATTAAACTTAACACAGAAAAGGACCAAGTCTGCAGGCTTCTGCACGGTCTCTGGCAAAACATAATTAAAATCGCAAATCTGTCCATTGCAATAAATACCGCTTTTCTTGTACCGCTCAATTCGATCTTGATTAGCTATTACCCGAACATTCTCTTTGGATAATTTATCTGTAAAATATTTGGCATACATTATTCCCAGCGCACCTAGACCAACAACCGCAACTGACTTAATCTTCATCTCTCATTATCCCTTCTCTTTTTATTGTTTTTTCATTAAAACTTTTACATGAAATCTCTTTATTATTTATCGTTATTAGATCATAGCTTCTTAATTTACGATTTATATTTCCACATTCTTTTATAAATTCCCTTCAATTTAATATAAAGAAAAAGTGGTCTTGACTCCCAAAAAACTTATGGAAATCAAAACCACTAATTTTACCTATAGCTAAGCATAAAGACTTAAAAATCTATCGTTACAAATTTGGATTTAAAGCACTATCCCGTTCCAATACAACCCAATCCAATTTTCTATACTCCTCATCGTCTTCATATACGGACCTGAAACCTGCTCTACTCAATTCATCAGCGGTAAATAAAGGATCTTGTACCCAGACTGTATTCCCGGCTGCTTCTAAAGCTCTGACCAAATCAACACCTCTACTGTGCTTAAGATCCTTTACTCCAGTTTTATAACTGAGGCCCTTGATTAACACTTTTTTATTCGTGCCCACCTGCTGTACCAGTTTATCTCGATATTCCTGATCCGCCTTTTCCGCTCCCTCTAATAAAGGAGAGGAGCAAACGGTTCGAAGAAATCTTAAATCCTTCGGCAAGCACTCCCCGCCAATACCCCAATCCGTACTGAGCAGTTCGACGTTATTCTTACTGTTGACAGCATTCCTTAGCTCGTTATAATCCAAACCCTGTTCGGTACAATAGCGGTACATTTCCTGAGCAAAAGCGACATCAACATAACGTTTAACATTTTCAACGACCTTAGATAACTCAGCCGCCCTGACATCAGTTACTTCAACGAGAAGAGGAACCAAAGGATCATAGAACTGTCGGCCCTTTTCAAGGCAAGCCTTCGTATAAGCCCCTATCACCCTAGGCGTATCACAAACCGTTTTATCCACTCCGAACATTACCCTATGAGGCACGTGGATTAAGAAAATATCCGTTCCTAATTTAAACCCTTTTTCCCCCAAAAATTCACGAACACGCTTCATCGTCCCTATAGGTAATGTCGATTCGATAGAAATCAAAGATCCCGGACGGATGATCATTTGCTCTAGAGCGGCAAACAAATTTTGACCTTGATCCCCAGTGGAAGGCGCCATCAACCAAATATCAATTCCAGTTAAAACTTGATAATCCGATGTCACGTGATAGCCCTGATCTCGTAATTCCTTAATCCGATTCTCATTAATGTCTATCCCAATAACTGATTCCGGATATTTATTGATAAGATAAGTGAATAGATTGAACCCGATATTGCCTAAGCCAACGACACAAATTTTCATCTCTTATTCCATCCTCCCGCTCGCTTATCACTATAAGTTATGGAACTTTCCTTCTGTTGACACTTTTGCTTTGATTTTTCGTATCAAACAAGAAAGCGGGTTCATATGATGCACAAAGGCCCTGAATTCGGATGGGAGGATTTAAAGCATGAAAATCTTGGTTACTGGGGGCAAGGGTGTCGTTGGGACTAAGCTTGTACACAAATTAATGGATATGGGACATGAAGTTTGGGTATGTGATCTAAAGCATAGCCATGATAATCACTACTTTCGGTGCGATGTCGGTAAGTTCAGGCAACTGGAGAACATCTTTAAACAGCACACTTTTGATTATGTATACCACCTGGCTGCTGAATTCGGGCGCTGGAACGGAGAAGATTATTACGAAGACCTATGGCTGACAAATGCTGTCGGTACAAAAAATATTTTGCGCTTACAGCACGAGTACGGATTTAAACTCGTGTTTACCAGCAGTTCCGAAGTTTACGGCGACTATACCGGAGTAATGGTAGAAGACGTAATGGAGAAAATGGAAATCAAGCAGATGAACGATTACGCCATCACAAAATGGGTTAATGAAATGCAGATTCTCAATGAAGCAGCTATGCATGGCAATGAGGCAGTCCGCGTAAGAATCTTTAACACATACGGACCGGGCGAATACTATACACCTTATCGAAGTGCAATATGCACTTTTGCCTACAAGGCTCTGCATGATCTTCCGTACACCATTTATTTGGGCCATCAACGCAATGCCCTTTATATTGATGATTGTGCAATCGCGATGGCCAATATCACGATGAATTTTAAACCAGGGGAAGTCTATAATATTGCCGGCACAGAAATGCATGATATGAAGTCTGTATCCGATCAGATTCTTCGTTATCTAGGCAAGGATGACAGCAAAGTCATTTATAAAGAAGAAGAAGCTTTCACGACAAAAATTAAACAGCCGGATATTGCAAAGGCCCAAAGAGACCTAAATTATAAGCCGCAAATTTTCTTGGAAGAAGGAATCCCTAAGACGATTGAATGGATGAAAGAAGTTTACCGCAGACCCTAGACGATTACCTCAATTATAATTGACCCTTATCCCTGCCAGCTTATCAAGAAAGAATTGGAAGGATTAATTATAATGACGAATCCAAAAGTATCAATCATCATTCCCGTCTATAATGGTTCTAACTATTTGCGTGAAGCCATTGACAGCGCATTAGGGCAAAGCTACCCCAATGTTGAGGTTATTATAGTCAATGATGGTTCTACCGATAATGGAGCTACAGAACAGATTGCTCTTTCCTATGGTAATCGAATTCGTTATTATCCCAAAGAAAATGGCGGGGTATCAACGGCCCTTAATTATGGAATTGAGAAAATGACAGGTGATTACTTCTCATGGTTAAGCCATGACGATGTTTATTATCCTAACAAAATATACAACCAGATTAAGTTTTTAATGGGGAATGATTTAAAAGATACGATTCTATATGGTGGGTATGAACTCATTGACGAATCTTCTATGGTACGTGCCCAAATTAAACCAGAGAACTTGTATCCTGAAGTGAAATTAAATATTCCGCTCTTTCCTATTTTTAGAGGATTAATTAATGGTTGCTCTTTATTGATCCACAAAAGCCACTTTCAAAAGTCCGGACTTTTTGATGAGAATTTACAGTTAGCTCAAGATTATGCCCTTTGGTTCAAAATGTTAAGAAATGCTAAGATTAAATTCCTTCCGGGGATTAGTGTAAAAACTCGAATTCATAATGAGCAACAAAGCAGTGTAAAAAAAGATCGCAATTTAAATGAATGCAATTCTATCTGGATTTCTTTTATGAATGAGGTTTCCGTTCAGGAAATGTGCGAAATGGACGGCTCTCCGTATGTGTTTTATAAAAAGACCGCAAACTTTTTGCAAAAATTCACCTCCTACACGGAAGCTCAGCAATACGCTGAATCGCTTGCCCAAAAAGCTAAAGATAAAATCAGTGTAGTTATTCCTTTTTTGAATCGAATACCTGCTCTAATTGAATCCATAAAAAGCGTATTAGCTCAGTCCTATACCAATATTGAAGTGTTGCTTATCGATGATGGATCTACCGATGATATTACACCCCTTAAAGAACTGGAAGATCCAAGGCTTCGATATATCAATCAAGAGCATAAAGGCACTTCTGCGGCAAGAAATTTGGGAATTAGCTTGTCCTTAGGTGAATATATAGCCTTCTTGGATTCTGATGATATTTTTCTTCCCGGAAAATTAGAAAAACAGATAAACTACATGAAAACTTATAAACTTCCTTTTTCTCATACTTCCTATCTAAGAATGAATATGCAGGGGAAACCAAAGCAGCTCATAAATTCGGGACGCTTTTCCGGTAAAGTATTTCCGCGTATTTTAGCAAGCTGTGGTATAGCTGCATCTACAGTAATGGTTAAAAGAGAAGTTCTCGATAACATGAAATTTAAAGAATCTATTATTCTTGGTGAAGATGTTTGTTTATGGATCGATATTGCTTATAGTAATACCATTGGCGGCATTGACGAGCCCCTAACCAGTGTAAGGATAGGTAGTACCAGTTCAGTCTTTGATATTGAGAAGCAACGCATAGCGTATTTGAATATTGTTGAGCATATTATTAAAAATCCGCTCTATGTAGTTAACGAGCATGAAATCAATCTATTATTAAAAGATTTTACGAATTTATTTAAACTATAATCCCTGTAAAAAATGGAGTTAACCCAGAAAATTTTTCCAGATAACCAAATAAAATTGCGTTAAAAAAGCCTTCAGCATGGAAGGCTTTTTTCTTAACCCCCTGACTGAGAACGACAAGAGGTTAAAATTCTAGAAGGTCATATTCTCCAACAAATTCAAATATTGCGGAGCAAGCTGATCCCACTCGTATGGCAAAGCTCTTTCTCGAGCCCTCTCGGAGAATAGTTTTAAGAGGGAAGGGTTATCTATTGCTGTTATCAACGCCTCTGACAGCTGATTGATATTCCCTGCCTCAAAGGTTAGCGCACATGATGGAGAAACTATTTCTGCAAGCCCTCCCGCCCTTGAAGAGATTAAAGGTATTCCAATTGCCATTCCTTCCAATGCCACAAAGCCAAAAGCTTCTCGCCAACTTGGCACGATGAGAGCCGCCGCATGAGCCATTCGCTGCCTTACCTCTGAACTCGGCTGCCAGCCGTGGAACTGAATAGAATCTTCAAGTTCCAGCGAACTAACCAGTTGTTTTAAGTACTTTTCATACTGGCTGGGCCCCTTGCCAACAATATCTAAACTGATTTCTCGCCCACTTTGAAAGACTCTGCTTATGGCCTTAAGCAAATCTTCCAGCCCTTTATACTCCAAAAGTCTGCCCACATAAAGAAACCTATTGTTCGTATTTACTTGATGCCAACGTTCCGTGGGTAAAGATATACCTAGCGCTAATTTTTCTGCTTTAGAAAGATATTGGGGAAAATGTTCTGCAAGGTAATGTACTTCACTCTGACTGATCAAATGAATACGGTGACAGTGCTTCAAAAGTTCTTCCTGAATCTTAAATTGTTCTTGCAGCCCTGGCACTTTTGGGTCTCCTAACTCCTCACGCAAAAAAGAGTATACTGAATAGAGAATTGGAATTCTCCCCTCTGAGAGAAGATAGGCCAAAGGCGCAAAGTTAATAGCCTGAAGATGAATAACATCCCATTTCTGCAAAAGTTCAGGAAATTTATGGCGCAAAGCATCCGCCCAGACCATCTCCAAATGTCCAAAATAATAAATATTACGTGGTAATCCCAAGACATTAATGTGTTGTCCCCGCGCTAACCTTCCAGGTTTATTCCAATCACTGCGTGGCACAACGACTGTTTGTTCCATACCCAAACGATCAAGCATGTATACAATTCCGGTTGCCGCTGTACCCGCGCCCCCAAAACGCTCTTCTTCAAACTCATTGGTCAGTGATAAGACCTTCAGATCAATCACCCCTAGTTCTAAAGTGTAATCTTTCAGAATCAGAAACTTCTCTATGCTTTACTTCTTCAAGCGGTAGGAAATACCCTGGTCGAACTGGCTAAAGATCCCAAATTTCTTGGGGCGACCACTGGGGTAACTTCTGTTCTCCATACCTGGGGTCAAAATTTATCTTTCCATCCTCGTGTTCATTGTATTGTTCCTGGGGGGAGGGCTTTCGAACGAAGGTCTGCGATTTGTCCGTTCCCGCAAGAAGTTCTTCATTCCGGTTAAAGTCATGACACTCAGTGCGTCAGAGTTTGCTCGACGGTTTCTTCTTCATGTCCTTCCGAATCGATTCGTTAAAATCCGACTAGGAACATCATAAATCTTCTAATAAGTTATCCGATGCCGTGCGCCCCGAGATTCAAAAGCCGCCAAGGACGGCGGCCCCTTGAGCCTCCGTATCATTTAAAAACTTAAGATATTGATATCTTAATGTTTAGTTTCTTATATATACAAGAATAACTGCAATAAAACTGATTAACCCCAACCATCTCGCAATCTTCCTTTTATGAAAAAACCACAAAACCCCAGAAACAAAGGAAAGTATACAAAATGTAAATGGTATCACTTCTTTAAAAATCCCTTCAGGGGTAAGCATACTATAATACGTAATGTAAGACCCAAGTTTTCTTATTCCCCCTGCGGTTATATAGCCCCAGTAAATACTGATTAGTACAAAAATCACATAGCTTACTGTTGAAACATAATTCCGCTTCGAAAAAGAGAGAATAAAAGTAATTAGAACCAATAGCCACAGTGATAAAATAAAAATCACAAACGGCAATAAATTCATGTCAGAAAAATCCATATTATAGCCTCCGAAATGAATCTGATTATATAGATAAGCCCTCTGTTACATATTTTCTTACAAATATGCAATATAGGTTATTGACGTAGCAAAAGTAATTTACCTTTATTTAAGTCCTTGGTCTGATAATATGCGTTATAACAATAGCACCTGCGTTTGCTGGGTGCTACTGTTTAATGAGCATAGTATGGTGTTTCAGATTATATTACTTTCTTTAAGAAGTAGCGAATAAATCCCTCAGGATAACCCTCCAGCTTTCCAAATAATTCATAACCGTTTCTAAGGTAAAAATTTGGCGCTTGGAAATTAAAGGTATCAAGGTGAACTAATTTACATCCTTTTTCCCTAGCTATATCTTCGCCCTGAACCAAAAGACTTTTTCCCAATCCAAGTCCTCTATAATTTTCATCTACCCAAAGTATTTCAACAAAAAGACAAAACCTGTACATTTTACCCAGCAAACCGCCTATGATGTGACCTTCCTTATCTTTTAGTATGATGTTTATTGACTCTGAATAAGGCTCTGCTGCAGTAGGAGCTATCTGCATATTGTATTTAACAATACTATTCTTAACATATGTAGCCTCTTCGGAAACCGTACCCATCTGAATAATTGTTTTAACATCCATTGTGAACACTCCTTCCTTCACATTATTTGAATTACGCAATTTCTTACTATTCCATCGCAAAATATAAATGTTGCGAATTAAATTAACTCCTCTTAACTTCTCTTGACACCTTAGCATACTTACTGTTTAATCCATTATGTAATAAATTAATAACAGCTTTTTCATCTTCTAAATTATCATAATCTTTGTTCCACCCATACAAGATACCATTCTTTTGATTTTTCAGAACATATTCTGCAAGTTTTTCTATACCCTCATTTTTTGCCACTTTTACAAAAGTTCGATTTCTAATATCGTGATCTTCACTGAACATATCTTGATCACATGGGCCATCTTCACATTCCCAACATCCATTTATCCCCTTTTTAACACAACAATCAAATTGAAAACAACCCTTATCACTTAAATGTCTCCCACAACAATTATTTTCAGATTTACATCCAGCACATTTATCTGCCTCATGGCATAATGTGCAAACCAAACCGCAATACCCCATATTTTGAGTAATATCTTTTATATCCACTTTTATCCCCTTCATAAAATATAAATAATTGTTACTTTGCCGTTTCCTACTTATACGTCGCAACATAAGAACATTGTGAAACGTTATTATTCCAAAACAGGACTAACAGCAAGTCTTAAAATATTAATGAAAGAAATCATAACTTACAAAGCCAATTATGATAATTGCAAGGATAATTCCAAGGATAATATTCCACACTAAATCCTCATTAGCAGTCTTGGACTTCTTCATTATCAAAATAGAAATATAATTTATTATAAAAATCATGCCTAGAGTTATTAGGATAATGGGTAAAAATTTTCTCAAATTAAATAATGGTCTTGTACCTATCTTAGTCATTAACCCTATTTGCATAAATGCATTGAATCCTGTGACGGCAGAAAGGATGTAATAGCTTATTATATTTAATCTTCTTTTTTTCCTAATGAAGTTACTACCTTTTTCACTGTACACACTGTATAATCCTGGATTCATAAAACTTAGAAACTTATCATAATATTCTGTTTTAAGACTAAACAAGATGGCCTGTATCAAAAAGATAATTGCAAATATAAGTAGAGTTATACCCGTTCCTACAGTGTTATACATTAAAAAAATTATTAAAAGTAGTAATACCGAAATGCCAATTAGCTTTAGATTCATTTAAATCACCATCCAATGCTTTATACCCTACCAACTACACGTTATATCTTCCCTATAATATCTTGGGATTTACTTTGATTATCTTTGATTTCCATAGAATTTCTAACTCATTAAAAATTTACCACGGATAGAATTAGCAAAGAATGCATAATTCAGAGAAAATGAGTAGATCTCCGTATAATGTTCGGGAATACCACCGGATTGGAGGTATTCCCGAACTAAGTTCGCAGATTTTAACTTTATATGTCTTTGTCTTACTGGGATAAATATCCTTCTGAGCCCTATAAAAAACGCCAAATAAAGAGTACCGCCTCTCCCACAAATGAATAATTTGATCTGATTTTTTGAAACAATCGCCTCATATCATCATGACCAAAGTAGATATACCCTTTCTTACATGTTTACTGAAAAGCGACACTTCGGATAATTACTACACCCCTTGAAGTCTCCATATTTGCCCTTTCTCAGAATCAACTCCCCACCACATTTAGGACAAATGTTTGAATTGATTTGTTGCGCTGCTTCAGCTTTCTTTTTATGTATTCCATCAACATGCTGAGTTCTGACTTCTTTTTCACTAATATTAAGATTTTGCAGCTTTGCATATATTGCTTCTTTTTGTTCATTTCTAAGAGTTTCAACTGCATATTCTCTAATTGTTTTTAGTAAGTTTACTGAGTAAATAACCTTAGTTTGTGTATTGACTTTCAAATCAGCGCCAACTGAAAAGACGATAATAGGAATGAAATTTACATCTGGATACTCGTTTAGATTTTCCTTTAAGGCTTGAATATGACCATAATTTTGCCTAATCGGATTAAAGAACTTCTCTTTTCGCTTATAAATAACTTGCGTCCATTTTTCGCTGTACTCTTCCCCTAGAATCCATCCTTTGTAGTTCTTTGTCTCGATGACAAAAATACCGTAATTTGATACTACAACATGGTCGATCTGTGAAGTTCGACCATCGATATTCAGCATTAGATCATTGATCACCTTGTACTTATTAGGGCCTAACCTTGTTAGAATAGCTGAAATTGTTTTTTCTCCTATGATACCTTTAATTTTGGGTTTATAGAGTTGATAAATAGATGCAACTATAATAAATAACCATAAATACCAAAACTCTGAAAATATTTTAAGCAATACACTCCAACTCCTCTTTACTCTCATTTAATAAATATGCAGTTAATAATAACATTAAAAAATCTTATAAGTAATTATTTTACAGTATTATGTTATAATTCTTTATTTACCACTAATATCCTCCATACAATATGACAATTAATACTATTTCGCCGCAATAATAAAAATACAACTACTTGTTTTGAAATAGCAAAGTTTGCAAAAAAATAAGTGGTTTAGATTGTCCAAAATACGCTGAACATCTAAACCACCTATTCATATTCTAATCAGCTAAAAACCTTACAGCCTGCTTAATTCAAGGCTTTCATCTTATTCCCATTCAATCGTGCCGGGTGGTTTGGAGGTGATGTCATAGATAACACGGTTGACACCAGTAACCTCGTTGACAATCCGGTTGGATATCTTCTCCATCAGATCGTAAGGCAATCTTGCCCAGTCTGCGGTCATCGCATCTTCACTGGTCACGGCACGGACAATGATCGGATAAGCGTAGGTGCGTCCATCGCCCATGACACCCACACTCTTGATGGTCGATGGCAGAACTGCAAAGGATTGCCATAGCTCCTTATAGAGTCCAGCCTTACGAATTTCATCGAGAACAATGGCATCCGCTTCGCGCAGAATGTCCAGCTTCTCCCGAGTGATTTCGCCCAAAATACGAATGGCAAGTCCCGGACCCGGGAACGGCTGCCGACTGACGATTTCATCAGGAATCCCTAATTCCCTACCGACTTCGCGTACCTCATCCTTAAAGAGCATCCGTAAAGGTTCGATCAGCTCGAACCGCATATCTTCAGGAAGTCCCCCAACGTTATGATGGGATTTAATCGTTTCCGCAGTCTCAGTTCCGCTTTCCACGATATCCGGATAAAGCGTTCCTTGAACAAGGAAGTCCACTTTACCGAGTTTACGAGCTTCGTCTTCGAAAAGGCGAATAAACTCATTGCCAATCCCTTTGCGTTTTGTCTCTGGATCAGATACCCCTTCGACCTTGCTCATAAATCGTTCACTTGCGTCAACAAAAACAAGGTTAAGCTGGAATTGTTCTGTAAAGATCTTCTTGACTTCGGCTGATTCATTTTTGCGCATGAAACCGTGATCGACATAAACACATGTTAATTGATCTCCTACAGCTTTATTAACAAGAACAGCGGCCACTGAAGAATCAACACCGCCGCTTAAAGCACAAAGGACACGATGATCTCCTACCTTATCGCGAATCAGTTTAATTTGATTCTCAATAAAGGACTCCATAGTCCATTCACCTTTACACCCGCAAATATCATATAAGAAGCGCTCAAGCATCTTCTGTCCTTCAGGAGTATGCTTTACTTCCGGGTGAAACTGTACCGCATAAAAGTTTCGTTCCTCATTAAGCATTCCAGCGACTGGTGTATGATCCGTATGCGCTGCAACCTTAAAGCCTTCAGGTAACGCTACAACAGAATCACCGTGACTCATCCAGCATTGACGTTCTCCGTCAAGCCCTTCCCAAATGCCTTTAGCCTCATCCACTTGAAGCATGGCTTTGCCGTATTCCCGAACCTGAGGATGTTCGACTTTCCCCCCCAGTTGAATGGTCATCAATTGCATGCCGTAGCAAATCCCCAGAATCGGAATCCCTAATTCATAAATTGCGGAATCAACCTGTGGTGCACCCTCTTGATTAACACTGGCAGGACCGCCTGAAAAAATAATCCCTTTGGGGTTGCGTTTACGAATTTCTTCAATTGAGGTTTTGTACGAAACCATTTCGGAATAAACATGGGCTTCCCGTACTCTTCGAGCAATCAATTGATTATATTGTCCGCCAAAATCTAAGACCAGAACTAATTCTTGTGACACGAAACCACCCACCACCTTTTCTCAGAAAGCTATTCGTTCGCATTTTCATAAACTTCCGGCTTTAAAATGCCAATGTAAGGGAGGTTACGAAATTGTTCATTAAAATCTAAGCCATAACCGACAACAAATTCATCTGGAATCGTAAAGCCGTTATAATCCGGTTTAACCTCAACTTTACGCCGATCAGGCTTATCCAATAAAGTGACCACTTTTACGCTCTTAGGATTGCGTGCTGATAAATTCTCTTTAAGATATTTTAAAGTCAAACCTGTATCAATAATATCTTCGACAATTAAAATATCAACACCGTCAACGCTCCGCTCCAAATCTTTCATGATCCGAACAACCCCTGAAGAGTGGGTTGATGCTCCATAACTGGAAACGGCCATGAAATCATAGGCTAACGGCATTTTAATGTGTTGGATTAAATCCGCCATAAAAGGAACGGCACCTTTAAGAATAGCGAGTATTAAGAGGTTCTTGCCCTTATAATCGCGTGTAATCTCTGCGCCTAATTCATCGATCCGTTTCAGGAGTTCTTCGCGGCTAAATAAAATTCTGCTGATTTGCTCTTCCACTACTGGCACCTCCAACTAAAACTCATTAAAAAATTATAGCAGAGGTGCTAAAGAGAAGTCAAACTCTTTTTCGAACATTCCCAGGACATTCTTGGTATAAAGTACGGATTTTAAAACAATAATTCGCCATTGTTAAATTAAAGGCGACTCAATTGAAACACAGATTTTCAGAGAAATAGCCTTTTATAACGTGATGACTTTCCATCCATTTTTAAGATAGTTGGAAAGAGGCTCGCCCATATAAATTACTTCTATATCAAGGGCTTCCAACTTTTCCGTGACTTCATACATATCTGCACATGCTCTGCAAGCCTGAACTTTAACGCCAGCCTCCTGTGCTTTCTTTAATTCGTTCTGAAGTTCTATGTCCACACTGAGAAGCTTGGAAGACGGTCCCCATACGATTAAAGTTACATCATCCCACCATCCTTTTAATTTTGAATTGCATGTATACATAAAAACCATCTTAAGAGCTACTTCCCTATCAGAACTAGTCCATAATACTGCTAATCTTCCGCCATTGTTTGCGTTATCCTTTATTCCATTCGATTCTTCCATATTTATTTGCTCCCTTCTTAATTTTTTAATCATACTACCATATTTGCTTAACTTTATCTATTTAAATCACATCGTAGATTTCAAGAGAATGCACAAAAATAGAGTAAGGTAAATCTTATACAGATCACCTTACTCTCACGTGTCATGTTTAAATTATTTCTCTTCCTGGACCTTACGTTCTATAAGTTAGGTGGTTGTACTGAGATTTTCTGACCGAAATCCGAAAAGTCGAGGGTCATTGACATCGGTTCATTTTTCGCTTTACTCTTCGCTTGAATTGTTGCTCTTCGAATCGTCTTATCTTTTGTACTTAGGTAAACTGTATAATTAAAATCTGTCCAAAAATCCTCCATCATTTGATTTTGAACACTCGGTTGAAGTTGTATAACCCAAACTTTTTGTCCGTTTAGTTTTTCTTGTCCTTTAAGCATCACCTCGCCAAGCTCTTTGAACTGTAGAGAAGAAATTGGATTGAGCTCCGCCAGGAAGACTTCCTGAGTAGCTGGGACACTTGGATATTTAACCCACTTCTTCCCGAGTGGGTCTTTTAGGTAAAAACCTCCCCCGGCTACAACCATCTCAACATCCGTGCCCACAAGCTGCCCAGAGATATGAGTATTCCCACCGTCCTTTTCTCCTAGAATCTGAGTCATTACGCGATCCTTTCCTTCAACCCATTGATGTTGGGTAATGCTGTAACGAAAAGAGGTCGCTTGGTTCAGTTTTTCTAAGCCGTTTGTCAATAACTCTGCGGGCTGGGGTTTCCAAAGAAAACGTCCCATAATTCCCCCAATTAATACGGTACTGATCAGGATGATTAATAGTAGCCCTCTTTTCTTCATGTGCGGCCCCCCTGGCGGAGTTCTTACCATACTTTATGTTGAAAGGAGGTTGCCTTATTCCTCTTCTTTATATTTTCTTTACTGCCAAAACAGCCATTAATGCTGCCCCCATCAATCCCAGTCCAACTAAGAAGAATAGCCCTCCATTATACGAGCCGCCGCTAAGTTGGATGAAAAATCCAATAACGGTAGGGATGAAAGCCGAGCCGAATTGAGCAACTCCATTTAATATTCCCGATGCTGCACCCAGTTGTCTAGGAGGAGTGATGTTTTGTAAAGCTGACCAGAAGGAATGAATTCCAATTCCAATACTGCCGATACCGCAGGAGAGTAGATAAGCGCTGATATAATTATCTTGAGCCTTTGCCCCAAACAAAATAAATAATGATGCCAGAGTTAATCCAACCGCGCCAAAAACTGTCCGTTTTCCAGTCCGATCTGACCAATACCCACATACTATAACCGTGATAGCACCCAAAATATAAGGTAGTGAAGCTAAAGATCCAAGTTGAGCGAAGGAAAAGTTACGAATTATTTTTAAATACGAGGGCAGCCAAGCCATCGTTCCCCACCAAATACTCGAGGAACCAAGATAGGCAATTGTCAAAAACCAAAAACGATAATCTTTTAAAAATAAGTTCTTGAGTGTTCCTTCCGTTTCTGCTTCAGCGCTTGAAGACGTACTCAAGTCTGAACCGTTTTTAATATAATCAATTTCTTGCTGATTGGTTAATTTACTTACTGAGGGGCGATCCTTGGTCAAAACCGCAATTAATAATAAAGGAATAAGTCCTACCAGAGCAAGTGTTGTAAAAGTACTTCGCCATCCCCAATTCGTTGTAAGCTGCACAAAGATTGGCATTGCTATTGCAGGTCCAACGAACAATCCAAGCAGCCATGCAGAGTTCGCTTTACCTCTTTCACGAATAGGGAACCAATTCTTTACATAAAGACTTTGCATTGGCCAATGTAGCCCTTCGCCGGCACCCAGAAGTATTCTGGCCGCAATCATTAAGGAGAAGGTCGAAACAAGTCCCCCCATTGTCATAGCAAGAATCCAAAACGAAATAGCAATTAGCATCGCTTTTTTAGGTCCAATAAAATCACCAAAAGGTCCCAAAATTACATTGGATATGCCATAAGCAAATAAGAAAACCGAGCTTAACAACCCGATGAGTACTGGCTTTCCCGTTATCCCCATTTGCGTTAAAAATGACTTGTCGGCAACGATAACCGAAAGATTGACACGGTCCAAATAAGCAACCAGTAGTGTTAAAAATAAAATACCTGCAAGAAATATTCTTGATTTTGTAGGTTTTTCATTATTAATTGGGTTTACTTCTTGAATCTTACTGCTCATGCCACACGCCTCTTTTCTTTTAGTTTTCGTAGATTCCCCTTAAAACCAGTTAACTTACTTTATGTTTCACCTCCATCACTTCGTTCATTATTATCAAACTAAGTTCTATATTATAATGATACATGAATTTTCCTGAATCGTCTTCTACTTAATTCCTGCGTAATTTTACAGAATGCTATTTGATTTTCACTTATTGGCATCAACTCACTTCCATTTCCAGAGATTCTTACACATCTTGATAAAATAATTGTTAAGAACATAGTAGGAAACCCGAAGGCATTCTCCGGGCTTCCCACTATGTTCCTAAATTTAGTTAAATATTTTATATAACCGTTCCCATTTTCTTTCTATCAATTGGTAGTACAAATTACAAGAGGTAAAATTCCGTTATTGATGCGATCGCCTCTCGGTCGATTCTTCCTTAAATCATATCCAATCAAGCATCGGATAAATATTGGTTAAAAACCCTATTGCAGCAATAACAGTTCCATACTTATTCTTTACCGTATTGTCTTGTATACAAAATTTCTCACCAAACACCGAGAAGTCCTTGGGATTATAACGTCTAAGGACAATGTTGATTAGTGATTCGTGTAAACTTCTTTTGGCCTCTTGCTCATTGCCATTACCCATATACTCGGCTGCATAGCCCGCTATATGGAGGCCGTCATAATTCCTTTTAACCTCTATTTTTCCTATCCCTGCGCAGATGTATTCTCCCTTAACCCCATTTACTTGGGCTAGGATTGTACCCATTACGGCACCGGGCGATAAAGGCTTCTGGCCCGCTCAATAGGGATTTCCGTCGCTTCAGGAGGTAAAATTGAGGTATATTTCACAATATTAAAATTCTCTATTCCAGCCATTACAAGAGCCATATCAAAAGAACCCGTTTGCCATGGATTTTTATTACCTGAACCTAGGTTCGTATCACCAAATCCCTTTGTTACCACATAATCTTTTGGGATCATATTTCCTATAATCGGTAATTGTCCATAAATTGCTTGATTCATTTTTCGTTCTCCTACAATACAATCCACAAAATGCCGGCAATTATCGATATTGTTGTTAGCAATGATCCAATATTCCAAAATGTTAATCTTATCTCAGTGATAGATTATGAGACTTTTACCTATTTATACTCTTTTCAGCTAAACTAAATAAATAAGAGGTCTCCCATAAGTTCAGAGAACTCATGAGAAACCTCTAAATAATATTCTCAATGTTGTAAAAATGTGGTCATATGATGATATTTAAACTTGAAACCCGTTGGATAGGCGAGTCATAGAAGTTTAATTACATCATGCCGCCCATTCCGCCCATGCCACCCATAGCAGCAGCGGCAGCAGCACCGTTATCTTTAGAAGGAAGATCAGCGACTAAGCATTCCGTTGTCAAAAGCATCGCTGCAATAGAAGCTGCATTTTGAAGAGCGGAACGTGTAACTTTAGCAGGATCAACAATACCGGCAGCAATCATGTCCTCATACTGTCCAGTAACAGCGTTGAAACCTACTCCACGGCCTGTTGTCTGTACTTTTTCAACAACAACAGATCCTTCTTGACCTGCATTGTTTGCGATTTGACGAAGAGGTTCTTCTAAGGCACGGCGAATAATTGCGATACCCGTTTTTTCGTCTCCTGTTAATTTATTTAATTGCTCAAGAGCTTGAATTGCATCGATTAAGGTAGTACCGCCGCCTGCAACGATACCTTCTTCAACAGCGGCACGAGTTGCAGCAAGAGCGTCTTCAATCCGAAGTTTTTTCTCTTTCATTTCTGTCTCGGTTGCAGCACCAACTTGGATAACAGCTACGCCGCCGGCAAGTTTAGCCAAACGTTCTTGGAGTTTTTCACGGTCAAAATCAGAAGTTGTTTCTTCGATTTGCTTTTTGATCGCTTCAACCCGTTTTTGAATATCTTCTGTGCTTCCTGAACCTTCCACAATCGTGGTTTCTTCTTTGGTTACGCGGACTTGGCGTGCACGACCGAGCATATCAATTGTGGTATTTTCCAGTTTGAGACCGAGATCTTCAGTAACAACTGTACCCCCTGTAAGAACTGCAATATCTTCGAGCATTGCTTTACGGCGGTCTCCGAAGCCAGGAGCTTTAACTCCGACAGCAGTGAAGGTTCCGCGGAGTTTATTGACAACCAGGGTCGCCATAGCTTCCCCTTCAATATCTTCAGCAATAATTAAGAGTTGGCGTCCTGCTTGAACTACTTTTTCAAGAACAGGAAGAATGTCAGCAATAGCACCAATCTTCTTATCCGTGATTAAAATGTAAGGATCATTTAGGACTGCTTCCATCTTATCTGTATCCGTAATCATATAAGCAGAAATGTAACCGCGGTCAAATTGCATTCCTTCGACCACTTCAAGTTCGGTTGTCATTCCTTTAGCTTCTTCAACGGTAATGACGCCGTCTTTTCCTACCTTTTCCATAGCCTCAGCAATTAAGCTGCCAATGGTTTGGTCACCTGCGGAGATGGAAGCAACTTGAGCAATAGCCTCTTTGCTTTCAATGGGCTTAGCATTTCCTTTAATGTCTTCAACAACTGCAGTTACAGCTTGTTCGATTCCGCGTTTGATACCCATAGGATTAGCGCCGGCAGCTACGTTCTTTAAGCCTTCACGAATAATCGCCTGAGCTAATACAGTAGCTGTTGTTGTACCATCACCGGCAACATCATTTGTTTTAGTCGCAACTTCTTTGACAAGTTGAGCTCCCATATTTTCAAAGGGATCTTCAAGCTCAATGTCACGAGCAATAGTAACACCGTCATTTGTGATGAGCGGAGAACCAAATTTTTTATCGAGTACGACATTACGGCCTTTAGGTCCTAATGTTACACGAACTGCTTCAGCCAAAGAATTTACACCGCGTTCCAGCGCGTGGCGGGCTTCTTCATTAAAAACGATTTGTTTAGCCACTTTTAATATCCTCCCAACAATTTAAGTATTGTCATTGACTCAAATATAAGTAATTAACCTACAATTGCTAAAATATCAGTCTCTTTGAGGATCAGATATTCTTCGCCATCATACTTAACTTCTGTGCCAGCATATTTTGAATAGATCACGCGGTCGCCGACTTTAACATCAAGTGCAATGCGTTCTCCTTTTTCCATCTTTCCAGGTCCTACAGCAACGATTTCCCCTTCTTGAGGTTTTTCTTTAGCCGTATCTGGCATAATGATTCCACTTTTAGTTCTTTCTTCAGATGGAAGTGATTTAATAACGACACGATCACCCAACGGTTTGATGTTCATTGAAGAAATTCCCTCCTTAAGATTATTCATCATTTTGTTTGTTAGCACTCATTAAATGTGAGTGCTAACATCTAGCTATAATAATATGCAAGTATGAGAACGAAATCAAACATTATCAAACCTCGTAATCAAGAAATATCTGCGAATATTTCTTAATACCTCCAGCTATCTTCCAATTACTCCATTGTTTATATAACGTTCGATTTAGACCCTCCTGCTTGCTCTAAACTTTATATTGACCACGCGAGAAGCATTTTATTCAAATTTTTCCTATTTTTGCTCTCTCATTCTTAACTTTTTGGGACGCTAATCCATACACTAAATTAGAAATATTAACTTTGGCTGACAAAATCGTAAAACGAAGCGTTGAGTTCTCCTTCTTGTTCTTCTGAGGTCGTTCCGACGACCCATAAAAGAAAAGGAGAATGATATTATGAGCTTCGGAGTATTCCCGGGAGTGACCTGCAGACCTTTTATTCTCGGTTTATTTGACACTTTCCCGATCGGTGCTCAACTGAGAATCGGCATGGATTCCGGATTCTGGATTGGAAACTTTGGCGGTCTGCAAGATGGCGTAGCGCTTTTGACTAACGCACAGCTGTTCTCAAATGTTGGAACCCCGATCGATGGTCTCCGTCCTGTAGTTCGGATTCCCATTCGCAATATCACCTTTGTCAGCCAATAACTACTATCCGGTTAGGAGAACTCCTAACCGGACTTTTTCTATGTATTTCTCTAAAAAAGATATCCAATAGCTTTTTATTTAATAAGCTATTGGATATCTTTAGACTTACCTCTAAATTTATTTTCACCTTCAGCTTTATCCTATAATCCCAGCTTTAAATACCGTTCTTGCAATTCCTTAACTTTATCCCCTAAAACATCTTGAACACGTGGATGTTTTAAATTAAGAAGGTAAATCTTCGTTTTTCCGATTTTCAAACTCGCATCGGGAAATTCATATTGAAGGAAGATTTGCTCCCTGAGTGCATGGCGAATGAGTTCTTTAACTTGTGGCGTTGTACGCTGAAGTTGTTCAGATAAAGCTAAGCGGGCTTTCGTAGAGGCCACATACGCCATATTGAGCTGAAGCTGCGCGAGAATCCGTATTCCTTGTTCAATATCCTGATCAGGCTTAAAATCGACCTCCCGATTCAGAAACTCTTCAAAGAAACCCTGCTGATCCCCAAACGCTTGCAACCCATGATGTATGCTACCGTTGACACCGATAACCCAAACCTCTTTACCCCATGCCCGAATCTTTCGCGCCAGCGGCAAAAAGTCCCCATCGCCTGTAAAAAGTAAAAACATATCAAAGGTTGAAGCTCGAGTGATTAAAATTTCTTGCGCCTCGAGAATAAGTTCAACGTCAGCCGCATTCTTTCTGATCTCAGTATTGGCATAATTGTTCTTTCCAAAAACATGTCGGGTAAATACATTCGTTTTTTCGAAAGAGGTCTGTGTTCTCCAAAACTCTTCACGGTCAAAGTTTGCATAGAGATAAATTCCCGTGATAGTAAGATTATTGCGTTCTGCATATTTTTGAATGGCTTGCATTAAAATTTCCGGGGTTAATTCATACCCCTTTCCCGTCAATCCTGTCCAAATATTTTCGTAGTCAACAAAAACTATTGTCCTCAAGAAAAAATCACCCCGTTTCCGGTTCGCATACTATACTGTATGCACCAATCGGACAGGGGTGACAAGCTGACTTAGGAATTAATTGGAGCAGCGCATTCGCTGGCTTCACCTTTTAAAATTTGTATCCCGTGAGGCAAAGCCGGTGCAATGGCCTGCCAGCATTCCTTAACCGCTTTAGGAGAACCCGGCATGTTAATGATCAAGGTCCGTTTCCGCAAGGCCGAAGCCGCTCTGCTTAGCATAGCCTTCGGAGTAACCTTTAGACTTTCATACCGCATAACTTCCGCAATTCCCGGAACCATTCGATCAGCGATCTCTTTCGTTGCTTCCGGGGTCACATCACGCAAGGAAAAACCTGTTCCTCCCGTTGTAAGAATTAAATCAAGTTTTAAATCATCTGCCCATTCTTTCATCAATTGTGCCAGCAAATGTTGTTCATCCGGAAGAACGCGATATTCCACAACTTCTCCGTCAATATCTTTGACCAATTCCTTTAACAATGCTCCCGAGAGATCCTCTCGTTCACCCCTTGATCCTTTATCACTGGCCGTAATGACACCTACTCTTAACATCACTCCACCACCTCAATAGAATCTCCGACTTTGACCGGACCCCCTTCAAGGACTTTAATAAAGATTCCTTCTTTAGGCATTACGCAATCTCCAGCCTGATAATAAATCGCACACTTCGCATGGCATTCCTTGCCGATTTGAGTTACCTCACCTAACCCTTGCCCCCCGATTTTAAGCTTGGTTCCAATCGGCAAACTTACAAGATTGATTCCCTCTGTCGTTAAATTCTCAGCAAAATCACCGGGACCAACATCTAAGCCTTTATCCTGCATTTTTCTAATGCTTTCCATAGCCAGTAAACTCACTTGACGATGCCAATCTCCGCCGTGAGCGTCGCCTTCAATCCCAAATTTAACTTTTAATAATCCTTCCCCTACATTCTTTTTGCGCATTCCTTTTCGTTCACTCGTACATACAGCAATAATCTTACCCATCTTAGCTATCTCCTTTATCTCCAGTTTATTCATGGTTATCCTGACGTACAAAATGTCCGCTTTTGCCGCCCATTTTTTCCATAAGGCGGATATCACCAATGATCATACCTTTATCGATAGCCTTACACATATCATAGATCGTTAAGGCAGCTGTGCTGACTGCGGTAAGAGCTTCCATCTCCACACCCGTTTTACCGGTAACCTTAACTGATGCTTCTATTTCTATCGTACCGGGAGGAACTATTTTAAAGTTTAAGACTGCTCCTGTAATCGCAAGAGGATGACACATGGGAATAAGGCTGGACGTCTGTTTCGCTGCCATAATTCCTGCGACTTGAGCAACCGCTAATACATCCCCTTTGGCAATTTGACCCTGACGAATCCTCTCTAATGTTTCCGGCTGCATCTCAATCTTTCCTCGAGCAACGGCAACACGTTGAGTTTCTCCCTTATCACTGACATCAACCATTCGCGCACGGCCTTGCTCATCAAAATGTGTAAGTTCCATCTTATCCTCCAATCTGAGACATAACTCTGCTTCCCTGCCACGCTTCTTCATTCATATGGTGTTCTACCGGTTTATTCCAAACGGCTTGCATCAACAATTTTCTCAATTCTTCATCTGAGCTTCCGTTTCGTAAGGCTTCACGCAAATCAAACTCTTTGGGACTGTGCAAACAGGGTCTTAACTTTCCATCGGCCGTTAGCCTTATCCTGTTGCATGTATTACAAAAATGCCGGCTTAAGGCGCTGATAAAACCAATACTTCCATTATAGCCTGCTGGAGTCACATATTCCGCGGGTCCGCTTCCAATCTGACCTCTTTCAAGTTCTAAACCTTGTAACCCTAAGATTTCTTTCATTTCATCAATCGGAACAAATTCACCGCGGCGATCCGAACTAATCCCGATCGGCATAAGTTCAATAAAGCGAACATGCAAAGGGTGATCCTGCGCAAGTTCCAGAAATTTAGGCAGCTCATGCAGGTTAAAATCACGAACAACAACAACATTGATTTTCACAGGTTTTAGACCTGCTTCTAATGAACGGAAAATACCCTGAAAAACCTTATTTACGTCTCCACCTCGCGTTAATTCCCGGAACCGTTCAGGATTAAATGTATCTAAACTAATATTGACTCGGTTTAATCCTGCAGCTTTTAAAGCATAAGCCATTTCCGGCAGAAACATTCCATTGGTTGTCAGCATCAAGTCTTCTACTCCGGGGATCTGGGATACTCGGCTAATGAAGTCAATAATTCCTTTTCGGACTAAGGGCTCTCCGCCAGTTAGGCGAAAACGCTTAAACCCGATTTGTGTACTTATTCGGATAAGACGGTGAATCTCCTCAAAACTAAGGATTTGTTCATGAGGAATCCACTCCACTCCCGCAGCCGGCATGCAGTATTGACATCGCAAATTGCAACGATCTGTAACGGATATTCGTAAATATTCAATCTGCCTTTGAAATTGATCCTCCATCTATATCCCTCTTTTCAAAAAACCTGAATACATAAAAACTCCGCGGTCTGTTTAACCGCGGAGGTATCCCTCGTCGCTAGAACAGACTCCTTTCCAACAGGAGATACTATCGTTTCCAATAATACCCGAGTGTATTAACACTTGCCTAGTCGCCATAGTTTTCATTAACTTTAGGTTACCTAGTTTCGGAGCAAACTATATGTTGTTTGCTTTTTTAATTCGCTAAAAAACCAAATTTTCCTTCTAATTTCTATAAAAATTACGTTTTTGATTTAAGACAGAAGAAAGCGCTATTTATTCTAAATTAAATCAGATCGTGATATTATAACATCATATCTGAGGAGGAATGATCATGTCTACAGAAGCCATCCGTTATTCTATCCTAAAGGCTCAAGACCATACGTTCATACAAACAGAGGATCTTATCGTCCCAGAAATTCCTTTAACCCTCTTTTTTAATGATGAGGAAATTGCTACACTGCTTTGCTCTCCTTCACAGCTTGAAGATTTAGCCTACGGTTTTCTTTTTAGTGAAGGTTTTATCCATTCTGCCGCTGATATTCAATGGCTTAAATATGATCCTAAACTCAATATCGTTTGGGCCGAAGGGACTTCCTATCTTGCCTCAAAAGACCTTCTCAATAAGCGAACCTTTTCCGCATGCTGCGGCAAAAGCCGTGTCACCCTTAATTTTGCGAATGATAAAGACCGCCTTCAGCGTCAAACCTCAAATGTTCAAATTTCTCTTGAAGAAGCTTATGGGTACACCCGGTATCTTCAAGACCATTCGCCCTTATTTCAAGCCACTGGCGGAATTCATAGCGGCGGGATAGGCTCGCAAGGTAAAGTCCTGCTGACCAGCTATGATATCGGCAGACATAATGTATTTGATAAATTAGCAGGAGCCGCTCTTCGTTCCGGAATAAAAACAACGGATCACGTTGTCTTTTTTAGCGGTCGTATTTCCTCGGAAATTCTTTTAAAACTGGCTAAGATGAATATCCCAGTCTTAATTGCACGCTCAGCACCTACCGAGCTTGCGTTAAAGTTCGCTCAGGATTTAAATATCACCGTCATTGGTTTTGCCCGCGGAGACAGACTTAACATCTATACTTGTCCTGAGCGAATCCTTTTGCCTTCTCCCACTCCATCTGAAACTTAACCCATTCCTCCGGGGTATTAACATTGTAGAGTAAGAGCTGCACATTACCAAAGCGTTCTATTTCCGATTCCGATATATATCGAACTGAACATTGATCAAAAAAATCGATGGTCTTAAGGATACCCGCCTTAAGGCTTTTTTCTATCTTAGGCAGACAGGAAGAACGTTTATAAAAAGCATACAAGGGGTGAATTCCTCCTGCTGTTTTGGGAGCTACAATGTCATACCTTTCAGTCAAAGAAGCCATAAAATGAATCAAGTCTGGATTAAGAAAAGGAATATCACAAGCAGCAATAAAACAAAACTCCGAGACAGCTTCCTGTAAACAGGCCTGGATACCCCCAAGGGGTCCATGCTCAACATAATGATCTTGTACAACCCTAACCTTGTATTGGGAATAAAGTTCGGGTGTATTACTGCTAATAAAAACTTCTGAAAAAATCAACTGCAGGATTTCAAGGTTTTTCTCAATAAAAGGCTTTCCGTTCAACTCCAAGAACGCCTTATTTTTTCCCATTCGTGAACTCTTGCCACCCGCAAGCAGTATTCCAGTAAAGTCTAAAATTATAAAACCTCCTCTCTGGGAGAATACATCTCTATAAAAAGAATAACCTGTATTTTTACGAAGTGCAATATGACCATGTTATAATGTGCAATGGATGCGAATAATGATTATTCCGCAATAATAAAATTTGATGATTAAATAAGGAATAGAGGAAGATAGAAATATATGAAGGAATTTTTACGTGGAGTAATGTATTGTATTGGACTTCTGCTGCTTGCCTTAGGAATTATCTTAAATACAAAGACGGGTTTGGGAGTGTCTCCAATTATATCCATTCCCTATTGTATTTCCAATATCTTTAAGGTTAATTTGGGTAACGCAACTCTTGTAATTTATATACTGTGTGTGGTTGGACAGATGATTCTACGCGGCAAGAAATTTCGCTCCTTTGATTTGCTGCAGATTCCCATGAGCATTATATTCAGCCAGATCATTAACATTTTTAATAAGATGATAACATTAAACACCGATAGCTTGGCTCTAAAACTTCTTTGGCTTGCTGCTGCAATCCTGCTGACCGGAATCGGAGTGGCTATTTCGGTGGAAATGAGGTTTGTCCCGAATGCTGCAGATGGTTTTACTCAGGCGTTAAGCAAGCGAATCAGGAAAGGCCTGGGACTTTCCAAAAACATTTTTGATATCTCCTGCGTTCTTATTACTGTATTTATTGGTGTGTTATTTGCCGGGAAAATCGTTGGAATCGGGCTAGGAACCCTAGCCGCTGTTATTGGTGTAGGACGTTCCATTGCCCTATTTAACCTGTTTTTTAAAAAGAAAATGGTGGCACTTGCAAGTTAGAAAGAACCATTTGAAAAAGGGGAAGAACAGAATTGTTACTGTTCTTCCCCTCTAAATTTAGTCATCTTTTGTCCAAAACCTTTATACTTTTGAGTTTAATCGTTCAACTTTTACACCGCAAACCTTATATTCATAGGTCTTCGTAACCTTATCATAGGCCGCGTTGGTTAAAACATTAGTCGGTGTTTCCTTGTAGTGAAGGGTCATGAAGATCATTCCCGGCTGAACACGATCCGTAATCTGGACTCTGGTCTCTAGCTCTCCGCGGCGTGAGGAAACTTTGATTCTTTCCCCATCCTGGATATTAAGCTTTCTTGCATCCTTCGGGTTCAATTCCGCAAATTCTTCGGGAGAATAACCGTCAAGCGCTTCAGAATTTCGGGTTGTGATGTTATAGTGGGCCAATTTGCGGCCGGTACTGAGCAAAAACGGATATTCTTCATCGGGAAGCTCATCGGGAAGCTGATAATTTACTTGCATGAAGAGCCCTTTACCGCGCGAGAATTTTCCTTCATGCAAGAACTTCGTTCCCGGATGTTCAGCATCAGGAACAGGCCATTGCAAGCCTTTTTTGCCAAGCCGCTCGTAGGTTATGCCTGCATATTGAGGGGTTAAAGACGCAATTTCCTGCATAATCTCTTCCGGGGATTGATAAGAGAAAGGATAACCCATGCGCGCAGCAACTTCGCAAATGATTCGCCAATCCACTTTTGTGTTCGCAATCGGCTGAATCGCCTGATTAACCCTTTGTACCCGGCGTTCCGTATTCGTAAATGTGCCCGTTTTTTCTGCAAAGCTCGTTCCGGGGAGAATCACATCTGCGATTTTTGCTGTTTCCGTCATAAAAATATCTTGAACGACGAGGAAATCAAGGGCCTGCAGGCCTTTGCGAACATGATTGGCATCCGCATCCGTAAGAACCGGATCTTCTCCAAAAATATACATAGCTCTTAAATCCTTGTCAACGGCAGCTTGGAACATATCCGGAATCATAAAACCTTGCTTTGGATTAAGAGCCACCTCCCAAGCTTCTTCAAACTTAGCACGTGCCGTTGGGCTCGTTACTTTTTGATAACCCGGATAATCCGTCGGCAAAGCTCCCATGTCACAGGCCCCTTGGACATTGTTTTGCCCGCGTAAGGGATTTACCCCTGAACTTTCCTTGCCGATGTTTCCAGTTAAAAGTGCAAGATTAGCCAAACTCATGACATTATCTGTCCCACACGTATGCTCGGTTATCCCGAGTGTATAGAAAATTTGGGCCCGCTCGGCAGTAGCGTATAGCTCGGCCGCCTCAACCATTTGTTCAAGCGGTACACCCGTAATCTTGCTGACAGCCTCAGGCGGAAACTTCTTCAAGTTTTCTTTGAAGAAGGCAAAACCCTCGGTCCGTTCTTCAATAAATTTTGTATCCGCCCAGCCCTTTTCCAAGATGATGTTCATGAGCCCGTTCAAGAGCGCAACATCTGTTCCAGGCTGCAAACGCATCCAGATATCGGCTTTATCCGCAAGCTCAATACGACGCGGATCGGCGACAATAAGTTTTGCCCCCCGGGCTAAGGCTTTTTTCATTTTCGTCCCAATCACGGGATGAGCCTCCGTCGTATTGGAACCTATAACAAACATGACTTGAGCATTCGGAATTTCGTTAATGGAGTTCGTCATCGCACCTGAGCCAAATGAAGTGGCCAGACCGGCCACAGTGGGAGCGTGTCAGGTCCGTGCGCAGTGATCAATGTTATTCGTTCCGATCACCGCGCGCATGAATTTTTGCATGAGGAAGTTTTCTTCGTTTGTGCATCGAGCTGAACTTAAAGCTCCGATGCAACCAGAACCGAACTGGGTTTTAATCTCACCTAAGCGCGAAGAGACTAAATCTAAAGCCTCATCCCAGCTTGCGGGTACAAATTCGCCGTTTTTCTTGATAAGCGGCGTGGTCAAACGCTTCGGACTATGAATCATATCATAACCGAAACGCCCCTTTACACAAAGTGCTTTGCCGTTGACGGGCGCCTCAGGATTAGACGTAACCCCGATCACCTTTCCATCCTTTACGTTAAGGTCGAAGTTGCATCCTGTTCCGCAATAAGCACAGGTCGTTTGCACCTTTTGCACTTCCCAGGGGCGGCCTTGCCCATACATTCGTTTTTCTGTGAGGGCTCCAACCGGACAAACGGAAACACAGTTTCCACAGAAGACACATTCTGATTCGCTGTAAGGAAGATCAAAGGCTGGGCCAACTTGAGAGTTAAACCCTCTCTTAAAGAAATCGAGGACATTCTGACCTTGCATCTCCTCACACGCCCGCACACACTTCCCGCAAAGAATGCATTTATTCGGATCTCTTAAAATAAAAGGATTGCTGTCATCCAGCGGCAGGTCCCTGCGAGCACCCGCAAACATTTTTCCCTTTACCCCATATTCGTAACTATACTCGGCAAGAGCACAATTCCCCATCTTCTGACAGGTCATACAATCCAGCGGATGGTTTGCGACTAAGAGTTCCAGAATTGTTTTGCGCGCTTTTCTCACTTTATCGGTCTGTGTCCTTACCGTCATTCCCTGAGTTACTTGGGTAACACAGGAAGGGGGTAAATTACGCATCCCCTCAATCTCAACCACACATAATCGACAAGCCCCTGCATTTGTAAGCTCAGGGTCTTGGCAAAGCGTTGGAATCGGAATACCGTACATACGGCAAGCTTCTAAAACCGTGCTGCCTTTAGGTACACTGTACTCCTTCCCATCAATGGATAAGGTTAGCCATTCCACACATTTCACTCCTCTCCCTAGGCTTGCATGACTGCTCCGAATTTACATTTGTCCATACATGTTCCACAGCGAATACAAGATTCTTCATTAATGACATAGGGTGTATTTTTATCTCCGGTAATGCATTTTGCCGGACAATTCTTAGAGCAAAGACTGCATTTTTTACATTTGTCCGGATCAATAGAATAACTCAAAAGATCCTTGCATACGTGGGCGGGACATTTTTTATCGCGTATATGCGCTTCAAATTCCGAACGGAAGTATTTTAACGTAGCCAGGATCGGATTAGGGGCATTCTGACCTAATCCGCAAAGCGATGTTTCTTTGACCGTTAACGCCAATTGCTCGATCGTATCTAAGTCTTCTTCTTTTCCTTCGCCGCGGCAAATCCTGTCAAGAATCTCCCACATGCGCTTATTGCCTTCGCGGCAGGGGGTACATTTCCCGCAAGATTCACTCTGAGAGAAGTTTAAGAAGAAACGGGCAATATCCACCATACAGGTCGTCTCATCCATAACAACCAAACCGCCGGAACCTACCATTGCCCCGGCTTGGGTCAGGGTATCATAGTCTACCGGCAAATCAAGCATACTTTCCGGCAAACAGCCTCCTGAAGGTCCTCCGATTTGAACGGCTTTAAATTTTTTGCCGTCCCGAATTCCGCCGCCGATATCGAAGATAATCTCCCTAAGCGTCATGCCCATCGGTACTTCGACCAAGCCCGTATTCTTAACTTTACCCGTTAAGGCAAAGATCTTTGTTCCCTTGCTTTTCTCTGTTCCATACTGAACATACCATTGGGCACCATGTCTTAAAATATGCGGAATATTGGACCACGTTTCAACGTTATTAATGTTGGTGGGTTTTCCCCATAACCCGCTTTGAGCAGGGAAAGGAGGCCGAACACGGGGCATTCCCCGTTTTCCTTCAATTGAAGCCATCAGTGCCGTTTCTTCGCCGCATACGAAAGCGCCTGCACCCGGTTGAATTCTTAAGTGGAAATTAAAACCCGAGTCTAGAATATTATCGCCAAGAAACCCGGCTTCTTCTGCTTGCTTAATGGCAATCTCAAGATGCTTGATAGCGAGCGGATATTCAGCTCGACAGTAAACATATCCTTCATCCGCTCCGATCGCATAAGCTCCGATCAGCATTCCTTCGATGATAGAATGAGGATCTCCCTCCAGGACACTGCGATCCATAAAGGCCCCCGGATCGCCTTCGTCAGCATTGCAGATGATATACTTTTTAACGCCGGGTGAGGCCTTGCAAAAACTCCATTTTAAACCCGTTGGAAAACCTGCTCCTCCGCGTCCTCTTAACCCGGATTGTTTGACTTCTTCAATAACCTGCTCAGGTGTCATATTTTTAAGAACATGTTTCAACCCTGTATACCCATCATTTGCCAAATAATCTTCAAGCTTAGTCGGATCGATGACACCGCAATTTTGAAGAACAATTCGATGCTGTTTAGCGAAAAACTGCGTCGTTTTATAGTCTTTGGAAGGTTGTCCTGTCAGGGGATCAACATAGAGAAGCCTTTCCACATGTTCCCCTTCACCAAACTCTTTATAAACAATTTCAGGAACATCTTCCGGATTAACCAACGTATATAAGGTTTGATCCGGTTCAATCACAAGGGTTGGGCCTTGTTCGCAAAACCCTTGGCATCCCGTTGGAACGGTTTCAACTCGTTCCATTAATCCTTGCCGGATAATCTCTTGATTGAGCAAATCAATAATTTTATGTGCTCCTGATGATGTACAGCCTGTTCCGGCACACACCAATACTTTTTTCTTACTTGTCATCCCCTCAACCCCCTACTCATACTTCGCGAGGATTCCTGGAATTTGCTCTGGGGTTAAACGCCCATGAACTTCTCCATTCACCGATATAACTGGGGCTAAACCACATGCTCCGATACAATTGACGATCTCCAAAGTAAACCGCCCATCTTCAGTAGTTTCTCCATCCTTAACCTTAAGTTCTTTTTCGATTGTATCCAGAACTTTGGCACCCCCGCGAACATGGCAGGCCGTACCCAGACAGATGCTCAGCACATTGCGCCCCATCGGAGTTAAGCGAAACTGAGCATAAAACGTAACAACTCCGTAAATTTTAGCGATCGGAATTTTCATCTGCTGACTGATGTGTATTAAAACATGTTCCGGTAAATATCCATAAATACCTTGCGCCTGTTGAAGAATAGGAATTAATGCTCCTTTTTGCGACCTGTACCGGTGGATGACCTCTTCTAATTTCTCTTCTTTAGGGTCAACCAGCTCTTGACACCCCTCACCCATTTTATCACTCCCTTATCTCATCAAATAAACCAATGTACTCCCTCTTCCGTAACAAGAGCGTCCACTCTTTGATCAAAAGACTCTGTCGGAATTTCGGGAAGCACTTGGCAGGCAAAAGCGATAGCAATTTTAGGAACGTCTACACGCAGCTGCGGCAAAAAGCGGTCATAGTACCCACCGCCATAACCCACACGATTTCCCTTTAGATCAAAAGCTGCTCCAGGAATAAAAATAAGGTCTATTTCCTTTGGGCCAATTGGAATTAGTCCTTCTATTTTGGGTTCTCGAATTCCCCATTTTCCAGATTCCACGTCTGCAGAAAGATCGTAAATCTTAGCGGGAATAAGTTCCCCCTGCGGTGCGCAACGGGGCAGTACTAAATTTTTATTATAAGCTAAAATCTCTGCTGCGAGAAGAGTTGTATTCACTTCATCTCTAAAATTTAAAAAGGACATTATTGTCCCAGCCTTTTGGAATACTGACAGCTGTGTAATCCGCGATAGAATTTCTCGGCTTTTATCGTTACGATCTTCCTGTGAAATTGCAGCTCTTAAAGATAAAGCAGTTTTACGGACTAAGCGCTTGTCTTGCATATAACCTCCAATTTATTCTTAAGCTCTTAAGCACCTAATATAATTTTTCGGTGATTTTAGATAAATTCCTTCTCTTTATTTAGAATCGATTTTAAAAAATTCTAAATATAGATATTATAGTTTGCCTAATAAAAGAGGAACAAGAAACGGAACAAGAGAGGTCAAAGTAAAGCCGCTGACGAAAGCGATAACCCCCATACCTTTAGGCCCGACACTAACCAGCAGGGGTAAAGTGCTATCCATCGTTGTTGCTCCGCCCGGCGCTACAAGAAGCAGCGGGCTGGCTTTGCGCGCTAAAAGAGGTGCCAGTAAAATAGATAAAATTTCACGAAAAATATTGCTTAAGAAAGCGGTTGTACCTAATGACACGGAATGCAAATTGCTGATCAAAACACCAGACAGGCTATACCAGCCAAAACCCGCACATACAGCCGCTCCTTCCCGCCAAGAATACCCAAGTAAAACTCCGACAAGACTTCCTGCCAAAATACTGCCGATCATAATACCGAACGGTGCCAGAAAGACCCGCCACCCCATCCGAAACATTTGATTCCACACAGTACGGTTTTGTCCTAGATCCATTCCAACTACGAATAGGGTAAAGTCTAAGGCCGCAGAAGTCGCCAGGGGAATCATGTTTTGAGCTGAACCAGGAAAAAAGGCATATCCCGTAAACATTCCTACGAGTACGGCTCCCAGGATCAGAACCGTCATACGGTAAGGATGGGCTGATTGAGACCCATTGAATTGCTCCTCAGTTGATTGAGATGGATCTGCCTCGAGAAGATATTGTTTTTCAGAAGAAGACCTTTTATTAATGATCTTTTCTAACATATATACACCAACCAAGCTCATCAGTACACTTAGGCTCGAATATAGAAGCGCATGTAATCCGTATTGACCAAGTTGGGATAAAATTGTTTGATCCACTCCCAGCCTTAAGCCCATTGTGAATAACAAAAAAACAACTCCTGCCGTCATACCTTGTCCTGTGAAGGCCAAAACACGTTGAGGCAATAAATTAACCCATCCTATTAAAAAACCCGCAAATAAACAAAAGAAGATCATCCACACGAATTTGTCCCTGCTTTCTTTAACCTCAGAAATTTAGACTTAGAAATTTAAAACCGCTTAATTCTATTCTCTGTTCAAGATCGAATTTCCTTTGCATTTTCAGGAGATTATGTCAAGTAACATATGTTCGGTTGGACTTATCCCCATCCTATTTCTTTAAAAAGCTTGGATTTCATCAACTTATCCACATTATCCACAGCCCCTGTGGGTAAAGTTATTCTTTTTTGTTCTATTTCCTAAAAATTTGTAAACGAGCCTATCTCAGTTATTCACAAAGTTATCCACATTATCCACAGTTTCTTCTATCCACAGGAACAACAGAACACTTCCCCGAAAGTCCTAAGCCCTGAATAATTAATAAAAAAATAAAAGCGGAATAAACCGCTTTGTTGAAATTCTTATTATCTTAAGGCTAAACTAAATTTAAGCCTGGAACCGCATTCAAATTCCAAGGAGAAAAATCGCCTGCAATATAATGGTAATAACCGGCTGTTGCAATCATTGCCCCATTATCGGTGCAAAAGACCGGAGAAGGATAGACAAATCGTACTTTTCTCGTATTGAGTTTCTCTTCCAGACTTTCTCTCAATAAAGCATTAGCCGCCACACCGCCCGCAAGAACGAGAGTCTTGGCATGGGTTCGTTCTAAAGCCAGCATTGCTTTGCGAACTAATACATCTACAACTGCCTGCTGAAAGGAAGCAGCAATATCAGGTACGCTGAGCTCTTCTCCTTTCATCCGAGCTGAGTTAAGCGTATTCAGAACAGCGGATTTCATACCGCTGAAGCTGAAATCCAGACTCCCATGCTCCAACATAGCCCTTGGAAAATCAAAGGCTTGAGCGCTTCCGGATAAGGCTGCTTTCTGAATCTGAGGGCCGCCCGGATACCCAAGTCCTAAGGCGCGTGCGATTTTATCCAAGGCCTCGCCAGCCGCATCATCCCGTGTATGACCAAGAACCTGGTAGTGACCATGGCCTTCAAAATAGACAAGATGTGTATGTCCGCCGGAAACAAGCAAGGCTAATAAGGGAAACTCCAAGTCAGGAGTATTTAGGAAATTCGCATAAATATGTCCTTCCAAATGGTTGATCCCGATCAAAGACACCCCTGCCGCATAGGCCATTGCCTTCGCTCCTGCAACACCAACAAGCAATGATCCAACTAAGCCTGGCCCATAAGTTACAGCAATTCCTGAAAGGTCAGAAAACCGGACTCCTGCCTCTTCTAAAGTTTGCCGAATAACTCCCTGAAAATGCAGAAGATGTTCCCGTGAGGCAATTTCCGGGACAACTCCTCCAAATTTTTGATGTGTGCTGATCTGAGAAGAGATGACATGACTTAATAACTCCCTTCCGTTCCGGAGAACTGCAGCTGAAGTCTCGTCACAACTCGTTTCTACTCCTAAAATTAATATATCTGAATTCGCGATTAGACTCACCCCCTAGGCCTTCGCATCTAATGAATCAAGTTCTACCCACATAATTAAAGCATCTTCTTGATTATCTGAATAATATCCTTTTCTTCGCCCCGCCATAACAAAGCCTAACCGCTCGTAGAGCCTCTGTGCTGACAAATTGCTTTCCCTGACCTCTAAGGTCATCCGTTCCATCCCTTCGGAAAGCATCTGCCGCATAATTGTCCGCATCATAAATTCCCCAAGGCGCCGACCTCGATGCTCCGGAGCAATAGCAACATTTGTAATATGCCCTTCCTCTAAAATAAACCATATCCCCATATAACCAATCACTTTATTTTGATCCAGTAAGCAAAAATAACGGGCATATTCATTATCCCTCAATTCACTTTCAAAGGAACGTTGTGACCAAGGAGTAGGAAAAGAAGCATGCTCAATCTTCATTATGGCCTCAAGATCATCTTCCTTCATTGGACGAACGCTGCTATCCATTTCCCTTTTGATTCGCCTCCTCTTTTTTGGCCCACGTTACCTCAGCTTCAGAAAGGCGGATGTAATAAGGTTCGACCTTCTCCCCCTGAGGATGATCCTTATAACGCTTCCAAACCTCTTGAACAGCAAAAGCCCCCCGAGGTAAGGCTAAATAATCCGGTAGAAGGATAGCTTGCGTCCCTAAGATACCCGATATCAGTTCGGCATAACGAGCGACTGCGTCACCCACGAATAAAATAGGGCGTTCCAATCGTCTGCATTCTTCCAGCCAGCGCTGAGGCTCAATGGCTTGCGGTTTTATATGACATTCGGGATATTGACGGCTTGCATTCCAAAAATAACCTGCCGTATACCATTCGTTTTTTCGAGCATCAAGAATTGGAACTATCGCCTCGTTTCTGCCATACCCTGCCCACGCCAGGGTATCTAAAGAAAGCACTCCAATAAGAGGCAAATCCAGAACTTCTGCTAAACCTTGAGCCGTAGCAATTCCGATCCTTATCCCGGTAAATGAGCCTGGACCGCGCACAACTCCAATAAAATCTAAATCCTGAAGCCTCCAGGACGCTGCAGTGAGTAACTGATCCAACATAGGAATCAAGCGCTCGGAGTGTGTTTTCGATGTATGCAAAAAGCCTTCGGCAACAAGCTTGCCCTCTTCTCCCAAAGCAAGAGCAGTTACTCTTGTAGTTGTATCCATCGTGAGATATTTCATCGTATTATTCCAACCTCTTCTTCAGTATCACGTTTGATAACTGCCTTTCATCCCGCTAAAACCTGTTGAAGACGCTCCTGCCAGTTTCCAGTTTTAAAAATAAAGGTAATAACACGGATTTCCTCACCGCTTCCTTGAATTTGAATATCCAAACGATCCTCAGGCAGAACATCATGAGCTATCTTCGGCCACTCGATGATACAAATCGCATCATCTTGAAAAGCATCTTCTACACCGATAACTTCAACTTCTTCAGAATGTTCCAGACGATACAGATCCATATGAATAAAGCGAAGCGGTTTTCCTTGGCCCAAAGCGGAATACTCCTGAATTAAGGTAAATGTCGGACTGGTCACTGCTGAGGTTATGCCTAAAGAAGCCGCAATTCCCTGAGTTAATAATGTTTTCCCGGCGCCTAAATCACCGGAGAGACAGAGAACATCTCCGCCTTCCAGAACTGCACCTAGGGCACGTCCCAGCTCAAGCGTAGCTTCTTTACTCTCGCTTTTTATGACATAATCCATGCGTTTAACATTCCTTCCAAACTTTAACGGTTCTATTCCAACCCTTTTATTCCGGTTTAACGATTTGCCCATTGATCAAGACAACCTCAGGCTGAGCCTCCATCACAAACGGGTGATCACTCCAGATTACGATATCGGCGTCTTTGCCTACTTCCAAAGAACCCACACGATCGGCAACGCCTAAAATCTCCGCGGGATTTATAGTAATCGCCTTTAACGCATCCTCCGGATCCATTCCCTCTTTAACCGCCAAGGCCGCACATAAGGGAAGACGTTCAATCGGAGTTACCGAATGGTCAGTGATGATAGCGACCTTTACCCCGGCACGTGCTAAAATCCCAGGAGTTTTAAAGGTTTTATCCTTGAGCTCAACTTTAGCACGGTTGACCAAAGAAGGCCCAACATTTACGGGATAACCATATTCGGCCAGTTCTTCAGCAATTTTATGACCTTCAGTACAGTGTTCAATCACAAGATCAACATTAAACTCGCGCGCAATCCGAATTGCCGTCATAATATCATCCGCACGATGCGCATGCGCGCGAAGCGGAATTTCGCGATTTAAAACCCGTACAATATTTTCCATGCCCAAATCCCGTTCCGGTTTTTTATCTGAATCCTTCTTTCCTTCTTTACACTTTTCGAGATAGGTCTGCGCGTCGACAAGTGCCTGGCGTAAAAGTCCGGCGGTAGCCATACGCGTCATCGGCATTTTCTTTTGCTCTCCGTAAACCCCCTTCGGATTTTCTCCAAAAGCTACTTTTAATCCTGCCGGATCCCTCAAAATCATCTTATCGACAATTTTACCTGCGGTTTTGAGTACAACACCGGTACCCCCGATCACGTTTCCGCTTCCCGGAGTTGAAAAAACGGTCGTTACCCCTCCTAAACGAGCATCCTTAAAGCCTTCATCTTCTGGGTTTATTCCGTCAATTGCACGGAGCTCCGGAGTTATGGGATCTGTCATTTCGTTTAAATCGTCCCCTTCCGTTTGATAAATTTCCTCTCCGATTCCTACATGCGTATGGGCATCAATAAAACCCGGTAAAACCCATTTCCCTTTTGCTTCAATTCTTTGAACTTCAGCCGGGACAATGAGATTTTCTCCCAGGGCCTTGATTTTTCCCTTTTCAATCCAGATACTGCCGATAAATTCCTGACCGGCCATCGTTTTAATCCGCCCATTCTCAATCAATAGACTCGCATGTTTGTTTGCGTTCATAAGAGCTCCTCCAATTAAGCATGATTATTCCACCTAAAACAAATCCGCCGCCCAGCCATTGAGCCGGGCTTGGAATTTCTTTCAGAATTATAGCTGCCATAATAAAGGTAACCGGCAGCTCAAAGGTGCTTAAAATAGCTGCCTGATCCGAACCTATTTTTTGAATTCCAACTAAAATGAGATAAAAAGGAAGAATGGAGGCAATGGTTGCAAAGGCAATACCAAGGCCCCAAACCTCTGGATTAGACCAAGGAATCTGCAACACATTTCCTTTAAAATAAAAAAGCAATCCTAAGGAAGAAAACCATTGTGAATAGCTCATAGCCGTCAGCGGTGAAACTTCGTTCAAGGCCACTTCTCCGACGACATTAAAGCTTGCATAAGCGACTGCCGAAACGATGCCAAACAGTATGCCCCTTAAGGAAATCTCTCCTACACCAGAAAAAATCCCGCTTGCCAATGATGTTCCTATTAAGGTGCACATCAAAGCGATTTTCTCTTTGAAGCCGACTTTTTTCTTCAAAAAGAGGACCCCTAACCCCATAACCAGAACAGGGTAAAGATATAATAATAGTGTCGCCAAAGAAACCGGTAAATAAAGCAAAGCATACGCATAAAGGACACTTGTTCCTAAACTCCCGATTAAACCCTGAAACGTTAAGATGAGCGCTAAACGTTTAGATATTCTAAAAATTTTATAATCAAAGATAAGCCCATATGCCAGAAGAATCAGGGAGGCTAACCAGGATTGGAGAGCGAGTATCTGAAAAGGAGTCAGCTTCAATGTGAAGGCCGTCTTAATCAAGATGGAAGTCAGGGCAAAACATACCGCTGAAAACAAGACGGCGGATACGCCGATGAATTTATGTTTACGGTTTACGTCTGACAAGCCTCGATATCTCCTCTCGAGTTGTTTTCTTTAGCTGAATGAATAGTTTATTCGGGTCGTGTAGCTTCACGCACATCTGCTCACTTAGCTGCTCCAGGGCTAGCACACTTGCTTCCGTGGGAGCTTAGCCGAACCCTTCTGCTTTCTGCAGGTGAACCAGCGGCACGCTGCTCCACGAAAGCGTCGTGCGCTTAACCGCCCCTCCGCAAATCGTTCGCATCTGTGCGTGAAGCTACGCTTACGGGTTACATTATTCCAGTAATATGAAAGACGGTTAGGCTAACGTTTTAGAGTAAATCATCGGTTTACTCAGAGTAAACCTACTTTGACAGCTTAGCTTTAGAGTGAAACGGAAGCATTTTCAGGGATGTCTCGCATGGATAGACCGACGCGTTCACGGACTTTGTCAATGCTCAGGACGCGGACTTTTACGATATCTCCGACTGATAAAACTTCCATGGGGTGTTTAATGAATTTTTGGCTGATTTGGGAGATATGGACTAAGCCGTCATGTTTGACGCCGATATCGATAAAGGCTCCGAAGTCGACGATGTTGCGAACGGTTCCTTCAAGGATCATCCCTTCGCTTAGGTCTTCAAGATGGGTCACATCATGGCGAAGTTTTGGCCTGGGCAGATCTTCCCGGGGATCTCGTCCTGGGCGCTGCAAGGCATCCAGAATATCCTTGACGGTTGGAATCCCGGCTTTAAACTCCTGGGCTAAATCTTCTGCCTTGAGTTTGGATATAGTTTGTTTTACTTCTACAGGACGATTTTGCAAGTCATTTAGGTAAAAGCCTGCTTTCCGCAGGATATTTTCAGCTAGGTCATAAGACTCGGGATGGACCGGAGTGTTTTCTAACGGATTGTCGCCGCCTGGAATGCGGATAAAACCAGCGCATTGGATAAAAGTTTGCTCGCCGAGGCGGGGAATTTTTTTCAGTTGAGCCCTTTTCTTAAACTTCCCGTTCTCCTCACGCCATGCCACAATGTTTTTGGCGGTCGTCGATTTTAAGCCCGCTACATACTGCAATAAGGAGGGCGAAGCTGTATTTAGATCTACTCCTACGGTATTCACGACCGATTCGACAACACCCTGAAGCGATTCATCTAAATGCTTAGGCTGAACATCGTGTTGATATTGTCCAACGCCTACGGCTTTCGGTTCAATTTTCACGAGTTCTGCCAAAGGATCCTGGAGTCTTCTAGCAATTGAAACGGCACTACGCAGAGAAAGATCAAAATCAGGGAACTCTTCACCCGCGAGCTTCGAGGCGGAGTATACAGAAGCGCCCGCTTCGCTGACGATGATATATTCCGAATGAAGACCGTTTTCATGAAGAAGTTCGGCGACAACTTCCTCCGTTTCTCGTGAAGCTGTGCCATTGCCAATGGTCAGTATATCTACGTGATATTTTTCAATAGCTTCGCGAATGATCTGTTTAGCTTCTTCTCGTTTATTCTTCGGCGGATGAGGATAGATTACCCCGACTTCCAACAATTTGCCCGTATCATCAACTACGGCAAATTTACAGCCCGTACGGAAACCCGGATCAAGCCCAAGCACAATTTTTCCTCGAACAGGAGGTTGAAGAAGAAGCTGCCGCAAGTTTTCTGCAAATACCTTAATGGCCTGCTCTTCAGCCTTTTCCGATAGCTCACCGCGCACTTCGCGTTCAATCGAAGGGGCGATCAAGCGTTTATATCCATCCTCTGCAGCCTTCTCCACATAAACAGCACACGGACCTTGCTTTACATAAGCTGCCTGAATAATTTGCAGTATTGATTCCACAGGAACCTCGATCTTAACCGCTAAAAACTCCTCTTTTTCCCCTCTGTTTAAAGCCAAAATACGATGCGGAGGAATTTTTCTTACAGGTTCACGGTAATCATAATACATCTCATAAGGAGAATGTTCTTCCCCTTTTTTGCCTGATGCCGCAATATCCCCTAAACGGTACGTTGCTTCACGAATATTCTTCCGCAACTGAGCATCATCGGAAATAAGCTCCGCTAAAATATCGGCTGCACCAGCTAAAGCTTCTTCTGCTGACACAACCTCGAGTTCAGGATTGATGTATTTTACAGCTTCTTCCTCGGGCTGTCCAATAGAAGCTTGGTCCAGGATCCACAGAGCTAAAGGTTCCAATCCTTTCTCTTTAGCTATCGTTGCCCGTGTCCGGCGTTTTTGTTTATATGGCCGGTAGAGATCCTCTACCTCCTGAAGAATCCGCGCTTTTTCTATCTGTGAAGCCAGTTCAGGCGTTAGCTTTCCCTGCTCTTCGATCAACCGAAGGACTTCTGCTTTACGTTGCTCTAGATTTCTAAGATATTCTAAACGTTCAACAATATTGCGCAAGACATTCTCGTCGAGTTCCCCGGTTACTTCTTTACGATAACGTGCAATAAAGGGAATCGTATTCCCAGAATCAAGAAGTTGAATCGCTTCTTTCACTTGATTTGGTCTTAAACGCAGTTCTTCTGCAATTAATGAGGAAAATTCCAAACTCCAATACCCTCCCAAGCTCATTTCGGCTAAAGTTTCTCGAATTATAATTATAGCACTTTTTGGAGCAAAAACTAAGGGAAGGAAAAGGCGTTCCGATTTTACGAATTTCCCTTGACCTTCCCTTAGTTTTTTTCATTACTCTTCTGACTTTTAATATCTATCATATTTAGAATTAGGCAGAACGATTAAAAATGTTGACCCTGTGACCGATATTGGTTTCTCGATAATAAAACATAACGTGCGACTTCAAGAACATCGGAAAGTACAGCTCCGCCTGTTGCAAGTCCGCCGGCTCCCGGGCCTTTCCAAAAAAGCTCCCCGACTAATTTTGTTTTTAATGCTAAACCATTGTCTACCCCGGTAACTTGGCTTAAAACGTCTTCCTTGCCTATCCATTCCACCCCGACTTTAGCCTCTATTTTCTTTACCGCATCATTTAAAGGCTGCTCTGATTTAACAATACCCGCTTGAGCCATCAATTTAGGAACTTTCCCTTCAATTTGCTTATTTTTAATTTCTTCAAGAGTAACATCTTGAATCCCAGAAAGCTCCACGTCCTCAATTCTAATATTCATTTTAAAACATTCACGGCAGAGAATGACTAATTTACACGCTGTATCTAAACCGCTAACATCCATCGTTGGATCACTTTCAGCATATCCCGCTGCTTGTGCCGCCTTCAAAGCTGTTTCATAACTTTGCCCGGATTCAACCATTTGAGTTAAGATATAATTCGTCGTTCCATTGAGAATGCCTCGGATTTCCTCTACCCGATCTCCGGATAATCCATGCTGAATCGTCCGTAAGATTGGAATTCCGCCTAAAACGCTGCCCTCATAAAGCAATTGGACCCCCTGATGACGTGCAATTCCTTCTAACTCAACGCCATGTTTCGCCAGCAAAAGCTTATTAGCTGTAACAACATGCTTGCCGCTAAGCAGGGCCTGTTTTACATAGGCATAGGTTGGATGTTCATTGCCCATGACCTCGACAACTATATCTATTTCAGGATCATTTAAAATATCTAAAGGACTAGCCGTTAAATCTATTCCCTGTACATAACGTTCTTTTTCCAAACTACGAACGAGTGCCTTCTTAATTATAAGCGGTTCGTCTAATTGCTCCTCGAGCTTTTCTTTATTCCACCGTATTCCTTCGATCAATCCTTGCCCAACTGTCCCAAAACCTAAAAGGCCTATATTAACCGCTGAATAAACCATTTATCTTCCTCCTTAAACACATCAGCACAATATAAAAAACAAAAAGCCCTTCCTTTCCAGGAAGAGCTCAATGAAAATTCACTGATTGACTCATCTTCCAGGAAAACTCCTGCAGGAATTAGCACCACTGCTTAAATAGCCGGTTGCTGGGTTTCATCGGGCCAGTCCCTCCACCACTCTGGATGAGTTATGTGCAATTTTTATAGTTGTATTATATGACAGACGTGTTCGAAATGTCAACAAAAACTATATTATGGTAAATAGGTTTACGGCAGATAGTTTAAAGGATTCGCTGTATCCCCATTAATGATCACTTCAAAGTGAAGGTGAGGACCAGTTGCATTACCTGTAGCCCCCACTAAGCCAATGGTTTGACCCTTTGACACGCTTTGGCCTGCAGAAACAAGTAACTTAGACGAGTGAGCATAACGTGTCATTATTCCGTTGCCATGATCAATGACAATGCAATTGCCATAACTGCCGGCCCAGCCAGCACTGACAACTCGGCCTGAAGCCGCGGCAACATATGGGTCTCCTGTATCACCTGCAATATCAATCCCCGTATGAAATCCTCCCGAGCGATAACCGTAATACGAGTTGATATGCGAGCTTAAAGGCCAACCTAACCCTGAAACTTGCCCACTCCCACGTGAATAAGCCACAACAACAGGAGTTTGGTTAGGACCTTTGGCGACGACCTGGTTTACGGCCGCTTTAAGTACCTTTTCTTCAACAACATTCTTGCTTACAACTTTATCGTTTTTTTGGACATATGTATATTTCACTTCTTTTTGTCCATCACTTCCAGCTTGAGTAACTTTACTTTGTCCACTTCCCAAACTGCTATCCGTTTTTGCTACTACATCAAAGGGTAATGTCTCTTGATCAACGCGCGTTCCTTCGCAGACAACTGTCAAATAAGGAGTAACTTTCTCCAAATTTATTTTTTGTCCGGGTTTAATTTTAGTATCGAGAGTTGTTCCGGGATTTGAAGCCAGCACTTCAACCGTTTTCATGTTATTTTTCCTAGCAATGAGCCACCATGAGTCATTCGCTTGAACAGTATATTCCAGTTTTTGAGTATCCCCTTGTTTTAGCTTTTCTAAAGCCTTATCCAAAGTTAATACTTTATCAGGTTCAGTCTCTATGGCTTTCGTCTCTACATTTTCCTCAAAAGAGACTTTTGTCACTTGATTCGTGCCACTGGACTTGGCATAAAGGTCTTGGTAGGATTTCAAAAGTTTTTGCGCTTCTTCCTGTGATGGTAAAATAAATATGGGCTTATCGCCAATCGTTAACTCAGCCGCGTCGATATAAACCGATAGCTTTTTCTGGATCTCCCCTTCTGAAATAGGTTGAACTTGATCCTTACCAACCAAAGCCTTTGCAAACTCGATTTTATCGTGTGTTTTGGCAACAACCCCGAGTGAAGCACCTTTTTCTTTTAAAACGTTTTGAATCAGGTTCTGGCCTGTCCCTTGATTCGTTACAATTCCAATTCTCTCTCCATTAATCATAAGATAAGCGGCTGAAGAAGAGTTGATCAGATAATACCCTCCACTGCCTAAAACGATAAACACAGCCAAAGCCCCACCAATGACCTTAGGAGATTTCCACGAGATTTTTTGAAGCCATTGTCTATTTTGCAGAAACATGTTGAGACTATACTTCTTCAATTTAGGACCTCCACTTTACATAGATTCAGCTTTTACTTATGCCGAAGTTGTCTATATGCTTTCCCTATAATGACAACTTATTTTTATTATACAAGATGTTTGTGAGTTTTTGGTGAACATTTTTAAAAAAATGTAAGATTTAAGTATCTAGAAATATTAGGTATAATATTAAATAGATTTTTTTTGATTATTTTGGGAGGATATACATGCAACACAAATTTTCGCGCACTGAAATTTTAATTGGATCCGAGGGGTTATCTCATTTAAGCCAAAGCCATATTATGATTTTTGGCGTAGGCGGAGTCGGCTCTTATACTGTTGAAGCTTTAGCTCGTGCGGGAGTCGGACAACTCACATTGGTAGACTATGACGAGATTTGTCTTACCAATATTAATCGCCAGCTCCACGCTCTTCTCTCCACAGTTGGTCAATCAAAGGTTAATGTAATGAAAGAAAGAATTGCACAGATTAACCCACAGTCAAAAGTTAACGCTCTAAAAGAATTCTACACGGAAGAGAAAGCCGATGAATTCTTCGGACTTAACCCCGATTATATTGTCGACGCAATCGATACCGTCTCTGGTAAAGTAAGTCTTGCTAAAGAATGTATAAAACGCGGGATCCCTTTAATCTCCAGCATGGGCGCTGGTAACCGTTTGTCCGCCAATAATTACAAGATCACCGATATATCAAAAACAAGCGGCGACCCACTGGCTAAGGCCGTAAGGAAACTTCTCAGAAAAGAAGGAATTACTCACGGTATAAAAGTCGTTTATTCCCCCGACCTTCCGCAAGATCCACTCCCGATTGAAGCTGACTGTCGAAATAATTGTATATGTCCCAGCGGTGATGCACACTGCGCTTTAAAACGTCAGATCCCCGGAAGTATATCCTTTGTCCCCCCGGTTGTCGGCTTGCTTATGGCCGGCGAAGTTGTTCGCGACCTTCTCCAAAAGCGAACCTTTTACCGAACCTAAAACATATGATAAGGCTCAGATCTTCTTATAGATCTGAGCCTCATTTATTTGTGATTATTATACGCTTTTTATTTCAAGACCTCATTCATACTTCCGCTTCGTAATCCTTGGAGATCTAAGGTTACATATGTAAAGCCCAGGTCTTTAAGCTGGTTCACGATCTGGTCAATCATTTCATCCGAGAGTTTAGTAAAATCCTGACGCGGTAATTCAATTCTGGCTATTTCTTTATGATATCTTACTCTAAGCTCATTAAAGCCAAGTTTCTGAAGCGCATTTTCAGCAAGGTCAATCACTCTTAATTTCTCTAGCGTAATTTCTTCTCCATAAGGCAACCGGGAAGATAAACATGCTAAAGAAGGCTTATTCCAAGTTGGAAGCCCCAGTTCCTTTGATAGGAGACGAATATCTTCCTTCGTCATACCTGCTTCCTGAAGAGGACTGCGAACACTAAACTTCTCTTTCGCCCTATGTCCCGGTCGAAAATCTTTAAGATCATCGATGTTTGCTCCATCAACGATAAAATTAAGCCCATTTTTCTCTTGAATTTCGGTTAACTTGGCAAATAACTCTGACTTGCAATAATAGCAGCGATCTTTTGGGTTTTTCTTAAAATTCGGATCTAATAGTTCGTTAGAATGGAAAACGCTATGGCTGATCCCAATAGCTTTCGCGGTTGCAATCGCTTCCTTCAATTCTCGTTCAGGATAGGTTTCTGAAGACGCCGTTACTGCTAAGCTTTTCGCACCGAGGGTTTCAAAGGCAACTTTTGCAAGAAGAGCGCTGTCTACGCCTCCGGAATAAGCAACTAGGACTGAATTCATACTGGATAAGATGTCTTTAAGTTTTGCATATTTAGCATCAAGAGTCATGCCCATCTTTATTCCTCCTATGTTAAAATATATTTTCTAAGTTTTAATTAAACTCATTTACTTCCCGATACTTAAGACTTTTTCCACAAAAACGGAGAAGGTATCATCCTCATTCTTTATAACTTGATGTATCTTTTGTCCATCCTCGCTTAACCTCCGCGGAACATTCAGGATAGGTTCTCCTTCCTGCAGCTTGATTTCAAGGATCTGACCCTTCTCTAACTTTTCCAAAGCCATTTTTGCTTTGAAATAAGTTATCGGGCAAATTACATTCGTTGTGTCCACAAAAGCGTTGCCCCTAATTTTCATTATCCATCCTCCTCGAAGCTATCCTTAAGCTTATCCCACTGCAGAAGTATCTAATTCCGAGCTGTTTAGTTAGGATTATAAAACACCCAGCTAAAGAATTCAACATTACACCGTTTTTGCTTTTAGAAAGTATTATTTGTGTAAAATTTTGTGCCATAAAATAAAAATGTTAGGAAAAATTTAAAAGTTTCTAATTCAAAACCGAAAAATTGTATTATAATAGATGTCAATAAAGTATAACAGGGGGGGTAACCATATGTCCGATATTACCGTAACGAAAGTGAAACAGGTAGGAGTTTTACCTACTGATAAGGAACTTGGATTTGGGACAATTTTTACAGATCACATGTTTGTCATGGATTATACAACAGGTAAAGGCTGGCATTCCCCACGCATTGTTCCTTATGCTGAATGTGCCAATTATCCCGCAATGATTGTTTTCCATTACGGGCAAGCTATTTTTGAAGGAATGAAAGCCTTCAGAACAGAAGATAATCGCATTTGTGTGTTTAGACCTTATGAGTACTTAAACCGTTTTAATCGTTCGGCAGAAAAGCTTTGTATTCCTAAAATGGATGTGGAACAAATTCATGACGCTTTGTTTCAGTTGCTAGCGTTGGAAAAAAATTGGGTTCCTGGTCAGCTGGGCACTTCACTGTATATTCGGCCATTTGTTGTTGCTGATGAACCTCATCTTGGTGTTAAGGTTGCCGACAGCTTTAAACTTTATATCATTCTTTCACCTGTAGGTGCTTACTATAAGACGGGCTTTAATCCGGTCAGCATTAAGGTAGAAGATAAATATGTCCGTGCCATCAAAGGCGGCCTTGGTGAAGCTAAAACTCCAGCCAATTATGCCATGAGTTTAGCTGCCCAGCAAGATGCGTATGCTGAAGGTTTTGGTCAAGTTCTGTGGTTAGATGCTGTTCATCGGAAATATATTGAAGAAGTCGGCACAATGAATATTCTTTTTAAAATTAACGGCGAGATTATCACTCCTGAATTGAATGGCAGTATCTTAGGCGGAATTACCCGTAAAACGGTTTTAGAGCTGTCACGAAGTTGGGGCCTAAAAACAACGGAACGTCAAATTTCAATTGATGAAGTATATGATGCTTATGCTAAGGGACAACTGGACGAAGTCTTCGGCTCAGGTACAGCTGCTGTTATATCTCCTGTTGGTGAGCTTTCTTGGAAAGGACAAAGAATTGTCATTAACCATAATCAGACGGGTCCTTATGCCCAAAAACTATTTGATTATATTACAGGTGTACAGTCCGGGAAAATTGCGGATCAATTTGGCTGGATGGAAGAAGTCCGCTAAGTAATCGATAAGGTCATTATCATACATTGAATTAAAGAATCAGGCTTCCGCTTCTGCAAAGATGCTCGGGTAGAAGCCTGATTCTTTAAGTAGACGTTATTTTCCGCATTGAAAAACGCCCATCTCTGAACTCCTCAACATTTACGGCTTGGCTCTGAAATTTAATCAGAGCTAGGCCTTTTAATTTTGCCAATAATAATACTCCCCTCTAGATGACAGATTTTTTTACTGTCTATAGAGGGGAGTATATCATTCATTCAAAGTTTTTTCAGTCAGTTCGAAGTTACTATAAATTAGGCAGCGATATTTTTATCTGAAGTACCTAACTGACCTTTTTTAAATTTAAAGTATCCGCTAACACCAATCAATTCAGCATATTTTGTAAAATTCATAATAATGATGTTTGTCCAGATATAGCCAAAATTGTTGGCAGAACCAGCAACGGCAAACTGTACATTAAGGAAGAGGGCAACGATGGCAACCCAGAAGAGTCTAAAGCCAAGAATCATACCAATTCCAACAGCAATTTCACAAACAACAACTAAGAAGTCGGTTACACCAGGCATTCCGTTAAAGATATTAGTTGCGACCCATGCCCACAGTTTATTGATATAGAGAGGGTCAAAACCATGTGCTTTAGGCGGAAGCATGTTGGTCGCCATCCCGGCAATGAGTTTAGCAGAGTGACCTCCTGCAAAGTTCATCCAACCTGTGCCTGCCTTTTCAATACCAGCTTCAACCCAAGCCAAACCATAAATGATTCTTGCAACTGTGAAAATAATGGCCAAAACTGCCGTTTTCCCATTTTTAAATTCAGCTTTCACCGCATCAATATAAGAGTTCATAAATAAGACCTCCCTAAATTTAATCTTTGTTACCTGAATAAACTAAAAAATAATAATAAGTTCGATGACCGATACTTTGGATCACTATCCTCCTTCTGATTTTATTTTTTAGTCGTGCCCTTCCTTATGTTTGCTTTTACAATCCTAAGAAAGTTATTCATTTGAACACCTTTTATGAAATGCAAAAGGCATGCCAAACTAAAAATGCCGAATTGACAACGATTTTCATTTGTAACTGTGTTAACTATCCATTATATCGAGTTTACAGAGTTAACAGATTGATCTGGAAGGAAATTGCATATAATGTGTCGTATTATTCTTATACGATGTTGTAATGCAACTTCTATTGATCTAAACTGTGTATATATCTTCTAAAATATTTCGGGAGCCTAAATTTTAAAGTTAACACTTCCTTATCAGAGTTAACGGATAAACTATTAAAAGTGCGGAGTAAATTATGAGAGAATTATTTGAAGCTTATCCTTTCGGCATTATTCGCGTAAGCCGAAAGGGTCAAATTCTGCGAAAAAACAATAAGGCCAGCCAATTTCTCAACCATCTTTCCCCTCTTGAACTCACCTCTTTGCTGGAAACCTCCAGTAAAGAGCAGTTAACACCTTTGACCACAATTGACGATCAAACTCTTTATGTAAAAAAATATGGAGTTGAGGGGTGTTCGGATTTCCTGATCCTGCTTGGCACAGATCCTGATTTTACACTGAATCTGCCCTCCCTTTTTGAAAAAAGTATTGAGGATTTTCCGGCCGATCCGCGAGGAGTAACCGAGCGAATTGTTACTTTAGTAAGTAATGCTGTAACCTTCGAACGTTTTGATTTATTACGGGTCGATCCACAGTTACGCAAATATACCTATGAATACTCAATTGGGATCAATATCGAAGGGACAGTTCATACTGCTTATTCGCAAATCAAAAACTCCGGACTAGGTTGGATCTTTAAACATGAGGTTCCCCATCTTGTTCAAAACCTAGAGCAAATCGATACAGGCTTTTATGAGGACCCTCTTCTTTTTCAGACCGGATTTAGATCGATATTACGGGTTCCTATTGTATTTGACCATGGAGTCGTAGGGGCCTTTTTGCTCGCCAGTAGAGAAAAAAATCGTTTTCAGCCTGAAGACGCCTTTCTTCTCGACCAAATTTCAAAGCTTGTTGCCCAGCCATTCTTTCACTCTGGTCTCCTGCTAGATTTTGAATATCACAATTTAACATCGGCCACATTATTCCAAACAGTAGTCTCCCTTATCAATGAATCAAACATTAAGGATTTTTTAGGTGAGTATGCGGAAAAGCTGCGAATAACTTCCGGACTTGATTTCACAAGCATTTTTGTCCTTGATGAAAAGAGGAAGCTCCGCCGCTGTCTTGCCGAAGCTGGAGCTGAGTCGCTTGACAGCAGTGAATGGGTCCCGATTTGGGATACAGGTATGGAAGAAATGTACCGTTCGGAATCAATTGTTGCCTATAATTTTAATGATCCTAACTATAAACATGCCGATCATTTAATTAAGAAAGGTCTAACTTCCTTGCTCTATTCGCCTATTCGCGTTAATGGACAAATTATCGGCGCAATTAGTGCAGTTACCTCAGATGAAAGAGCTCTTTCAACAGATATAGCAGGTTTATTTAAACATTGCTCAGAACAGCTGGGTCTCATCCTTGCCAAAATCCCAATCACCCAGCCCCAGTTCACTCGTAAAAGTCATAAAAGCTGCCAGGCTGTTCATCGGGGATTTCAAAATATCATTGGAACTTCCCAAGTTATGCAGGATACCATTCGTAAAGCTGCTACGGCCGCACAATATGAATTTCCAATTTTAATTACTGGAGAAACAGGTACTGGTAAAGAACTTTTCGCAAAAGCCATTCACCAAACAAGTAAAGTTGCTGAAGGCCCCTTTATCGTTGTCAATTCAGCAGCCATACCCGAAAACCTACTCGAATCCGAACTTTTTGGATATCAGGAAGGAGCTTTCACCGGCGGCTTAAAGGGCGGAAAACGCGGGAAAATATTGCTTGCTGACGGCGGGACTTTATTTCTTGATGAGATCGGAGAGCTTTCTCCCGAACTTCAAGCAAAACTTTTGCGAGTTATCCAAGAACAGGAGGTTGAGCCTCTCGGTGCGGCAAAACCTATCCCTGTTCAGGTTCGAATCATCTCAGCAACGCACCGCAATCTTACTGAAATGGTTCAAAAAGGTGAATTCCGCGAAGATTTGCTATACCGCCTTAATGCGATTGAAATTCAGCTTCCTCCCTTACGGGAACGTGAAAATGATATCATCAATCTTGCTGAACATATGCTTAATATTCTTTCACAAAGTCACGGGGGTAATCCCAAAACCTTGTCCACGTCGGCACGTGCACTTTTGTTGGAATACAGCTGGCCAGGGAATGTGCGACAACTCCAAAACGTTATTAATCGACTATTTGTTTTTGTCGAATCTACAACGATTCATGCCAAAGATTTGCCCCCGGATTTACGAACCTTACCAGTAACATCTCCTGAAAGTGAAAAGGATAAATTAGAACGTCTTCTTAGTGAGTTTGGAGGAAATAAAACGGCATTGGCACACTTCCTCGGAATTACGCGCACAGGACTTTGGAAAAAATTAAAGCGTTTAGGGATACAGTGATCATAATAATAAAAAGGATGCCTCAAGAAATTAATTCTGAGTGCATCCTTTTTCTTATTATGCAAAAACCGATTTCTACTTTTGTTTTAGAGTTCTTAAGATAATAAAAAGTGTTCTTTACAAGAGTCTACGAACCCTCTGAAAAGCTTTTGACTATGCTCTTCGCCTGCTAAAACTTCGGGATGCCATTGTACCCCAACGCAGAAAGCAGAATCGCTTTTTTCAATACCTTCAATAATCCCGTCTGCGGAAACAGCACTTTTAATAAATCCTTTAGGAAGACTGGCTACGGCCTGATGATGCAAACTATTGACCTGAATCTTTGTTTCTCCCACAATTCGACTGAGTTTTGAGGTTAATAATTCAACCTCATGCCAAGTATTTTCCCGTGGAGCCTTTTGTTTATGTTCAAGCGCTTGCGGGTATTCGGAGGGAATATCCTGATAGATTTTTCCTCCGGCAGCTACAGCTAAAACCTGGATTCCCCGACATATTCCAAGTACAGGCAACTCAAGCTGCAGAGCAAGCTTCGCTAATAGAAGCTCCCCCAGATCCCTTTCAGGAAAGCATTCTCCGATTCCTTTTTTCGGCTGCTCAGCTAAAACGAGAGGCGCTATATCTCCTCCGCCTGTGAGAACTAGTCCATTCATTAAGCTGAGTATTTCGTATGCATCTTCTTCATTCCGAACGGGGGGAATTAACAGAGGCTGCCCCCCTGCTTTACAAATACTTTCAACATAAAATCCACGGGGAAAAGTTTTCAGTTCTTCGGTACAATGTGCAACGGTAATTCCAATAATCGGTTTTTTAGACATTGTTAACTCCCCTTACTCCTCTTAATCTTGTTTAAAGATAATAAAACAGCGTCGGCTGCTTCAAATACCTTACGCTGTTCTCTGCTTACTATTTATGCCCGATAATTTGCGTTAATGTTAGATATCCCTTAATTTAATAGAAACGGAAACGATCTTCATAATTGATATATTATATCCGAATTATCTAAACCTAAAAATTCAGCTCTTGAAACAAGGATGGTAAGTTTATTATTTACGCAGGAATACGTCCAATATTAGAAATACAATTATTAGCGGAGCACTGACGGATGATAATAATATAATAGCTTTTAATTTCTATGAACAAGACAAGCTACATATATTAAAACCAGGATAGAGAAATCATGGTTTAGGATCCGGGAATTAGTCATTCTGATCTTATAGACCTTCGGGTCAAATTTATAAGAAAGAAGGGCTATACTATGGCAAGACTTGGTTTAACTCCATTTGGATTTTCCTTTCCGGCTGCCCCACTGTTTTTAGGGCCTACTGCACCGTTTGTATCAATTATTGCTCTGTTTGACACCTTCCCGATCGGTGCCCGGATTGAAATTGGAATGGATGCAGGCTTCTGAATTGGAAACTTTGGCGGTATCCAAGATGGTGTTGCACTGTTAACAAACGCAGTTCTACACTCTAACATTGGGACCCCCATTGATGGTATTCGTCCAATTGTCCGCTTCCCGATTCACCAGATTACCTTTGTGAGCACCTAATAAGGGATTATTATTAACCCCGGCCCCTCTCAAGAAGACGCCTTTCAAGAGGCGTCTTCTTGAAATTGAAAGATCATCTTTAATGTGACCATTTGGCTCGCCATAATATTTGAACGAGAATTAGTAACCTCTAAAGATAAATTGCAGAGACTTTTATTAGCTAGTCCATTCATCTTGTCTTCTCAATATTTAGATTTAACCGATTTATATCCCCTATTTTCCGGTTTGCGAGATGATAGGTTCAAATATATTCCTATATTCTATTGCGTAATCTTTTGCAGTAGATGGGGCGTATCCTATAATCTTGATTATAGATGGAAATACCTCGCCCGTTATTTTTGTTATAGCTGAATTAAATCTAATACTGACTAAGTTATTACAATTGCGAAAAGCATATTCACCGATAGTTGTAACCTCTTGCGGTATGTTAATACCAATTAGCCTACTACAACCGCTAAAAGCCGAGTTTCCGATATTTGTTACACTGTTGGGAATGGTAATATTAATTAAACTTTGGCAATCGTAAAAAGCCAAGTCATCAATACTAGTAACCCCTTGCGGTATATTTATATCAGTTAAGCTAATACAATCGCGAAAAGTACATTTACCAATATTAGTAACTCCTCGCGGTATATTAATGCTGGTTAATTTACTGCAGCCATTAAATGCCCAGTTGCCTATGCTTGTAACTCCTTGCGGAATGCTAACACTCGTTAATCTGCTACAACCGCTAAAAGCCGAGTCGCCGATGCTTACTACCCCTTGTGGTATAGTGATACTGGTTAAGCTTAATTTATTCCAACTGTTAAAAGCCCAGTCACCAATACGTATTACAGGAGCTCCACCTAATGTACCGGGTATTGTAACCTCTCCCCCGCTTCCCTTGTACAATAAAATTTCAGCTTTACCATTCTCTATAGTGTAAATATAATCCGACTCACCCGGTTGTTGAGCTGCTTGGACCGGTTTGCTGCAACACAATAATACGACCATCATTATAATACCAAGTATGAATGTAGATATTTTGCAATTTTCAAGTGTTCTCATAGACTTAATCTCTCTTATTTATATTTTTTGGGGTTTGTACTACTCAGTTTTATATAAATTATACAATTTCTTTTCACATCTTTAAATAGCTTAAATATATGCATTTTTATAAATATACAATGCGGCTTTTGGGTCTTAAGCCCACTTCTTTTGGCGATATGCTATGCCCGGACCAAGAAAATGGCTTCGGTTAAGCATGGAATCATGATCCTTACAGTTGTTTTATATTATTTATCGTCTATGCGATTTATTACTTGGCAAAATGTTTAAAACAACCGTAACTACTACCAATACCCATAACCACCATGGGATACAATAAATACACCTTATTGATCCATTAAACATATCATTATCCCCCGCAAATTATTACACACACCTCATAAATTATTGCACATACCTCATGTCGAATTCTAGTGAAACCTATCTATAAACAAAAAATAACCTTGTCATATTAGGCAGTATGACAGGGCACCAGAGAAAATAAAAAAAGCCCCACCGGAAATGGCGAGGTATAGTATAGGGGATTAATTGAAAAAGAAACAAGATTATTGTAACCAACTATTCTTAAAATAAACTGAAGAACATGTGAAAAGCGATTTAAAGTGAAAAGTTCTATCCCGCAGCAAGGCGAGAAAGAACTTTAGACCAGTGGATACATAATTCATAGCTCTTTTTAATTGGAGCTGTGCCTACATCACCGTCGTCGCAAATGACTAAATCTTTTAACACGTCTTTCCCTCTCTTCAATTCCTGGATTTTAGAATCAATGGCCTAAGCAAGGATTCACATCTCTCATAGAAAATAATTAACTGAAAGACAAATTAGGCTTTGTTTTCATATTCTAAAATATAAATGATAGGAGTGAATAATTGTGCCGCAAAAAGAACTTGATTTAAGCTTAATCTACGAAGAAAGAACTGGAGATTTTCTCTTTCTTTTGGGCACGATATTAGCAATAATTTCGAACTTCCAAGCGGAACAATCCCTTTTAACAGAAGAAGCTTTAAAATTCAAGCCTATTGAAGAAAACTCAGCCATGACTACTGCTGCGGCAAGTTGGCTTTTCTTTCTGGCCAGTATACTCTTTACACATGTTTCCATTATGCGCTTAGCTAATCTAGAATCTGCTTCAACTTTAAAAACCTCCCTTTCATTTATCAAAGGAACTAAACTGGTCGTGCCAGGAAATTTATTAAAGACCGCCGGTTTCGGAATAGCAGCAATTGCCTATCAATTAAAACTAATCCATTACCACCTTCTTAAAACAGTATTTTAGATATAAAAAATAACGCCCTAGTAAGGCGTTATAAGAACATATTTACTCATCAGAGTTTCTTTTATCAGACAAATAACCCGCCAGCAATACAAGACTTCCAACTGCTACAAACCCTAAAAGCGCCCATAACATACGGATTCCCCTTTTCGTTACTCTACCTAGAATATCTTATTCCAGATGCACGAATACGGTTATTATGAGCATGGAGTTTATTGCGTAAAATAGGTTTATAGTAAATCCCTTGAGCTTCAGGGCTCAAGGGATCTATGTTTTCCTTAGGATTAAATATCTGTTAATCCCAAACTTATTTCAATTGCCTGATCAACTCTTAACATAACTTCTTCGTCAAGTACTGCCACTTTTTCTTTTAAACGACTTTTATCAATTGTCCGAATTTGCTCTGTTAAGATAACAGAATCCCGTTCTAAACCACTCCGTTTTGCGCGAACTTCAACATGAGTCGGTAGTTTTGCTTTTGCAATCTGAGAGGTAATAGCCGCGATAATAGTCGTCGGACTAAATTGATTTCCGATATCATTTTGTATAACTAAGACGGGTCTCGTTCCGCCTTGTTCGGAGCCGACGACGGGGTTCAGTTCTGCATAATAAATTTCCCCGCGTTTTATAATCATCTCTGACACTCCACATGTGTTTCATCGATAAAGTGACTTGCTTCATCTTCTGTAAGAGATAGTTCCTTAGCAATTGCTAAATTAAGCTGAGCCATCTCTTGGTAGCCTTTGCGCATTTGTTCGCGGATTCCTCTCTTCCGTCGTTCGTGAAGTATACTATTGATTGCCTCTCGAATAAATTCGCTGCGGTTTCTTTTTTCTAATGTTACTATACCATCCACTTCCGCAAGCAAACTTTCCGGCAGACTAATCATAATCCGCTTACTTTCCGCCAACCTCAGCACCTCCAAGTCTATTAGCCAATCGCTATACTTCATTATAGACAATTACGACAAAAGGTGTCAATGAAGCTCACACTCAGGACAAGTTAAAAATGGCTAATTAGGTTAATTCATTGGAATGTAATTTATGGAAATAAAGCTTTTATCCATTTTTAGACCATCTTTTAGCCAAAAAGGATCAAATTATATATCAACACCTATAGTATATGAGTATATATCGATTGATATACTTAATGAACCGATAAAATTCGTTCAAGCATTGTCTCATGCGCTAATATTTCAAGCTGATCTTCGAGCGGTGCAAGATTTTCCGTCTGTCCAGACCTTTTAAAAGCTAAACTTAGGAGTAAGTCAGCAAAATTCGGGTTTTTTGGTAAAAGCGGCCCATGAAGATACGTACCGAAGACATTTTTATACCGTACCCCTTCGGACCCGTCCTTTCCATTGTTTCCGTTGCCGTGCAGAACCTGGCCGATTTCTTGAACAGCCGCTCCTAAATATGTTTTTCCAGAATGATTTTCAAATCCAACTAAGGTATTAAGCCGTTTTGCTGTTTCCAGCTGTTCTCCTTGAGCTTGCAGCTCTTTTTCCAGCCTTACCGCTACATTGCCAATTAACCGTTTAGTACCCGCTTCTGTCCATAAATCAAGAAAACCTAATCCAGGGATCTTTTTTCCATTTCCCATTTGATAGTATTGTCCAAGCAGTTGATATCCTCCGCAAATCGCAAGTACAACAAGGCCATCTTCGATCGCAGCTCTTAATTCCTGTTTTCTCTTCATCAAATCTTCGACAAGGATATTCTGCTCCCGATCAGATCCGCCCCCGATAAAAAGGATGTCCATATCAGCAAAATCGAGGGGTTCACCTAATGAAACCCTTTGCACAGCGGTATCAATACCCCGCCATTGAGCACGCTTTGTTAAAGTTATGATATTTCCCCTATCACCGTATAAATCGAGTAAGTCAGGATAGAGATGGCATATATTCAGCTTCACCCTTGTCCCTCCCTGCTTACATTTTCTAAACTATCGCTCCGAGAAGCTAAGTTAGTCAAAGCCCTTTTCTCCAGAAGTGCCCTCATTGGAAAGAGTGCAGTATAGGTTGGAAAAATAAATGTTGCCTCGTCTCCACTGCCCATAGCTTGAAGCTGTTCAAGAGCAGCTTCCAAAGAATGTTCAATCCTCAATTTTCTCTCAGGGACTCCCGCATATTTTAGGCGTACAGCCATATCCTCTGCACGTAGCCCAGCACAAATAATTCCCTGTATACGCTCTGAATTTTCCCCTAAATATTCAAATTGAACATCCCATAACCAGGATATATCTCTTCCATCTGCTGCTAAATCATTGATCACAATCAACAAACGGACCACTTTTGACTGAGCTGTAAATATGGTTTGCAGGACTTGATTGAATCCTGTTGGGTTTTTAACAAGAGTTAGGGTAACTTGTCCATTTGGAAGCAAAAAGCGTTCCATGCGGCCGTCTTGAGGAATATACCGGCGAATGCCCCGTTCAATCTCCTGCTCCCGTATTCCTAACCGTTTGGCTGCAGTAATTGATGCAAGCGCATTATAAAGGTTGTAATAGCCTTGAAGTGCCAGGTTATATTCGGTTACACCCACCCTAAATTTGAGATTTGCCTCTTCAGGATGTACATCCTCTGCTAAAACCTGAACCTGAGGACGTGCAAAATCACATTTCTGACAATGATACACGCCAAGCTGGCCATAATGAAATAACTCATAATCCAGCGGGGCCCCGCATAAAGGACAAAACCTTGCTTCCCGAGTTTCTGTACTTTGGGTTTTGCTCTCAGGCGTCCGATCCACACCGAAATAGAGGGTATGTTGGTGCTCCTGCCCAAATTGAGCCACAAGCGGATCATCTGCATTTAAGATAAGATCTGTTTCTTTCGGAAGTGCATTCCGCACTAATTTAATGGTTGTATCAAGTTCGCCGTAGCGATCAAGCTGATCTCGGAAAAAATTCGTAATGATTGCCACGTTCGGATTTATTTGCTCGCAAAGCTTAGGAATTGTTGCTTCATCCACTTCCAGAAGTGCAAGCTGGACCTTCGCCTTACCAGACCAGCCCGTATTTTGTATAAGAGCACCTGTAATTCCTGTTACAAGATTTGCCCCTGCTTGGTTAAAAGCAAAATCTTTACCTGAAGTTCTCAGGATATTTGCCAGTAAATTAGCCGTTGTTGTCTTGCCGTTTGTTCCTGTAACAATAATTATTCCTTCCGTATATTCCCGAGCAAGATCCCTTATCATATAAGGGTTAATCTTAAGTGCCGCCCTGCCGGGCAGTGTCGTTCCTTTTTTACCAAGGAGCCGAAGGAGCAAACTTATCTTTTTACCTACCCATAACGCTCCCCAAAATCGCCATGTCCGCTTCACAATATTTCTCCTTCACGTTTCATCGCTCCACCAATTTTAGCACTCTTCCGGTCAGCTTATCAACTGTCAGGTAAAGAAAACCCGGCTTTGCCCGAAGGCACTGTCTTCGCACTTGTTAGCCTTAGCGAAGGCAAAGCCGCTGGTTGTACTTATTTTCTGACAGTACAAAAGGAAAGACTGCCTTACTTTAAAATAAGACAGCCTGTTTTAAATCTATCCGCGACTTATATGGAATATTTGCTGGTTAAACAATTTTAATGTACTTATGGTGTAAAAATTATTAAGATCTAAATTATTTTAGATACTGTTTATTGACACAGGTCAATGCTTCTTGACCATTAAGTACAGAAATGATATTTTTGGCTGCTATTTCGGCCATTGCATCCCGGGTTTCCACTGTCGCATTACCGATATGCGGAGATAAAATAACATTGTCCAGCTTTTCTAATCCTTTCGTAACTTGGGGTTCAAACTCATATACATCCAAAGCAGCCCCTGCAATGACCTTATTTTGCAATGCTTCCAGAAGGGCCTGTTCATCCACGAGCGGGCCACGAGCAGCATTGATCAAATATGCAGCAGGTTTCATGCTCGCAAGTTCTTTAGTTGAAATCATATGATGCGTTGCGGAGCTATAGCTTAAGTTCAACGACAGAAAATCAGAGTTTTCGATGACTTTTTCGAGAGACATATAAGTCAGTCCGAGTTCTTTTTCCTTTTGCTCAGGAAGGCGAGTCCGCGTGTTATAGATAATCTTCATGTCAAATCCACGCGCTCTCCGGGCAACACCTTGTCCAATATTCCCCATGCCGACAATACCCAAAGTTTTCCCGGTTACTTCCACTCCAAGATGGTAAAGGGGAGCCCAGCCTTTAAAACGTCCGGCACGAATTTCCTTATCTCCTTCGACAAGACGACGGGCAATTGCAATCACTAAACCCATCACAAGATCCGCTGTAGCATCTGTAGATACACCTGGCGTATTGGTAACTCGAATTCCATTTTGCCCCGCAGCCGCTATATCAATATTATTAAACCCAGCTCCATAATTAGCAATAATCTTTAGGTTTTTATTAGATTCAATAATTTCTTTATCAATTATATCTGAAAGTAAACATAAAAGTGCATCTTTACCGGCAATTCCATCCATAATCTCTTGCTTACTCAAAAGGCTGAGATCGTCATGCATAGTTACATCAAATTCTTTAGCAAGAAGGTCGTAGGCTAGTCTTGGTATTTTTCCTGAAATAAACACACGTTTCATATAGTAAAACATCTCCTCACCTATTAAAACATCAAACTCTATTTAATTTAACATATCCTTTATTTCCGTGCAATAAAGTGAGGCAAATTTCTTATTTTAAAAATATTCCACTTTCTTCACTTAAAAACCAATAAAACTTTGGATGCTTCTGTTGACTAACTCATCTAAAAATGGACCTAAGATAAAACTTAGAAAAACACGAAACCCCTCAGCTAAAACTAAAGCGATACCCAACCTAAAGAGAAATCGTTTAGCCGGTGAGGACGATTGTTTTATTAAAACCTCATCCTTTAAAATGGCTGTTGCCATCCAGCCTAAGATCAAGCACATTAAGAAATATCCGTAACTTAGCCCCGTTGCCAAATCCATGTTTACCGCCTCCTCGGACAGTGTATGAACGCAAACGGCAAGCTAGAAGTCAATTATTAGATTTTACAATAATTAAAGCGAAAAGCTCAGACTGCATCGGTTTTTACCAAAGTCAGTCTGAGCCCAATTATTAACGTTATTTAATTACACTTTTACCCGTGAGATATTTGTCAACTTCTCTTGCCACAAGCTTTCCTTCCTGGATCGCCCAAACGACAAGACTTTGACCCCTTCTCATATCACCGGCAGCAAAGACCTTCTCAACATTCGTCTCGAAAACCTCATAGTCCGCTTTTATATTGCTTCGGGCATCCCGATTAAGCTTAAGCTCATTGGGGATGGTATCTTCCGGTCCAAGAAATCCCATAGCCAAAAGCACCAAATCAGCCTTCCAAACCTTTTCACTGCCCGGAACTTCCTGAGGAACAAGTCTTCCTGAAGCATTTTTTACCCAGGTTATTTCAACGGTATGAACTTCCTTGACCTCACCGTTCTCATTACCCACGATTTTTTTGGTGTTAATCAGGTAGTTTCTCGGGTCTTTGCCATATAAGCTTATGGCTTCTTCTTGACCATAGTCCACTTTCAGCTTTTTAGGCCACTCCGGCCAAGGATTAGTCTCCTCAATTCGTTCTGCCGGAGGTTCAGGCATGATTTCGAACTGATAAACGCTTTTGCAGCCATGACGAATTGATGTGCCTACACAGTCCGTTCCTGTATCCCCTCCGCCGATAATGATGACATTCTTGTCCTTAGCGCTGATATAGCTGCCATCTTTAAGTCCTGAATCCAGAAGGCTTTTCGTATTAGCCTTCAAGAAGTCTACTGCAAAGTGAATACCCTTAAGTTCTTTTCCTTCAACATCGAGCCCCCGTGCTTTAGTTGCGCCGCCGCACAGAATGACAGCATCATACTTATCCACAAGCTCTTGAGCCGGAATATCTTTGCCGACTTCAGTATTCAAAACAAACTTGATTCCCGAAGACTTCATCAGCTCAAGACGTCTTTCGACAACACCTTTATCCAGCTTCATGTTGGGAATACCATACATCAAAAGTCCGCCGGCCCGGTCATTTCTCTCATAAACGGTTACCTCATGCCCCACTGCGTTTAAATAACAGGCAACAGATAATCCTGACGGACCAGAACCAACAACAGCAACTTTTTTCCCCGTTGGTTTAGCTTTTGTCGGAGCTACCCAGCCTTCAGCAAAGGCCTTTTCAATAATGTCATGTTCAATGCTATTGATTGTTACAGGCTCCATAATATGGCCTTCTGTACATGAACCTTCACAAGGCGCAGGGCATACCCTTCCTGTAAACTCCGGAAAAGGGTTAGTCCTGACGAGCCGTTGATAAGCTTCTTTCCACTGTCCCTTATAGACCAGCTCATTCCACTCCGGAATAAGATTGTGCAAAGGACATCCTGCTGCCATCCCGTTTAACAGAACACCGCCGTGACAAAACGGAACTCCGCAATTCATACATCTTGCGCCCTGAGTTTTAAGCACCTCGGGATCCTGTGGCAGCTTAAGCTCTTGCCAGTCTTTAATTCTCTCTTCCGGAGCTCGTTTCTTCGGATTGATTCTTTCATACTCTAAAAATCCAGTAGCTTTTCCCATTGCAAGTCCCACCTTAATCCTTTACCCAATTTTAAAATGTTCTTCAAATGCGACCATTAAGGCTTCTTCGCCGTTTAAACCAGCCTTGTGAGCCTTATCAATGTTTTCAAGCATGCGTTTATAATCTTTAGGTATTACCTTAGTGAATCTCAGCGAATAATTATTCCAATCTTCTAGAACTTTTTGGCCCTTCGGGCTGCCCGTATACGCAACATGGTTTTCAATCATTTTCTTGATTTCGTTTAATTCCTCAGCAGATTCAACTCTTTCAATTGAAACCAGGGACGTATTGCAGAATTTTTCGTCAAAATCCAAAAGATAGGCGACACCACCTGACATACCCGCTGCAAAGTTTCTTCCTGTTTTACCGAGGATAACTGCTTTACCGCCTGTCATATATTCACAGCCATGGTCTCCGACCCCTTCGGCAACAGCCGTGGCGCCACTGTTTCTTACACAGAATCTTTCTCCGGCAATACCGTTGATATAAGCCTCTCCCGAAGTTGCACCGTAGAATGCAACATTTCCGATGAGGATATTCTGATCAGGCTCAAAGTCTGAATTCTTAGGAGGATATACAATGATTTTACCTCCGGAAAGGCCTTTGCCTAAATAGTCATTGGCATCCCCTTCCAATTCAAGTGACATTCCTTTGGGAATAAATGCGCCAAAGCTCTGTCCAGCCGAGCCTACAAAGGTCAATTTAATGGTGTCCTCAGGAAGTCCCTCTTCGCCGTAGCGTTTCGAAATTTCATTTCCGATGATCGTCCCGACAACCCGATCCACGTTATGGATTTTCAATTTAGCACGAATCGATTTCTTATTTTCCAGCGCAGGCTTACACATTCTGAGGAGCTTCTTCATATCCAGAGACTTCTCAATTCCATGTTTTTGTGACTGCATATTGAAGCGGCCAACTTCCGCACCGGCATACGGTTGATAGAGAATTGAAGATAGATCAAGATGGGCTGCTTTCCAGTGTTTCACCTTTTCTTTAGGCCGCAGTCTATCCGTACGTCCAACCATTTCCTCAATTGTTCTAAAGCCCAGCTTAGCCATAATTTCGCGCATTTCCTGAGCAACAAACCGCATAAAGTTTTCGACATACTCCGGTTTTCCGGTGAAGTTCTTTCTCAGGTTTTTGTCCTGGGTCGCAATTCCTACGGGACAGGTATTCAGATTACAAACCCGCATCATCACACAACCAAGAGTAATCAGAGGTGTTGTTGCAAAACCGTATTCTTCTGCCCCCAGCATTGCTGCAATAACAACATCGCGGCCTGACAGCAGCTTCCCATCCGTCTCGACAACAACCCTATCTCTAAGTTTGTTAAGAACTAAAGTCTGATGCGTCTCAGCAAGTCCAAGCTCCCAAGGCAATCCGGCATTCTTGATGCTTGTCCGCGGTGAAGCTCCAGTTCCTCCGTCATATCCGCTGATCAGAATGACGTCCGCTTTCCCTTTAGCTACCCCTGCCGCGATCGTACCTACTCCAACCTCAGAAACGAGTTTAACGCTGATCCGGGCATCTCTATTGGCATTTTTTAAATCATGAATCAACTCAGCTAAATCTTCAATAGAATAAATATCATGATGCGGCGGCGGTGAAATCAGATCGACCCCTGGAGTCGAATGTCTCACTCTTGCAATTTCCGGATAAACTTTACGGCCCGGAAGCTGTCCGCCTTCGCCTGGTTTCGCACCCTGAGCCATTTTAATCTGGATCTCACGTGCATTTGCCAAGTAATTGCTGGTTACGCCAAAACGTCCGGAAGCTACTTGTTTAATAGCGCTGTTCTTTGTGTCGCCATTCGGCATAACCTTGAATCTTTCACTATCTTCTCCGCCTTCACCCGTGTTGCTCTTTCCGCCAAGTCGATTCATAGCTATCGCCAGGCATTCGTGAGCTTCCTTGCTGATGGAACCATAAGACATTGCACCGGTTTTAAACCTCTTAACAATAGAGTTTACAGGTTCCACTTCTTCAATCGGAATCGTATCCCCTGTTCCAAAGTTGAAATCCAAGAGATCTCTTAAGGTATATACGTCTTCATTATTAATTTTCTTGGAGTATTCTTTATAAAGTGCATAATTGCCTTCCCGGCAGGCCTTTTGAAGCATATAGATGGTTTCAGGGTTATAAAGATGAATCTCCCCATCATCCTTGCATTGGAAATGACCGCCTACCTCCAGCGTATCTGCATACGGAGAATTTTCTTGATATGCGCTTTCATGACGCATCAGACTTTCAGCAGCAATTTCTTCAAGTCCGATTCCTTCCACTCTCGAAGGCGTCAATGTGAAATACTTGTCAATAAGATCTTTTCTCAGGCCTACAGCTTCAAAGATTTGAGCGCCATGGTAACTCCTCAATGTAGATATGCCCATTTTGGTGATAACCTTTTGCATTCCTTTAACCGAAGCCTTAATATAGTGCTTCTTAGCTTCAGCATAAGTCAGGCCATCCAGCAATCCTCTTTCCGCAAGATCTTTAATAGTTTCATACGCTAAATAGGGGTTGATTGCCGTGACACCATAACCGACAAGAGTACAGAAATGATGGACTTCTCTAGGTTCTCCCGACTCTAAAACAATCCCGATATTCGTTCTGATCTCTTCTCTAATCAAGTGATGATGCAATCCGGAGGAAGCTAACAATGCCGGAATTGGGGCAAGCTCTGCATTTACGCCTCTGTCAGAGAGAACAATAATGTTTGCCCCCTCGCTGATGGCCTTGTCTGCTTCTCTAAACACACGCTCCAAGGCTCTTTCCATCACTTTAGCCCCTTCCGCAGCTTTATAAAGGATGGAAATTGTAGCAGCCTTAAACTTTTCATTGTTCAAATGCTTAATCGTATTAAGCTGTTCATTGGTCAGAATGGGGTGCTCCAGGAACAAGCTGGCTGCATTCCGTTGATCCGGATCCAATAGATTGCCTGTATCGCCAAGAAGCATACTGCTCGAAGTGACAATCTCTTCACGTATTCCATCAATCGGAGGATTGGTGACTTGAGCAAACAACTGTTTAAAATAAAGATAGAGCATTTGAGGTTTATCAGATAATACAGCGAGCGGCGAATCCATACCCATTGCCCCAATAGGATCTACACCCTGTATAGCCATAGGTTCAATCGTTTTCGTAATATCCTCAAACGTATAGCCAAAAGCCTTCTGCTGTTTTATAAGGTCTTCCTGAACCGGCTTTTCCTCTTCTTTTACAACATCCAGATCTGCAAGAGGAACGATATGCCTCTTGTTCCATTCAGCATAGGGATTTAATGCGGCTACCCCTTCTTTAATTTCCTCATCAGAGATAATTCTTTGGGCTTTCGTATCAATGAGCAGCATTTTACCGGGCTCAAGTCTGCCTTTATATTTAATATTTTCAGGTTTAAAATCAAGGACTCCTACTTCAGAGGCCAAGACGACCTTATCATCTTTTGTTACATAATACCGTGAAGGCCGGAGTCCATTTCTGTCCAGCACTCCTCCGATAACCGTACCGTCGGTGAAACCCATAGCAGCAGGGCCATCCCACGGTTCCATTAAATAGTCATGGAAGCGGTAGAAGTCCTTTTTCGATTCGGACATCAACTCATTCTTTTCCCAAGGTTCTGGAATCATCATCATTACTGAGTGGGGAAGTGATCTTCCTGTAAGGTAAAGAAACTCAAGGCTGTTATCAAACATAGCTGAGTCACTGCCCGAATCATCAATAATCGGATAAACTCTGGAAAGATCCTCAAACAGATTTGAATCAATGGATTTCTGTCTCGCTTTCATCCAGTTGACATTCCCGCGAATGGTGTTAATTTCACCATTATGAACAATGTATCTGTTTGGATGAGCTCTCTCCCAGCTTGGGAAGGTATTCGTACTAAATCTTGAGTGAACCATGGCCAATGCTGTAATAAAGTCAAGGTCTGCAAGGTCAAGATAGAAATTCCGCAACTGTTCTGCAGTCAACATACCTTTATACACAATCGTTTTTGAGGAAAGGCTGGGGACATAGAAAGTTCCACCCTTGTCTTCACACATTGGAACAATGATCTTTTCCGCGCGTTTTCTAATGACATAGAGCTTTCTTTCAAAGTCCATTTCATCTTTAATGGCTTCATTTTTTTCAATAAAGACCTGTATAAACCGCGGCATAACAGCTAGAGCGCTCTCACCGATTGTAGACTTATCAATCGGCACCTCTCTCCAGCCCAAGATCTTTTGGCCTTCTTCTTCAACTATTTTTTCGAAGGTCTCCATTTGCGTTTTTCTGAAATCATCATACTTGTGAGCGAAGATCATGCCTACGCCATAGCTTCCTTTTTCCGGCAAATCAAAGCCCAAAACTTCACATTCTCTTTTAAAGAAGTCGTGAGGAATTTGAACGAGTATTCCTGCACCGTCGCCGGTATTTTCATCTGCCCCGCTTGCTCCTCTGTGGCTTAGGTTTTCAAGAACAGTTAGTGCTTCATCAACAATATCATGTGACTTTTCACCCTTGATATTGACAACAAATCCCATACCACATGCATCATGTTCTAATCTTGGATCATAAAGGCCTTGTTTTTTTGGTACTCCATAACTTTGCATATTACACACCCTTTTTTAGAGTCTATATTAGCTATAACGTGATACAATTCTAGCATAACTCGTGCCGTGTATTAACCTATCTTCCTTAAGAATATTGTATTCTTTTGAAACTGTGATATAACGGGGTGTCGCATCATGTCGAATATTGTTTGCTGCTTCAAATATATCAAAAAATTTCTTTATTTCTCTGTGTATATACGCGGAACACGCTGTGATATATCACATACGATTTCGTAGTTAATAGTCTCAAGCCATTCCGCCATCTCTGTTGCATCAATCCGTTCATAACCGTCCGTACCCAGCAAAGTGACAATGCTTCCCACTTCAGCGCCAGGTATTTTGGTCACATCTAACATGGTTTGATCCATACAGACCCGCCCGATAATGGTCGCTCTTCTTCCTTTAACCAGCATTTCGCCTCGATTCGAAAGAGCCCGCTGCAAGCCATCCGCATATCCCACGGGAACTGTTGCAACTCGAGTTGGGTAAGCCGCGCGGAACGTACAGCCATAGCTTACTGTTTCGCCCGCTGAGATCGTCTTAATATGAGCAATCCGAGCTTTCCAGGTCATTACGGGTTCGAAGCCAACATTACGTCCGACTTGAAGTGAAGGCGGCAGTCCATAAAGAATGATTCCCGGGCGAACCATGTCAAGGTGAGCCTCCGGAAATTGAATAATAGCCGCACTGCTCGCCGCATGGCGAATTGGAATTTTAATCCCCAGAGCCTTTAAACGATCACATAGAGTAAGAAATTTTTTCAATTGTTCACGCGCAAACGTTAAATCAACTTGATCTGAGGCCGCAAAGTGTGTATAAATTCCTTCTATATATATATTCGGAAGTTCAGCTATCCGTTGGATCTGCTGCAGAGCGTCTTCACGAAAACCAATTCGTCCCATGCCTGTATCAACTTTTATATGAATCGTTGCCTTTTTCCCCTGTGCAAGAGCTTCCTTTGATAAAGCTTCTGCCTGAGAAAACTGATAAACTCCTGTAATAATATCTTCTCGAACAATTGTCTGTGCAAAATCAGCCGGCATAAAGCCAATAGTCATAACTTTAACTGAAGGAAAGGCTTGTTTAATTTCAAGTGCTTCCTCAAGCATAGCAACTCCAAACCGACGAGCACCTGCCTCATAAAGCGCTTTAACCGTAGGAATGGCACCATGTCCATAGGCATTCGCTTTAACAATAGGCATAATCTCACTTGTGGTATAAGCCTTGATCCTTTCATAATTTCTTTTTAATGCATTTAAATCAACTTCAGCCCATACTGGGCGTGCTTTATCCATGATGTTTCCTCCTCTGATCTGCCGCTGTTATAATAATTCGACTGCCCGCCGTACTTTTGGCAATTGATCAGCAACCTCTGAAGCTGTAAATCCTGACCAACCTACGTCCTGAGCTAATTCATCTGCTGCTTTCCCGTGAAGATAAACTCCCAGGCATGCTGCTTCAAATGAAGATACACCTTGAGCCAGCCAGCCTAAAATACTTCCGGTAAGTACATCACCCGTTCCTCCCGTTCCTAAACCTGGATTTCCGGTAGGATTGAGAAAAGCTCTTCCGTCAGGACTTGCTACAATGGTAACCGCTCCCTTCAATACAAGGATAGCACCCCATTCAACAGCCTTATTCAAGGCGATTTCCAAGCGATTATCTTGAATTTCCTGAACAGAGCAGTCACACAGCCTTGCCATTTCGCCTGGATGAGGTGTCAAGATTAAAGGCCCTCTGCCTTGACGCCACCCTAAAATTCCAGGATTCTCAGCGATTAAATTCAAGGCATCTGCGTCTAAAATTACAGGCAGCTCAACCGAACGCAAGACTTCTTCAAGAACTGCTATAAAATCTGTATTCTTCCCTAAGCCTGGTCCAATAGCTAAGGCTTGTGCATCTTGACACTTATCTGCAATAACTGACCAGGCCTGGCTGTCCAATATATCTTTCGCAGGAGCCGGCCACACCGTAGCTTCTGTCAGCCCTAAATCAACTAATGATGCTGCACCTTGCGGAGTAATAATCTGTAATAGACCGATTCCGCTTCGCAAGGCTGCCTTTCCCGCTAAAACGGCGGCACCTGTCATTCCTAAAGAGCCTGCTACCAGAACACCTCGTCCATGTGTTCCTTTATGCCCTTGCAAGGTTCTCACAGGCAAGAAAGATCGCACCACATCTTCCGTAAGAACAAAGGTTGCAACTTCTTCCTGCTCAAGGAACTTTGCCGGAATAGAGATCGGATCGACGATAACTTTTCCGGAATACTCAGGACCTTTGCCCAAAAAATGCCCTAACTTTGGAAGTCCAAAGGTTACAGTAGTTTGGGCACGAATTGCATTGCGGTAAACCCTACCCGTATCTGCTTCAAGCCCACTCGGAATATCAACGGCTATAACCCAAGCCTGAGTTCGATTGACTTCCTTAACATATTCTTCGACAAGACTGGGGAGGGCCCCTCTTAAACCCGTACCATAAATAGCATCAACAATGATATCGGCATGATTTAATGCTAAGCGAGCTGCGCGAAGCTGTTTCTCATCCTCAATCCGAAAAAACTTCCCGCCTGCGTTGATATATAAATGACAGTTAAGGGCCGCGTCCCCTTTAAACTCTGCCGTTTTTGCAAAAGAAAGAACCGAAACATCTATTCCTAAGATCAGAAGGTGCCTTGCTATGGCTAAGCCGTCTCCTCCATTATTCCCTTTTCCTATAAGAACAATGACCTTACCGTTTTCGATTTGTTTATCTTCAAGAATTTGCCGGATTTCTTGAGTAACCGCTAGCCCTGCATTTTCCATAAGCAATAGGCTTGGAATCCCGTATTCTTCAATTGACTTCTTTTCAATGTCACGCATCTGCTGAGCACTGACGACTTGCACTTCTTAGGCCTCCCCTCATACCAATATTGCCATGGCAATTGCATATTCCTGTTCATGGGATAGGCTTATGCGTATAACTGTTCCTCCGCGTTTCTTAACCCACTCATCCGCTTTACCACTTAAATGAACCCGGGGTTCGCCGCTTTTTTCCGTTAATATTTCAACGTCATGCCAAGAAAGTCCCGAAAGCCCTGTCCCCATGCTTTTCAGGACTGCTTCTTTTCCAGAAAACCGTGCTGCCCAACTGGATACCGGGCAATCATTGAGATCGGCTCGTTCGCGTTCAGTAAACAGTCTTTCCTTAATTTTTGGCCTTCGTTCACAGGCTTTGGCAAAACGTTTAATATTTATTATATCAATTCCAGGAAACATAGGCACTAAAAACCCCCGTCAATGACCAATTCTGATATTTCTTCACAATTGGTTTGCCGCGGACAGTTTAACTCTTTTTGAGTTCGAGCAATTTTAACACTAATCTCGGCATTTCGATCAGTGGTTAAACGTTTGACCTTGCGGCGATATCTTTCTGAATCAATAAGAAGATAGAACATATTGAGGGTCAAAAAGGTCAGCAGAAGCTTTTGATTATGGGACGCTAAGCTAATTACGACTTCTGCCCCTAAAACCATCAAAAACCGCCATACCACAAGTCGCATTCCTCTATCCTCAAAGATTAATCATAAGAGTTCGACAGAGAGATGCGACTTCCTGTATTATTTAAAGTATTTCTTGGAGCGCTTCTCTTCCTTGGTCTGAACCAACAACCAGGAGCACATCTCTCGCTTCAAGAACAAAGCCCGCGCCAGGGGAGAATTGCTCATAACCGCCTCGTACAACAGCAATAACAGTTAAGCCTGTGCGTTCGCGAATTTTGAGTTCAGCAAGTGTTTTCCCTACCGCTTCCGAATCATTTCCCACTTCAATTTCCGCAACATCCATCCACCGCGACATCATACGATCAGAATACATTAAAATCTTGTTTAAATGTCCTTCGATAAGATGATCCAATTCTCTTCGTTTGTCCATATAACTTTTTAATTCCTCTAAGAAAACTTGAATTTCTGCTTTTTGATTAAAGCTACGCAGAAACTTATCGGCCTGGGTCTTTGAACTGACAGTAATACCAACCCCTTGATTGACCATAACTACGCCCGCATTTTGTAAAATTGCAATAGCACGGCGAATGGTTTCCGGCGAAACATTATAGCGGCCTGCTAAAGTCGATCTTCCGTGTATTCTTTCCCCTTCTCTATATTCACCCATAACTACCGAATGGGCAATATCTAAGGCAATTTCCTGATAACGTGATTGTTCCATTCTGCTTTTCACTCCTTGAAACCTACAGCTCCTATAATAGTTTTACCGTATTACTCTTTTTTCAAAAAAATTTCTTACCTTGCCAGGTATTTCTTTGGACTAATTCCCTGTCTATGGCATTAAGAATTTCCCATTTTTTACGACTCCATAAAGGAGCAATCAAATCATTCGGAGGCCCATCCCCAGTCAGGCGATGAATAATCATATCCGGGGGCAGAATTTCCAGGATATCCACCACCAGTGATACATATTCCTCACTCGTAAGGAGCGGAAATGGTTCCTTTTCAAAAAGCTTAGCAAGAGGTGTTCCTTTTAAGATATGCAATAAATGAATCTTTACTCCTTGAACTGGCAAAGCTGCGACAGCTCTCGCTGTAGCCATCATATCCTCATAAGTTTCACCTGGGAAGCCAAGAATGATATGAACACAAATCCGAATTCCTCGGGCATGCAAGGCCGCGACTCCTTCTAAAAATTCCGCATAGGAATGCCCGCGCTTAACCCATTCCATGGTTCGATCATGAATACTTTGCAAACCCAGCTCAACCCAAAGATACGTTCGTTTATTAAGCTCTTCCAGGTAATCCAGAACTTCCCCCGGCAGACAATCAGGACGAGTCGCAAGTGAAATTCCAACCACGCCTTCTTGTCTAAGCGCTTCTTCATAGAGTTTTCTAAGCTCGCAAACAGGCGCATACGTATTGGTATAAGCCTGAAAATAGGCTAAGTATAGAGCCTTCGGCCATTTCTTTTGCATTCTTTCCTTAACTTCGCTAAATTGCTGCTCAACCGAATGTGTTACTGCTCCGGCAAAATCTCCAGAGCCGCGAGGGCTGCAGTAAATACATCCGCCCCAACCTTTTGTTCCATCCCGATTGGGACAGGTAAAGCCCGCGTCTAGAGAAACCTTAAAAACCTTTCCACCAAAAGTATCTCTCAAGTGTCGATTGAAAGTGTTATAGCGCTTCTCCCCCTTCTGCCAAGCAGAAGGCAGTTTAAAATCCATTCCTTTTATATCACGCCTTTATATGAAAATTGAATCCCTACTAAGAATATCAAACATCTGGAAAATATTCAAAGGTAATCCTCCAAATCATTAAAAAAACCTAGAATTTCTCCCGAAATCTAGGTTTTTCCTTTTCCCTGCCCATATTGCTATTGTAAATGAATATTAACCCTGATATAACTCCAATTTTTCCCCTGAAGGTCCACGGAAAAAGAAGTTATACCTTTCTTCACCCAGGGATATAGGTTTATCTTGCAGCAAAGTAACCTGATTTTCTTTCAACCAGTCAACTGCCTTCTCAATATCGGTAACAGTCAGTGCCAAATGATTAACCACCCCGTCCTCAAATTGGTCTCCCTTTTTCATTTCGACGAGTTCTATAACTGTTCCATCGAGACGCAAAAAGGCTAGCTCAACAAGTCCGGGTTTCTTTCGATGTAAAAATTCGAAGCCCAGTATCTTTGTGTAGAATTGAATTCCTTCATCTATATTAATAGTTTTTATCCCGATATGTTCAACCCCACGAAAAAGATTGATTTGCCCCATTTTAATTCTCTCCTTATCTCCTTTTTTCCAGCTCCAGTAAGTGTTCTTTTACATCAATTCCCCCAGCATAACCTGTAAGAGCTCCGTTTTTACCGACCACACGATGACATGGAACAATCACAGCAATGGGATTATTATGATTGGCCATTCCTATCGCTCTTTGGCCCTTTGGATTTCCTACCTTCTGAGCAATCTCGCCATAACTGCAGGTTGCTCCATAAGGTATTTTACTTAATTCCTCCCATACTTTGAGTTGGAAGTCAGTTCCCTTGGGTTGCAGTGGAAGAGTAAATTCCCGGCGCCGCCCTTCCAAATAAGCCTTTAGCTGACTGAGAACCTCCTCATTAGGAGCTCTTCTTTTTAAAAGAAAGACGTGAGGATACCATCGATTGAGATAATTTTCAAGTTGGATTTTCTCATTTTCGAGCTTGCCTAGACCTACCCATATTACTCCTTGATTATTAGCAGCTGCTGTTAATGACCACCTCCAGTTACTTGCTTCTATATATTCCTGCCAATAAAAGATGCCTTGAGGTTGAGAGAGCTCTGCCACTGAATACAATTGGATCTGATTATTAAAATAAAGTTCGAGCATTGCCCCTTTAGGCTGTTCTTTTGCTCTAATTCCAGGAACATCTTTACAATCCCGCACCAGAGCTTGAACTAAGGCAGCACGTCCGCTCAACTCTGGATTCTCCGAATTTAGAAACGGTAAAACAACCTCAGCTAATGGCAAAACAAGGTCAGGTTTAACACAAGCTATATGGGCCAATCCCCAGAGTGTCCCTTCATTTAAACTCTCATCATCCAGTAATTTTGAATACATCCAATTAAAGTGCCCGCATTCTTCCGGGCAATGTGCCATAATACTTCCAATCGCTTCGGCAGCGTTCCAGGCCGTACCCCCAGATTCCTCATTTAAAGACCAAAAATAGCGGCGAACCAATTCGACCGCATAACCCGGTTGAATTCGTTCAATCGTTTGAGCGGCTATTCCTAATCCCTCAATTGCCCTCCAAAACAGAAGACCCTCTTTGACGTAAATTCTGCTCATCAGTTGACGAACGATTCCGCGATCTTCTGCAGCCTTCTCTCTAAGCCTTTTCCAATCTTTTTCTAATAATATACGCTGAAGCTCCGATTGCACCATAGGACTTCTCTCCTTTATGCTTTCCCTTTCTCTATCATATCATTAGATAAGATCCAAGAAAACGGACAATTAGGGAAAACTGGCCTAAAGAAATAGACTGGGGCTTGATTATCCCCAGTCTTCATCAGATATATCTTTCATTTGAAATATGAAACCCTTAGTCTTTAATTTCTTTCACTTTATCCCAGTAAGGACTTTCCGTTAAAACATCTCCGCCTATGCCCATATCGCTATATTGATGTTCGTCGAGAACAACCGTAATCGATTGCATAGGCAGGCCGGTCGCCATTGATGCCGCTTGGCTCATACCATGAATTAAGCTGCGTTTTTGATCAATGGTCAAAACAGGTCCGTCAAAATGTATCATTGGCATAACAAGACACCTCCAAAAGAGTTTATGTTGACTCTATTAAAATTCCCCATTCTAAAAAGAATCATGTAGTATGGGGCAAAAAATGTCATTCAAGATTAAAATTCATTTTGCAGGAAAAAAACTAGAAATGCAGAATAAAATAAATTATAAAATATATATACAAAGAAAGGCCATGGAGGTCTCTTGTAAGGGAACTTCTATGGCCTTTTCAGATTTGAAATAATAATAAAGTGAGGGATTATTTAATGTGTGAAGCAAACGCCTACCTTAAAGAAGGAGAAGAAGAAACTTTGTTTATGGAATCGGTAGATGTAATTGAACCCTACGGAAATGGCCTTAAGCTTATTGACATCTTCGGCAAGCAAAAATTTCTTCGTGCACGCATAAAAGATATGACTCTGCTCAACCACCGGATTCTTTTAGAACCCATTCCTAACAGCGAGGAGGTTTCCCATGCTTTCTCCTGTTCTTGAGTTGAGCAATCTTTCCTATGCATATATTCCTGGCTCAAATGTTCTTACTGACATTTCTTTAAACTTCTTCCCTGGAGAAAGAACAGCTATTCTTGGAGCTAACGGCTGTGGTAAATCTACCTTGCTTAAAATACTCAGCGGCTTAATTCATCCAACTCAAGGACAAATTAGAGCTTTTGGCAAAGAAGTCAGCGAAAAGACATTGCAAGAACATAATTTTCTCTCAGAATTTCGGCAAAGAATAGGGTTCATTTTTCAGAACTCGGATGCACAGCTTTTTTCGGCAACTGTTCGTGATGAACTTTCCTTTGCACCTTTGCAGGCTGGTCTCGCTCCTCAAATTATCTCTGAGCGGGTTCATGATGTTGCCGAACTTTTAGGCATTTCCCCTTTACTCGATCGAGCACCTTATCATTTAAGCGGGGGCGAAAAAAAGAAGGTTGCGCTGGCCAGCGTTCTCTCCGTAAATCCGGACATATTATTCCTTGATGAGCCGACGAATGGCCTGGACCCTCGCTCCCAATACTGGTTAGTGGAATTTTTATCGGCCCTTCATGCGGCTGGTAAAACCATCATCACTGCAACCCATGACCTTTCTATTGTTGAAGATATCGCCGACCGTGTAATTATCTTTCGCGAGGATCATACAATTGCCGCGGATGGACCTTGTTTGCCGGTCCTCTCCAATCGGCAGCTGCTTTTAGACGTTAATCTCATCCATGCCCGCTCCCATTTTCATGTTGGAGGCTCACGACTACACGCACAATCATAAATAATTTTGTGTAAATGAAAGGCAGGTCATTTGATGACAATTGAATTTCAAGCGATTGGTACTATTCATTCTCCCTACCTTTACAATCTTCCCATTCCCCCGCAGCCGCAAAAGGATATGCCCGGTGAATTTTGGATCACACTTAAGCCAGAATTTACAGATGGTCTTCATAAGCTGTTAACCTATCGGTATCTCTATATAATTTACTATTTAGATCACCCTGAGCCAAACACTAACCTTCGGATCCATCCACCCTGGGCACCTGAAATCGAAGTAGGCGTCTTTGCCAGCCGCTCGCCCAATCGTCCGAATCCGATCGGATTAAGTATTGTTGAACTCAAAGGAATTGAAGGAAATGATATTCTGATCTCTGGAATTGATGTTTATAATGGAACTCCGCTTCTTGATCTCAAACCGTATATCCGTGCCATTGATCTTAAAACCGACGCCAATGACGGCTGGTTCGATGAGCTCGAAGACAAACACCATTCCATAGCCCATTTGTTAGGAATTCATCATGATCATACTGTAGAACATGGTCATAGCCATGATCATGACCATCATCAAGATAACGATAGCCATAACTACCAACACCAGCATGAGCACGAACATAAGCATGAACATTCCCACAGTCACCATTTACAAGATCGCTCCCACTCTTTATCACCCTCGAAAACTCCGCGCAGTTTTCACTTAACTCGCAATTCCACTCTTCAAAAATCGTTAAACGACTAGACTAGATTCGATTCGATTGGATCAAATTGAATAATCATGCTATTAATTCAAATGCTCCCCGAGCAGCGGATATTTAATCGTTCTCTTTAGGGGAGCATCATGTTTTTATCTAATAGTTAATGCATTGTAGTCGGTGATTGCGGTTTTCCTTGGCTGGGATTTGGTTGAGAATATTGTGGATTGTTGCGGTTATGATCTGTATAACCAGGTGCAACTTCGCCTGAAGCATCTGCTCCCCGGTCCTTTCCGTATTTAGCGGGTCCGCCGTATTTTTCATTGGGATTTTCTTCATATTGAATTCCGTTTCCCTGATTCCATGGACCTCGGAAATCCCCTTCACCAGTTGACATGTTCATGTACTTCTTCGAAAATTGTGAATCTCTGAAATCCTTATCTACGCCTTTTCCTTGTAAAGTACCGATGGCCTGCATAAAGGAAAAGTTATGCGATTCTTCCCGACTGAGGAGAAAACGAACCATGTCTTTGACTCCTGCATCATCCGTTTGCTGAAGCAGTCGTTCATAAATCAATTTAGCTCGAAGTTCTGCAGTCGAATCAGAGGAAAGATCCGCATATATATCTCCGGTTGATTCAATATATGAACCTGTCCACGGAATTCCCATGGAGTTTGTGAGAAGGGGTCCTCCTGACAAAAGTGCCATATGTATTGCTGGGAAATCTTTAGCGACCTTATCCGTTGGCCCAAGAAGCATAGCGATTGCTTCACCAACCATTTCAAGATGGCTCATTTCCTCAGCAGCAATGTCTTGGAGTAAATCTCGTATCTTAGGGTCATTGCAGCCTAAACTTTGAGACATATATTGCATCGCAGCTTTCAGTTCACCATGCGGTCCACCAAATTGTTCGAGCAAAAGATTTGCAAATCTCGGATCAGGGCGATCAACATGGACGGTGTATTCCATGTCTTTGACATGCTTAAACACAATAAGCCCTCCTTTTAATCTTTTGGGTTACTTCCATTTGAAGCATACTTTCTTTAATATTTACAAAAAAAAGATAAATATTCTGTAAAATACCCTCTAATTAAAACCTAAAAAGACAAGTTAATAAAATACACCTTGATTTCAGCCGTAATCCTGTATACATCACTATTTAACCTTGATATCTGCTTCATAATATGTTACTTTATTACCAATATGGTAGAGCAAAGGCGCTCTTTAAAATGGCTTTTTTAATTTAAAGGCCATCTTGGAGGGTCTTTTTTCTTTTTTTAGGGAAATTAAGAAAAAACATAAGGAAGGGATAACAAAATGGAAATCTTCGGTGCAAATGTCTTTAATGACGCAATAATGAAAGAATGCTTACCTAAGAACACGTACAAAGCGTTAAGAAAAACGATCGATGAAGGATCAACTCTTGACCCGGCAGTTGCCGACGTTGTTGCCAACGCCATGAAAGACTGGGCTATCGAAAAAGGCGCTACTCACTTTACTCATTGGTTCCAACCATTGACTGGTGTTACCGCTGAAAAGCATGATGCATTTATTTCTCCTACAAAAGATGGCAAAGTCATCATGGAATTCTCCGGAAAAGAATTAATTAAAGGCGAACCTGATGCTTCTTCTTTCCCGAACGGCGGAATTCGTTCTACGTTTGAAGCACGCGGTTACACAGCTTGGGACTGCACTTCACCTGCATTTGTACGTGAAGATGCCGGAGTAGTTACACTCTGCATTCCTACCGCTTTTTGCTCCTATACGGGTGAAGCCCTTGACAGAAAAACCCCTTTACTTCGTTCCATGGAAGCACTTTCTAAACAAGCAATCCGACTCTTACGCTTATTCGGAAATACTGAAAGCAACCGTGTTATCTCAACTGTTGGACCGGAACAAGAATATTTCTTGATCGACAAATCCTTCTATTTAGAAAGAACAGATTTAATCCTTACCGGGCGTACTCTCTTTGGTGCTCCGGCTCCAAAAGGCCAAGAATTGGAAGATCATTACTTCGGAAGTATCAGCGAGCGTATCGCTGCCTACATGCAAGATGTCAATGTTGAGTTGTGGAAACTGGGAATTCCCGCTAAAACCCAACATAAAGAAGTTGCACCTGGACAATATGAAATCGCTCCTATTTTTACAACAACAAATATTGCAACCGACCATAATCAGCTTATCATGGAAACTCTGCAGAAAGTTGCTGTTCGTCACGGTCTAGTTTGCCTGCTCCATGAAAAACCGTTTGCCGGCGTAAATGGATCCGGAAAACATAATAACTGGTCCATCAGCACTGATAACGGAATCAATCTCCTCGAGCCTGGAAAAACTCCTCATCAAAATGCCCAATTTCTTACCTTCCTTTGTGCGGTAATTAAAGCCGTTGATGAATACTCCGAGTTGCTCAGACTTTCTGCATCTAATACAGGAAATGACCATCGTCTCGGAGCTAACGAAGCTCCTCCGGCTATCATCTCAATCTTCCTTGGCGACCAACTCTCCGATATCATGAAACAATTGAGAAATGGCGGTCCTAAGAGTTCTATCCAAGGCGGCCAGCTTGAAATCGGTGTCAGCACACTTCCTACCCTTCCTAAAGATTCAACAGACCGTAATCGTACCTCTCCGTTTGCATTTACCGGTAATAAATTTGAGTTCCGGATGGTTCCATCTTCCCTCTCCATTTCAGGTCCGAACGTCGTATTAAACACGATTGTCGCCGAAACTGTATCCTTAATCGCAGATCGTTTAGAAAAAGCTCAAGATTTCAATGCTGATCTCAAAGCTCTTCTTAAGGAAATCGCTACAAACCATGCTCGCATCCTCTTTGATGGTAACGGCTATTCTGAAGAATGGATTGAAGAAGCTGAGCGTCGCGGTCTTCCCCATTTACGTTCAACCGTAGAAGCTATTCCTACTCTTCTTAAAGAAAAAACCATTAAACTTTATGAAAAACATGGTGTTCTGAACGAAACAGAACTTCACTCCCGTTATGAGATCGACCTCGAGCAATATTCTAAATCGATTAACATCGAAGCTCTGACAACTCTTGATATGGCTCAAAGACAGATCTTACCCGCTGCCATTAAATATGCAACAAACTTGGCCAAATCCATCAATACCGTAAAAGCCGCTTATGCCGAAGCAGAAGTTTCTGCTCAAACTGATCTTCTTAAAGAAGCTTCTTCCCTTATCTCCGCTCTTAAACAAAATATTGATAAATTACAAACTGTTACTAAGCAGGCACAAGAAGTCACAGATGCTTATGCGCAAGCTGTATTCTATCGCGATCAAGTCTTCACCACGATGGGAGAAGTTCGTCAGGCTGCAGATCAATTAGAAGGAATCGTTGATGCTAACCTATGGCCAATTCCAACGTATTCCGAAATGCTCTTCAAACTGTAATTTAGTTTTATTCCTCTAAACGGTGGTATTGCCTTGGGTAATATCACCGTTTTTTAATAAAATCCTTTTACAGCAAAAGTTAAAGAAAACTTAACATCATTATATTGGTAATTTCTTGGGTATCCCTCCCTTGGATGGTAACATATTCCTGAACTATTGAATATTTTGCATTAGAACTCTTCTCAATAAAGGAGGGAATACAGATGCTACCTTTTACGGGCTATTCCCATTTAAATAAACAAGCGAATTCTCCATTGAGCTATCCCCCATCTTACAGAAATCCTTTACCCCAATCCTCTCCTTCTCAATTAAGCCCTTTTTCGAAACCTTCAGCCCAGCCCTATTCTTCTCATTCTTCATCGCCTACAACACCATCTTCTCCTATTACTCCTGCTGCTCCAGCTCCAGCTCAAGCCCCCTCTTCTGCCCCAGTTGCAATGCCTGCTCCCTCTTCTATACCTCCTTACTCCTTACCCATAAATCTCAAACCATTATCTCCTGTCCCCCAATCAATCCCATCTTCTTCAAGTTCATCCCCCCCGACTCCATATAAAACCCCTACTCCTTTATCCTTTTCCAATAAGCCATCATCGTCGTCTTCTGTCAGGTCTGTAGATCTAATCCGTCCTCTAAAGGAACACGGGATTCAACTCATAAAGAAATATGGGCCAGCCCTCGTTAAAGAATACGGCCCCCCTATAGCCAAGCGTGTAGGTCCCCCCCTTGCTCGTCGTTTAGGACCTCCATTAGCAAGGAATGTCGGTATACCCTTAGCCAGAAGAGTTGGTCTCCCCTTAGTTCGTAAAGTGGGTCTTCCCCTCATGAAAAAACTAGGCGGTTTCTTGCTCAACCGCATAGGGTTATAATGTGTTAAGAAGCTCAAAGAGGAGGAACAGACCTAGTTCTTCCTCTTTGCTTATGTCAAAATTTTTTAATTAAATTTGCTTTTCACATTTTAAGAAAAGCACTAAACTGCTGGCGCAGTGGTTCACAAAGTTTATCTTTCACTTTCTTAATTAAATATCGCTGTAACTTATTAAAGACAATACACATCTCCTTTAAAATATTAGAGAGTTCATTTAACGGAGATGTTTTTCATTTATGACCAAAGAAGAGGTTTTATCGAAGCTACAATTCGATGTGAAACTCAGAGGTTTAAGCAAGCACACCCAGGATCTATACCCTATCAAAGTAAAAATATTTCAAAATTACTTTAATAAGCCCGCAACCAAGCTTGGCGAAGAGGATATTAGACAGTTTCTCCATTTTCTCTCAACAGAGAAAAAGCTTGCTCCCGGATCGATAAACACATACAACAGCTACCTCCGCTTTTTGTATGGTGTAACTTTAAACACTAAGTTAAATCTCAAACAAATCCCGCGCCATCGTAGGCAGCGTAAATTCCCTGAAATCTTTACGGCTCAGCCCTGGAGACAAGAATATCCAGTATGTTTTAATGCCTGCGACAACTTGAGAGATAAATGTATCCTTATGACTTTCTATGGTGCAGGGCTTCGCCTTAGTGAGGTGGCTTCCTTAAAGTTTCAAATATTGATAGCCGCAAAATGCAGTTGTTCATTCGCAATGCTAGAGGCAGCAAAGATCGATATGCTCTGCTTTCACAATCTAATCTAGATATCCTCAGAACATACTGGAAAGCCTACCGCCCTAAAGAATGGCTATTTTACAGCAGAAATAATCCCGATACACACATTAAACATAGAACTATTCAAAATCTTTTTCATAAACATGTCGACAGAGCCAAAATCACCAAAAACGTTACAGTTCATAGTCTAAGGCACAGTTTCATCACTCACTTGCTGGAATCACGTGCTAGTATTTATCACATCAAGCAGTTGCTCGGGCACTCAGATATCAACTCGACATGCTATTATTTGCATTTGCTTAAGATTGAATCGCTCAACGTTAAGAGTCCTCTAGATCAGTTAGCTGAATCAGAGAAGGCTAATGGCTGAAGTTCAAGATGTCTTTCTAAAATACGGCAAAGACTATCGAAATAACCATAAGCTCACTCTCGTTAAACATAAAGCAATGTCTGCAATTCAAAAATGCAGAACATCACTGTTAGGCGGCCACAAGGAAGTTTGTGACAGTTGTGGGCATACTCGAATTTCTTACAACTCTTGCCGCAACCGGCACTGCCCTAAATGCCAAGCTCCTTCCAAAGAACGTTGGATTGAAAATCAGAAAAGCAATTTGCTCAACATTGGATAGTTCCATGTGGTATTCACGATCCCTGATACTCTCAATTTAATGATTTATCAAAATCAAAAAGCTGTTTATACTCTTTTATTTAAGGCCGTTGCTGAAACTCTTACCGAATTAGCCTCTGACAAAAAATATCTCCGCACAAAGATAGGCTTTACATCGGTTCTGCATACTTGGGGACAAAATCTCATGCATCACTCACATATTCGCTGTATAGTACCTGGAGGCGGATTATCTTCTCTCGAAAAATGGGTTAACAGCAGAAAAAAATTCTTCATCCCGGTTAAAGTCCTATCCCGAAAGTTTAGAGATAAATTCCTTTATTATCTAAAACAACTATTCGACCAAAATAAACTTGAATTCCAGGGCAGTTAGGCATATCTCACGAACAAAATGGAATTCGAAAAGCTACTCTCTTCTGTCTATGAAAAAGAGTGGGTTGTTTATTGTAAGCCGCCATTTAAAAATGCCGCTTGTGTTGTTGAATACCTGGGTAGATATACTCACCGAGTAGCTATATCTAATAAACGCATTATTAATATTGAAAAAGATAAGGTTACTTTCAAATGGCGGGATTACAAGGATAATAGTAAGCAAAAGGTAATGACAATCTCCGCCGAGAAGTTTATCCGAAGATTTCTTATTCATATTCTACCGAATGGCTTTATGAAAATTAGGCACTACGGCTTTCTTGGTAATCGTAACAAGAATACCCAACTGAAAATATGCAAACAACTTACTCATACACCCCTATTAACCAGAAAAAAATCCTCTACACTTGATCTCATCCAAAAGCTAACAGGAATAGATATATTAAAATGCCCTAACTGTGGATCTGAAAAAAACAAACGATTTCTTAATTTAGGAAAATTTCCCCCTACTGCTGTCTAACTACATTTTTATTTTAAAAAGTGCCCTGTTATGGGGAGGAGGAAACTATATCCATTTGAGCCTAAATAAAGCTGTTCTGATGCATTAGTAATAGAGAATTCTTCAAGTCCCTTAAAAAATAAAAAGGAAGATTAGATATTCAATCCCCATAGCAGTTGTGCTAACCTTCCGCGGTTTCGTGCTTTTTCAATTATCCAAAGTTAGCATTTGGAAGTTAGATTACCGGTATTATCAAACGAGAAATCAGAAATATCCTTAAATCCTTACGAATTCAAACTTAAAGAATTTTTTTATCTTTATAAATGGAGCCGTAAATTCACCTGTGGTTTTAGGCTATACTTCTACTGCATATCCAGTTGGTCAAATCGGTGTAAATTTAAATCTTCAATATCTAGATAATGGAAGTTGGTATACGATAAGTACGTATAAATTCACCAAATATTCATCTTCCTACATATCGGGTGCAAAACTACTAGGGGTAACGGGGGGCTATTATTACCGTGTGGTTGGCGAACATACCTCTATCGATGGAGGTATTAGTGAACAAGGATTGTCTTATTCCTCTGCTCTCTATATCCCTTAAGAAATAAATTAGAAAAAGCCACGGATGTGAAGTGAAGTGACCCCAAAAAGTTAGACGAGTATTTTATTAAGCAGCCAAGAGGGTTTGCTGTCTGTGTAAAGCAGGCGGCAAACCCTTTAGCTTTACTTTGATACGGCGATTATTGTAGTAATCGAGATAGTCGATGAGTTCATTTTTAAAATGGTCCATCGATTCAAATTTCTGTAGATACAGAAGTTCACTTTTAAGTAGGCCAAAGAAGTTTTCTATCACGGCATTATCCAGACAGTTGCCCTTTCGGCTCATGCTTTGCCGAATGCCCTTCACTTCCAACATTCGCTGATACACCTTATGTTGGTACTGCCAGCCCTGATCCGAGTGGAGAATAAGGTTTGTGCTGTCCGGAATTGCTGAAAACGCTTTGCCCAGCATGCTCGTTACCATGGACAAAACCGGCCTATCCGAAATGGTGTAACTGACGATATCTCTGCTGCACAAATCTAGAATTGGGGACAGATAGAGTTTCTGACCAAACAGGCTGAACTCTGTGACATCAGTAACCCATTTCAAGTTTGGCTTCTCCGCCTCAAAGTCACGTTCCAGAAGATTCGGCGCTACCTTGCCCACTTCACCCTTATAAGAGTGATATTTCTTCATCCTAACATGGCAGGTAATGCCCAGTGCTTTCATCAGACGCTGAACGGTCTTGTGATTGACGATATTACCGCGATTGCGCAGTTCCATGGTAATTCTCCGATAACCAAATCTACCTTTGTTTTCAGTATAAATCGAGGTTATTTGTTCTTTAACTTCGGTGTATTTATCCGAAACTGATAGTTGCTTAAGATTGTAATAATACGTAGCGCGCGGAAGCTTGGCTACGACGAGGAGTACATCGAGCTTATGTTTCTGCCTCAGTTCCGTCACGACTTGTGTCTTTTCTCTCGCTGTACCCTCTCGGAAACCAAGGCATTCAATTTTTTTAGGTAATCGTTCTCCGCCCGCAGACGTTGGACTTCAGCAATTAAGTCTTCCTCAACTTTTTTGCCGAGCTTCACAGGTCTTCCTGCGCTTTTGCGACCCCGGCGGTCTATATAAAGCCCCTCAACGCCTTCCGTCAAATAAATTCGCTCCCATTTTCTTATGGGTTCATGGTTTGGTAGATCGTATTTCTTAGCCGTTTCACGATAACTTAGCCTATTTGTTTGCATATCTTCTATTACTTTTTGTTTAAATTCTCCCGAAAATGGAGTTCCTTTTGGCATGAAAACACCCCCAAAGTTATTTTAGTATATCATACTGTCTAACTTTGGGGGTGCAGTTCAATGTCCGTGGCTTTTTCTAATTTATTGAGTTGGCAATTTTTATAATTTCTTCTTCGACAACTTTTCCAGATAGTTGTAGAACTACTCCTCTTATCTCCCAATTGACCTTATTAAAACCGTTTTTATTAGTAAATAAAGTACCTGTATAACCATTTATTGTTATATCTTTATTAACTGTATCGTCAGTATCGTAGAGAATTCCACTTGAAGCAGCCCTACCAGCGTTCCTTTCTTCCAATACAAGACTATTCCCATTCAAAGTATATATAATGGTAATCTTTTGAGTATTATCGCCAATAGAGCTTACTAAAATCTGTTGTTCCTTTGTATTTTTCGGCAAATAAGTTGGCAAAGCCAATTTATATGAAACCATAGATTGAGCTTCTTCAAGAGATACTTCTTTTTCAACTGTCGTGCCCCGATCCTGAATAACCGGCACATTAGAATTAGGAGGGTGTTGATAATTTCGCGTTTGGTTTTTAGTGGTCTTTCCTACCACATAGTTATAGAGCTGAACAAATTTTTCACCAAAAGCTTCCGTGTTTATTGGCTTAATCAGCATTGTACAACCTATTATAATAATAATTACTGCTACCCAAGTTATTTTTTTATAGTTACTTTTATAAAGATGAACTTTTCTTTTAGATATATCCTGTTCTGATTGAAGTTGTTTCTTAAATTTAGTCCATTGTTCATCTATATTAGGAACGTCTATATTATTTAATTCCTTAGCCACTTCCTGCGAAATATACTCTTCTAATTCAGGTTCTGATAAAGCCATTATTGTTCACCTCCCTGCTCATAATTAGAAATAGAATCCACGACTTTTCTAAAACTTTCTTTAGCTCTATGCAATCTCACTTTAACATTAGCAATGCTTATATTCATAATTGAGGAAATCTCCTCTAATGTTAAATCTACATAATATTTAAGTATAAGAATTTCTGCTTCCTGGGGCTTTAACTTTTTAAAAATATTATTAATGTCAGTCTTAATCTCAACAGTTAGAATGTCTGACCCGGCCTTATCCGATAAATATTTTTCAGTTAGTGGAATTATCTTCGCTTTCGATTGTTTTTTTAATATATGTTTAGCTTCATTAAGAGCAATTACTGTTACCCAAGAAGCAAATTTATCTTTTTCCGTAAGATTTTCTATTTTACCGAAAGCTATTATAAAAGCCTGTTGAACAGCTTCCTCCGTAATATATTTATCTCGCGTATAGAAAAATACAGTTCTATACACTTTATTATAATTTTCTCGATATAAGACCTCGAATATTGATAAAGAGCCAATATTCAATACTAAATACCCCCTTTTATTCTTATTTCATTAAAATTATTTTTTCGCTTGATTGTACCTTATTTTAACAGATTTTACTCTTATTTGTTGAGGACTTTTTATTTTTATAAAAGGGAGTGATGGAATATATGAATGTATAAAAATTTATTGAATTTAGTAAAGAAGTACTTCCGTAATATGTCAAGACCATAAATAATATGGTCAATCTTTTCTAGTAGCCAGTTGCCCTAAAAAAGGCAAAAAAATCTACCCATTTCCAAGATAATGTAGAAACAAGTTACAAAAGTGGAATTTACGCTTCTGGACTATTTAACAGCTATTCTCCCCAGTTGCCTTTCGGTTGGTAGATTTGGTTAGTGCATAGCAGAGCATCAACCATACGTAAGAGTTTACGTGCAGTGAGCACTAAAGCTCGGCGATGATGATGGGTTTTACTTTCCTTGAATTTACGAGAGTAGAAAGCTTTGTACTCTGGCTCGTTCAACCTAACCATATTAGCTGCTTGAACAAAATAAGACCGGAGGTAGCGGTTACCCGAGTTGCTTAAAGGGATGTCATCGGCTGTAAAAACACCTGATTGATGAGTTTTCCAAGTTAGACCTGCATATTTAGCTAAAGCAGCTTCATTAGGGAAACGCCGAATATCAGCAATTTTAGCAATAATACCAGCGGTACAGACCGGACCAACTCCCGGAAAAGACGAGAGGGTGTTAGGAAAATGTTCAAACTCAGCTTCAATTGCCTTATCAATTTTCTTGAGTCTGAGTTGTAAAGTTCTAAGGGTTTCGAAGCTTGTCGCTAGAATCAGATTAACGGGTTGAAGTAAATTACCCCGGAAACGATGGGCCTTGCGAGCTGCTTCTCTAAGTACAGTGGCCGTCCCTTCTGGATCCTTAAACTTGCTTTTTCCTTTGTCCACGAGGAACTCAATTAATTCATCAAGCGGTCGAGCCGCAACTTCCTCAGGAGATAAAAACTCAAGAATAAGGGATTCAGAAGTAGCCCCAAACGTGTTGCTAAAGACCTTGCCTTGAGCTAAAGTACTATATTTCAAAAACAAGTTCGTTAAGAAGTAATTTTTTTCTCGGGTGATGTTTTCTACTAAGTGACAGCGAAAGCGGGTTAATCTCTGAAGGGGTAGGAAGCGAAAATCAACTTGGCAATTTTCCGGAAGACGCCCAAACCGTAAACGATCTGCAATAACCCAAGCATCAACCCAATCGTTTTTAGGTAAATCCAAATAGAATTCTTTAAACTTGCTCACGATTTTAGGATTGAACGAATAAATTTGAGGATTAAAGGGAGCGAGGCTTGGTTCTTCGGGCAAAAACATCTGGATATGCCAGCTGTAGACAGAAGTAGCCTCCATCCCAACAACAAGGCGATCTTCGGAATGGGTCTTACAAGCATTAACTAGGTATGAAGCTAGAGATTGTACCCCTAGACGATCATTAGAAGCATGAAAACGCTTGGAAACTTCATCGCCCTGATCATTCATCACTTTTACTTTAAAATCTTTAGAACTGACATCAATGCCAACAAATAAACTCATAACAATCACCTCACTTTCTAGTGGAAATATGTAAATATTACTGCTGGGCACCAGGCACCACAGCTGTTCAACAACCTCGCCGAATCAGCACTTTCTTGTAGGAACCTTTGATCCAAACGACCTGCTACTCTCGAAAGGAGGACCATCAAGTTGCGCAACCTTCGCGTTAAAAGCTTAAGATATGGGCTGGGGGGCAGACTTTAGAAGAGGTCAAGCCTCAAGGAGTGGAATACCTTCCCAGAATGTAACCTTACGGTTTCATTGTGCCTGTAAAACCAGCAAAATTAAATACTTTTTTGAGATTAAGAGTCTGAAAGTAAGACATGCGTGTGTGCCTTAATGTGGAAAAGCTATTTGGGGTAGTCTTAAAAGAGCTTTCCCACAACGGCACGCCCCGCACACCTTCGACGACTGCATAGGGTATGTGTTATACTGCGCGTACCTTATTGCTTAAAGGAATTTCCATTCAAAACGGGTTCAATTTAAAAGCTCCCCGCTCTCATCTAAAGGACTCGAGGAGCTAGGAACAAATATTATTATACGAGGAGCGGATAATATGAAAAAAATATTTACGACTCTTTTAATGTGCACCTTATTGTTTCTAGGTACAAATGTTAATTATACTAGTGCAATGCCTAATAATTCTAATTTTATTGCGGAAAATGCAAATATACCTATTAATAATAATGAGATGTCTGTAATAAATATGGGACATGGTGAATTTAAAGTTTCTTCTACTAATTCTCAAGCAGATCCTTCAGGTAATGTTAAGATAAAAAAAATAAATGATAACCTTTATCAAATCGAAGATACAAATTTATTGGCTGAAGATAAGGAATATGATAAGTTACTAAAAGTCAATGAATCGTCCTTTTTAAGTGTTAAAACTTTAAAAGTTAACTTATTAAACGCTAAAGAATTAGATCAGGTTATCAAAAATTACGATATTAATCCTGAAATGGCTAAAGATCTTAGAAATTTGGCAGATAAGGCTGCTATAACGGAGGGGATGCCCTCAGAAATTAATATTTATACTCCTAAAAAACAAACGAGTACTACTAATTCTGGTAAAATGAGTATAGCTTCAACAAGTTCAAGAATATCTACAAATTATTATTCTGGGTATGCCGGCTATAACTATTGTGATGAAGTTTGGGAATTTACTCAAACCACAGAAATGCTAAAAGTTAAGAATGGAACAGCGACAAAATCATATATAACAAGTACTATTTCAGATGTTGGAGAATTTCTACTTGATGAAGTTATTGATAAATATTATGGAACACAATATGTAGTTCTTAAGCTGTTTTTCCCTAGTATAAGTGATTTCACCCCTTACCCGGCAAATTATGATGATTTCTGGCAAGCAAGCTTAATTGAAGACAAGTATAGAAAATATACTAGTATTGAAATCTGGGATTCATCATCTAATTCTTATGTTTATGTAACAAGAGCTATTGGATCTATTGATTACGTAAAGTTCAACCATTATGTTTACTTCCAAGCTTTAATGTCTTCAGGAACTTATAAAACAGATCCTCTTCAAGTCTATTACACTCCTAACTATTATAATCTTGACTATAAAGCATATCAGTATATGTATGATTTGCCTTACAATGAAGATTTCAGGTATTGGTCTCCAAACGAATATACTAAGTTTTCTTCAATCTAATTTTAAATATCTCAACTTTCGCACCCCGGTTGTGCGAATAAAGCCTTGATATAACTGGGCAATTCGCTCATCCATTTCTGTAATTGACTAAGTAAAGATTCTTTGCTCTCTGATTTATTGGTTAAAAGGTCGAGAACAAAGGCCATTAACTGACGTAATGCCGTTTTTAAGTTTAAGTCTATGACTTCATCGGCGAAAAGATAGAATAATCCTCCAAGGGAGCGTTCATCATTGTTCTCTCGTCGTTCCCATTCTAGGATGAGATAACGGGAAAAGACAATGGTTGTATGGCTGATCATCATGTCGAAGGACCGTCCTTGGAATTCAGTGCCCAATTTCAAGTGAGACTTAGCCATTTTGAAAAAGGTCTCAATACTCCAACGCATACCGTAAATCCTCACGATTTCAGCATTATCTAAAGCCAGATCTGTTGTTAGAATAGCCAACCATTCTCTCCGATTATTGCGATTCTGGACGAAGACAATTTTAAGGGGTAAACCATTAGGCGTTTGAACGCGAACTGAACCTAGAATTTCTGCTTTCGCGTTTTTAGGGACTTTGGCATACAGCTCACGCAAACTTAAGGACTGTTCCTCAAGAATATAACGTTGTTTGAGTTCCTTGACCATTCCAATGACGTGAAGTCCCTTATCCATGAGCATTTGAAGCAGTGGTGCATGAGTAAACCAACTATCCATGAGGACGTAATCCGCTGAGAAGCCAGCCTTTAGAGAGCGTTCAAGCATTTGTACGACAGCGTCCGGTTTGTGGCTCATGGATTCCACACGTCGTTTGTAGCCTGTCGTGCGTTTGTCCAAGTCTTCCCGCATTTCACAAAGACGGTTTTTGGCCTTGGCTGAACTCATCAAGGTAAAATCGAGGGGCGCAAAGCTATAGCCATCGGACCAGCCCAGCGTTAACATGTTATATCCGCGAATAAAGCGGCCTGAGACATGATCATAAATACGGGCTAAAAGTTCAACCTTTCTGCTGCGTTCTCGGCACATGACAGAATCGTCGACGATAAAAACGCGGATACGATGTGAGGAGGTGAGGCTTTCAAACCGCGCAACAACCTTGAGGCTCAAGAGTTGATAGAAACGCCTCCAGTTATAGCTGGATTCATTGAGAAATCGATAGATAACATCTTTACCTGGAAGGGACTCACCCCGATTACTTTCTAGCAGTCGAAAGAGATTTCGACCTTGGAAGACTAACTGAAAGATGATCTGGAATACAGCAAGGCTCGAAATCCCATAAGTCTTGCGGATTCCAGCTTTTCGCAAAATTTGACCAATCTTGAGAGTAGAAAAAACGAAAGAAAGTTGATTTTGATGCTGTTCAGGCAGAGAGTTGTGTTGTAACATTGAAGTACGCACCTTTCTGTTTTGGATTGATGGTGGTTTGGTCACTTCCATTTTACCAATTCGAAAGGTGTTTTTCTGTCAATGTACAATATTATTTTGTTCCAACCCAGTTATGGCCTGGGTTACAGCATGATTTCGCGGTGCGAAAGTTGAGTAAATATCATTAAGCCTCCTAAATTATTTTAGGGGGCTTATCCAGAATATTTACTTTCCTCCTATAGTCACCAAGTATGTTAAAATATTATAAATTAAAATAAGCTAAACAACTCAAAGTTTCTTTTCTTAGGACTAGTATTAAAAAATGACATCATACTTAGGGGGAAGAGGGTGAATAACTTGTTAGGAATTGAAATAGGAAGAAAAGTAAAAGGTTTTGCTATAGTATTTGTAGTTTTATCCTTAGTTTTTGCTTATTTCTATTTAGCCCGTCCATTGGATTTAAAAGATATTATAAACAAGAACAATATAAAAGAAATCTATATATTAACAGATACGTTTACAACTGAATTCAAATTTCCAAAGGAATTAAGATTAAATAATGAGAACGATATTAACACAATTCTCGATATACTAAGTGAATATAAATACTCAAGGATAATAAGTTTTTATAATCCACGGATTGCTCCAGCAAATCCTACAAACGGAGTAATACACATTTTTTTAACTTACTCAAATACCGATAATAAATTAATCCAACAGTATTTATTTATTGATTCCGAAAACGATGTGGCTATAAGAAATAAACACGGAATTAATATTAGCTATAAAATAAGTGGGCTAGATAAAATGCTATTTGAACATTTAGGAAATTGGTTAGAAACATTGGGCCCATAATTTTATTCCACATCTATAATCAAAAGGAAACTACATTTACCTCTTAATAAATAGAACTGAATGATTAGATCATAAGAATTACATCATCCGGTTCTTATCGTTTCTTTCATTAAAAGGTTTAAATCCACGAAAGCTTCACCACACAAAAATTTATGCAAAAGTATTTTCTCTAACTTCTGTAAACACCCTTTATCTATTTTTGTTATAATTAATAGGGCTAATTATCCCTCACTCTTAATTCACATTTTCCTACAAATACGCAGAAACTTAATTGTTTATGTATATACCAATTATATCATAATATGTTTGATACTAACTGAATAGATAATATCTTTAAAGTTAAAGGGTTTCTCTGCTATTCCAATCCGTTGGACTGAGAAACTAATGCAATTTTTCTGATAATCCCCGTGAAACTGCTGAATTCACATTGTAATTCACAGGGCATTTCACAACCCAATTCACATAGCAGTAATAAATTTATTACATATGTGTGAATTCGTATGTGAATTTGGACTATAATTTCGCTCAAAGCCTTTATTTTAAAGAAAAATCTCAGGTGAATTGCTATGACTTCACCTGAGATTTGTACTGTGGATTAAGGCTTATCAACCCCAAAATCAAACGGCTTAATAATACATTTCTTACTTCTTCTTAACTTGTTCCCCAAGATAAGCCTTGCGGATTTCTTCATTCGCTAAAAGTTCACGGCCAGTCCCTTTCATGGTAATCCGACCCGTCTCCATAACATAGCCCACATCAGCAATCTTCAACGCTGCATTTGCATTCTGTTCAATGAGCAGAATAGTTACACCCAGCTTGTTAATTTCTTTAATAATATTAAAAATATCGGTAATAATCAATGGTGCCAGTCCTAAAGACGGTTCATCCATCATCAATAGCTTCGGTTTTGACATTAAGGCTCTGCCTACAGCAAGCATTTGCTGCTCACCGCCGGATAGAGTACCCGCAAGCTGCCATTCCCGTTCTTTTAGCTTTGGAAAGAGAGAAAACACCCATTCATAGTCATGTTTAATCTCTTTCTCATCTTTTCGAGTATAGGCTCCAATCTTTAAGTTCTCAAAAACGGTTAGATCTGGAAAGATTCTCCGTCCTTCCGGTACAAGAGTTATCCCTGTTTTAACGATATTATGGCTTTTTTCAGCTAAAAGATTTTTTCCGTTGTAAGTTATTGTTCCACTTTTAGGCTTAACAATTCCTACAATCGTACGAAGCATCGTACTTTTCCCGGCACCGTTTGCTCCAACGAGGGTGACTATTTTACCTTCCTCGACCTCTAGGCTGATTCCTTTTAACGCTTCAATTCCGCCGTAGGCTACCGCTAGATTTTTAATCTCAAGCATCTTCTTCTGCCACCCCCAAATAAGCATCGATAACCTTCTGGTCATTCTGAATCTCATAAGGGGTTCCTTCAGCAATCGTTACCCCATGGTCAAAAACATAAATTCTGTCTGATATGCCCATTACAACTTGCATATGATGCTCAATCATGAAAATCGTTAGGTCAAATTCATCACGTATTTGCTTGATAAAATGAGTTAAATCTTCTGTTTCCTTAGGATTCATTCCTGCTGCAGGCTCATCAAGAAGAAGTATCTTCGGATTCGTAGCCAATGCCCGTGCGATTTCCAATCTTCTCTGTTTCCCATAGGGAAGTGAGCTTGCTTTTTCATTTTTTAAATCGGCAAGGCCTACTTTCTCAAGAAGATGGAGGGATTTTTCCCGCATCTCCTTTTCCTCTTTGCGATAACGCGGGAGTCTAAACGTCGCTTCAAGGAAATTGGACTTGATGTGAAGATGATTCGCGATGAGTACATTATCAAAAACGCTCAGATCTTTGAACAAACGAATATTTTGAAAGGTCCGGGCAATCCCCATAGCCGTAATTTGATCTGGCCGCAAACCTGTAATCTTCTGTCCTTCATAAATAATTTCACCGATGGATGGGCGGTAAACCCCTGTTATCATGTTAAAAGCAGTTGTTTTACCTGCTCCATTGGGGCCGATTAAAGCAACAATCTCACCCTGATTAAGTGTAAGATTAAATTCCTTAACAGCTGTCAAACCGCCAAAAATCATGGATACATTATCTGCTTTTAAAAGTTCCACTAGCTTCTACCTCCTTTGGCGAGAGGCTTTCTTGACCGATTGAAAATTTTATTCCAGGTAAACTCTTTGGTTCCCATCAGTCCTTGAGTAAAGAAGAGAACCACAATCATTAACAACGCCGAGAAAACGACCATCCGCATACCCGTAATTCCCGGTATCGAAAAACTTCCTATGCTAAATCCATCATCAAGGAAACGCAAAACTTCTGTTGCGATCGTGATAATAAAAGCAGAGATGATTGACCCGGTAATACTTCCCATTCCGCCAAGAATGATGATTAAGAGAATATTATACGTTAAGAAGAAACGGAACATATTCGGGTCGATCGTTCCTAATAAATTCCCAAGGAGCCCTCCCCCAATACCTGCGAAAAAAGCGCCAATCATAAAGGAAAGAACTTTATGGTTAAAAAGGTTAATCCCCATGCTTTGAGCTGCAACTTCGTCCTCTCGAATCGCCTTTAAAGCACGTCCATAGCTGCTGTTGATTAAAAAGCCGAAAGACCAATAGAGATTCGTTGTATTCGGAATTCCTTTTAATCCCAAAGAACCGTTTGTAATAGTTTGTGTATTTGTAAAAATAACGCGAATGATTTCGCCAAAACCTAGAGTTGCAATTGCTAAATAGTCACCTTTGAGTCGTAATACAGGAGCTCCGATCAAGAATGCAACAATTGCCGAAAGAACTCCGGCAATAAGGAGAGCTGCTAAAAACGAGGTATGAAGATTTTCGAGAGGTTTTGCGATAGGTACCATAAAGAAATTTTGCGCTTTAACAGCCTTCGACATGGTCAAGAGTGCTGTTACATAGGCGCCGACTGCCATGAAGCCGGCATGTCCAAGAGAGAACAAACCTGTAAAGCCATTGATCAAATTCATACTTACGGCAAGGATAACGTATATAGCACAGAGATTTAAAATTCTCACTTTATAAGAATCTACATTTTCATCGATAAAGTAAAGAGCTACAGCTAAAAGAGCTAGCATAATCAGTGTCAAAATCGTATTTCTTTTCATACTCACACCTTCTCCGCGATTTTTTCACCGATAATGCCGGTAGGTTTAACCAATAAAATGACAATAAGCAAAATAAAGGCAAAGGCATCACGATACCCCGTTAAAGCAGGCAGGAAAGCAACCAGCATTACCTCGGCAATCCCGAGTAAGAAACCGCCAATAACAGCCCCTTTAACATTGCCGATACCGCCAATAACAGCTGCTATAAAAGCTTTAAGTCCAGGCATAACCCCCATGAGAGGTTGAATACTGGGGTATTTCATTCCCCACATGATTCCGCCAACTGCTGCTAAAGCAGACCCAATAACAAAGGTCAAGGAAATGATTCGGTTTACATTGACTCCCATAATGCCGGCTGTCTCATGGTCTTTCGCAACAGCTCGCATGGCAATTCCGCTTTTTGTATGGTTAATAAGATAGATTAGTCCGGCCAAAAAAATAATCGTAACAACAGGAATATAGAAGGTCAGTTTTTGAATAGCGACTCCCTGGATGTTGATCATATCCGAAAAAAGCTTTGGCGTAGGAAAGGATTTAGGACGCCCGCCAAAGATCACCGTAGCTAAGTTTTCAAGAAAATAGGAGGCGCCAATAGCTGAAATAAGGAGCGAAATCTTAGGTGCATTACGCAAAGGCCGATAGGCACCTGCTTCTAAGAAAAATCCTAAAATTGCGGTAAGAATAATAGCAATAATAAAGGATAAATACCAGGGCAAGGTAAAAATAGCGATTCCATAAAACGAAAAATACGTGGCCATCATGAAAATATCACCATGAGCAAAGTTGATCAGCCTCAGAATCCCATAGACCAGAGTATAGCCGATGGCAACCAAAGCATAGAGACTCCCCAGAGATATTCCATTTGCCAAATGCTGAAAAAACGTTGCTAAGCTCATAACATCACCTCAAAACTCTAAATTCTATTTTGCTTTGGCTTGCCTAATCTTAAGCAAGATACGCCTCCCCGCAAGGAAGCGTATCTTTAGCCTTCACATTAATCCGTACAAATCTCTACTTAAATGTATTAGTTCTTCGCCCCGATAACATCTAAGTAGGAGAATTTGCCGTTTTTCACTTGTTTAATTATTGCATCTTTAACAGCGTTACGGTTTTCATCCAAGGTAATTACACCGGCAGCACCTTGGAAGTCTTTTGTCTTAGCCAATTGATCTCTTACTTTAACCGAATCAGCAGCGCCTACTTTATCAATAGCATCACGGATTAAGATGTAAGCATCATATCCGAGTGCCGTTACTGCAGCAGGTTCTTTGTTTGGATTTGCTTTTTTATATTCAGCAAGGAACTTTTCGGATTCTTTAGTAATTGGTTTTTCGGAAGTGAAGAAGGTTGAGAAGGTTGCACCTTCAACCGCATCCTTACCGATATCAATGAATTCAGGAGTTTCCCAGGTATCTCCGCCAATAATCGGCACCTTAATTCCAAGCTGACGAGCTTGTTTAATCACCAAAGCCGATTCAGTAAAGTTCCCCGGTGCAAAAATAACATCTGGGTTTGTCGCTTTTACATTCGTTAATTGAGCCGTAAAATCTTGGTCTCCTGTATTATAGTTGTTTACAGACACAATCGCATTTTGATCACCTGTTAATTGTTTAAAGGAGTCGGTGAAGAATTTCGCGAGTCCTACCGAGTAATCGTTAGAAACTTCTTGGACAATGGCAACTTTCTTAGCATTAAGTTTGTTATATGCATAGTTTGCCATGACCTTTCCTTGGAAAGGATCAATAAAACATACTCTGAAATAATATTCATTGCCTTCTGTTACAAGAGGATTTGTAGCAGAAGCAGCTACCGCTGGAACTTTGGCCTTCTTAACTACATCTCCGGCCGCCATAGAAAGCGAGCTTCCCCAGCTGCCAATAATAGCTGTAACTTTTTCTTTCTCAACTAAACGGGATGCCGCACTGGCAGCCTCAACCTTGTCGGACTTATTGTCAACAACAACAAGTTCAATTTTCTTGCCAAGGACTTCAGGATAAAGCTTATTTGCAAGTTTGACACCTTCGATTTCGAGTGCTCCCCCTGCAGCATTCGCACCTGTCATCGGTTCAAGGACTCCGATCTTAATGGTATCCCCGCCTGAGCTTGAACTACTTGTAGTCGCGGCGCTTCCACACCCGGAAAGCAGTAAAGAGGAGGCTAAGATTCCAGAGAGTAAAACCGACAGTTTCTTTTTCAATTGATAAACCCCTTTCCATTCTCCCCATTATTTTTGCTATGCTCACAAGCATAAACAACGACATTTACGATCATGATCATAATCCTTGTATACATGTATACAGTGTACGGATACTTGATCATCCCTGGTGATCGTAAATTTATAATTTTTCTGATATATTGAAGTATATTCCCTGGCTCTTTAGCTTGTCAAGATAATTTAACATATATAAGAATCAACCATTATATCCTTATTTTGGAATAATTTATATCTGCAATTGTTGATTATGCAATATTAAATATGTAAATATTTATTTCTAATCACTAAAATTATGTCAAAAGATTTTAAAAGGGATGTCACTTTATTCGTGACATCCCTTTGGCTTATGTTATATTGACTTTTGATGTTCTTGAGATAACTATTTTGCACCAACCATATCCAAGAAGACAAATTTGCCATTTTTAACTTCCTTGATAACAGCATCTTTAACCGCATTCCGGTTTTCATCTAAGGTAATAACCCCAGCTGCGCCTTGGAAGTCTTTAGTTTTCGCCAATTGATCTCTAATTTTGGCAGGGTCAGCAGAACCTGCTTTTTCAATGGCATCGCGGATAACAATATAGGAATCATAGGCTAAAGCTGTAGCCGCGGCAGGTTCTTTACCAGGATTTCTTTTCGCATACTCTGCGAGGAATTTCTCAGACTCTTTGGTCATTGGTTTTTCAGTTGTAAAGAAGGTGGAAAAAATAGCTCCCTCAACAGCGCTGCCGCCAATTTGCAGGAATTCATTAACTTCCCAAGTATCTCCGCCAATAATCGGAACCGTTATTCCTAATTGACGGGCTTGTTTCATGATGAGTGCAGATTCGGTGAAGTTACCCGGCGCAAAGATAACATCAGGGTTTGTCGCTTTAATATTCGTAAGCTGAGCCGTAAAGTCTTGGTCACCTGTATTGTAGTTAACGAGCGCTAAAACGGATTTGTCATCTCCTGTTAACTTCTTAAAGGAATCAGAGAAGAATTTTGCTAAACCGACGGAATAGTCATTGGAAACCTCTTGAATAATCGCGACTTTCTTAGCATTCAGTTTGTTATATGCGTAATTCGCCATAACTTGTCCTTGGAAAGGATCAATAAAGCAAACCCGGAAATAATAATCATTATCTTGTGTTACGAGAGGATTTGTAGCCGATGGAGCTACTGCAGGAACTTTAGCCTTCTTGATGACATCCCCTGCAGGCATTGACATGGAGCTGCTATAGCTTCCGATGATAGCAGATACTTTTTCCTTATCTACGAGGCGGGAAGCAGCATTAGCCGATTCAACCTTGTCCGACTTATTATCAACGGTAACAAGTTCGATTTTTTTACCTAAAACTTCTGGGTAGAGCTCATTCGCGAGCTTAATTCCTTCGACTTCGATTGCACCGCCGGCAGCATAAGCTCCCGTCATTGGTTCTAAAACACCAATTTTGATTGTGTCTCCGCTTGAACTGGATGAGCTTGCCGGCGCAGTTGCATTTCCGCAGCCTGAAAGCAACATTGATGTTGCAATAATACCAGATAATAGGATCGATGCTTTCTTTTTCAATTGTGTTACCCCTTTCTTCTCTCTTCTTATTCTGTTAATGCTTTACGCATAAACAACGATGAGTTAGAAGCAATGTATTCGTCCAGTATACATTTGAGCTTCCTATGTAGCCAAAGTTTCTGTATTTTTCAGATATTGTACTATATTCTACAGGTAACACGATAATTAATCTAGTCATTTTAGTTAATAACACTGTATACATAACCTAGATCTAATTCTCGGATTCAAAATATAAAGTACATCAATTATTATTAAAGAAGCAAAAAGAAAGCGACTCAATAAAATGAATCGCTTTCTTTATATAAGTTTTATACACTAATCCTTTAAATCCATACAATTTAATCAAAGCTTGAGTTCCGCTGTTTTCTTCCCCTTGCTCAGCGAGTTTTTCATAAAGTTCTTTGGCTAATTGAAGCCCCGGGGTTTTCAGTCCCATCTCTTCCGCCGACTCTAAAGCTATTTTAATATCTTTTAGGAAATGTTTAATATAAAAGCCGGGAGCGAAATCTCCTTTAATCATTCTTGGAGCTAAATTAGATAATGAAAAGCTGCCTGCAGCTCCACCACTGATACTCTCGAGAACTCGGATGGGATCAAGTCCTGCCTTTTGGGCATAGGCCATTGCTTCTGAAACTCCAATCATATTCGAGGCAATTGTAATTTGATTGCACATCTTAGTATACTGCCCCGAACCTGCAGGCCCCTGAAGTATTGCGTTTTTCCCCATGACCTCAAAAACAGGCTTAACCGCATTAAAAACTTCTTCTTCTCCACCGACCATAATTACAAGCTTTGCTTCACGTGCACCTATATCGCCGCCGGAAACCGGCGCATCTAAGACATAAAGACCTTTTTCCTTCCCAGCTTGTTCAAGCTTTTTAGCAAGACGGGGACTTGAAGTCGTCATGTCAATTAAGTAAGTTTCCTTCTTCGCATGAGCAATTAAACCATTTTCACTAAGATACACTTCTTCAACATCTTTTGGATATCCCACCATGCTGATCACAAGCTGGCTTTCTTCGGCAACTTCAGCAACCGTGTCCCGCCAGGTTGCTCCAAGTTCTATCAATTCTTGAGCACTGGCTTTTGTACGATTATAAACATTGAGTCTATAACCCGCTTTAAGTAAATTTTTCGCCATGCTTCTTCCCATAACTCCGGTGCCTATGAACCCAATCTTAATAACTTTAGACAATAAATCCATTTCCTTCAACTCCTTTTATACGATAACAAGTTATTTTATTATAGTACATTCTTGTCATTAGCAAAAGAAGGCAGCATGCGCAGATAAAAACAAAAGAATTTTAATTAGAATTATTCCTATTTAGGTTGTAATGGAATATAATAAGGATGAATAAAAGAGCTAAGACTCTAAGGAGGTTTATACTAATGAACGCTAAAGTAGATAAAAATGTATGTATTGGTTGTGGTCTTTGTACTTCTACATGTCCAAATATTTTTCAATTGGAGGATGATGGCTTAGCCGCAGCATATACCAATCCAGTACCCGCTGCTGATCAAGACTCTGCACAAGATGCTTGTGATAACTGTCCTGTGGGCGCAATCAGTCTTGATGACTAAAGTATAAAGTTTTTAAAACCTTAAAGAGGAAGAACTAGATTATTGAATTTAGTTCTTCCTCTTTAGTTATTAGTGTTCAGAGTCCAACCGAAGTCATTATTATAAATCATCTGCCTAGTCATACCACCGTCAATACAGATATTCTCGCCTGTAATGAACCCTGCTTTATCGCTGCATAAGTAAAGCACCATATTAGCAATGTCCAACGGGTTGCCTACTCGCCCTGCTGGATGTTGATCAGCATCTGCTCCTTTGTAGATTGTAAACGCCGTATCTATCCAACCCGGCGATATGGAATTAACCCTAACCTTTCCGGCAAGACTTACCGCCATTGCATGCGTCAATGTTGCGAGCCCACCCTTGGCCGCAGTATAGCTTTCTGTGTTCGGCTGGCTCATCCTATCCCGTGAAGACGATATATTTACAATACTTGCGCCTTCTCCAAAGTGATTTGCGAAGAGTTTGGCCAGCATATAAGGTGCACTAATCCCAACCCGCAAAACATAATTAAAGTCTTCATATGAGCAGTTCTGTATGCCGCCTCTGCTGAGCATAGCATTGTTAATAATGCAGTCTACTTTACCGTTATCGGCAATCACTTTATTAGCAAAGCTTTTTAGAGTAATTTCATCTGCAATGTCACCAACAAAATAATCGTTCTCCTCCTTGTCGATAATGCAGACAGTAGCTCCGGCTTTCCTGAACTCTTCACAGATCGTCTTGCCGATTCCCGCCGCTCCACCTGTAACGACCACAATTTTATCTTTGAAATCCATAGCATCCTCCGTCAATATTTTATGAATAGCATAACTATTGCACTAAATCCTACGAAAGCGTCACAATATACGAATATCACGAATTACTTTCCTTATAACCTATTACCAAAAGTATTATTCCTATTACGGCGTATATTGGAATAAAAATGTTTGTTAGTAGACCTGGCAAATTGGGATAAGTGGGGAAACTACCTGTATGGGCATTCATCTGACCTATCCATACAAAATAAGCAATAAATCTTTCTAAAGAATAGATAATTCCGCTCGTAATAATAAATACTGTTCCTAATATATAACATAATTTTTTCTCCATAAGACTCCTCCTCATAATAGATGATATAACCTTTGTGAAGCTTAATCCTAAATGTGTCACAACAAAAAAAGGCAACTCATTCATTTATCCCTAATTTCATCAATCCTTTATTATTAGTCATTTCAGATTTTACTTAGCCTGATTTAATAGTACTCGAGAAACTTTCCTTCAGCCACGCGTATACTTGCTATTTACTTATATTCCATATTATAGCATCAACTTAAGCTATGGTCTTTAAATTTAACCTTTTTGTTATTTAAAGAACTAAGGCCTCGGAGCATAAAGAAAGACGGCTTATGCAATTTTCTCGCTGTTTAGCCGTCTTTTTTGCGAAATATGGTACTATATTAGTTTTTAAACTTCCGCTCTTCTAATTTTATTATACTACTTCTTATCCTCGGCCGCCCTTAAACTCCGGCAACGGCATCTGTAAAATTCTTAAATAATGAAAGGCTTCACGCAAAACATGATCCCCCAGCAAAGCAGATATTACTGATTTCAGTTGGCAGGCGAGAATCAATTCCGTAATTCTTGCTTTGAAATCAATAATATTAATGGTGGCTGCCATACTTTCACGGCTTAGTTGTTTAAGGTTAGCTTTAGGTTGAGGGCCATCTTTAAATTGCTTATTGAGCATTTTAAATTCCTTGATAATCATATTTGCTTTATCAATAAGCGCCTCTTCGGTAGGATCCAATAACTGACGAATTACTTCAGCATGCTCCATCAAATGCTTATTCCAAAACATCATCATTTCAACACGATAGAACGTTGGGTCTACCATTTGACAGCTTTGAATACGCTGAATTTGTTTAATATATAGCTTTGTTTCTTCAATTTGATGATGAAAAATAGCCGGTAAATTGTGTGTAAAGAGGCAGCAGGCTTTAGTCACATTATCATAAACTTGCTGTAAATAAACGACCATAGCCTGAGCACATGCCAGAGCTTGTTCGTTCAAAGCCGCAATTTTTTCCTCTATGCCGGAACCTATTGGGATCATTCCTATTCCCGTGCCGGGCTGGAGCTGCATCGTATCTATCGTTAATTGAGTGTTAATTTGTATACACGAAAGTTCCGTCATTTTTTGTTCTGCTATGAGTGTCTTGTCTGTAAAAAGCTCGCCTGATTTAAATACCTCGAAACTGACTATACCGTTAGCTAAGCAAATAAATTCATACAAAATCGCTTCGAATTGACACTTAAAATTTTCTGCCTCCTGAATCCATGGAGCGTCTTTACACTCAAAGCTATCCTCATCGAAAATGGCATGTTCTTTCATAATCCGAGCCCAAAACAGATGGAGGTCTACAGATTCCTTGATGAATTCTCCTGTCATTGGCATAGTACTCATCATCTCTACTCCTTTCATACCCAATCCATTATCCTAATGATTAACTGCTACGTACAGTTTCTCTGACACATCGTATGCAGTAGAAGGATATTTTGCAACAGGTTACTGAAGGAGTTGTTTGGATAATTGGCTAACCCGCAATAGGGATAAATCAGTATACACAAAAGGATTGTCTCACGAAAGACAATCCTTTTGGCTGACTTGATTCCATCTTTTAGCGTTTAACCTTCAGCGAATTTACCAATGCATACGCACCTTCTGCACGGGTAATAATTCTCTGCGGCTCAAATTCTGTCCCGTCAATCTTCATTAGTCCCAAGCCCTTAACCAAGGCCACATATCCTAGCGAAGGGCTATCTTCATTAATATCTTTATACGGACTTTTATATAACTCCTGAAGCTGTGAGATATTTTCGAGATCTGTTATTCTAATGAGAAGTTTAGCCATTAACTCACGATCCACAGGTGATGTTGGAGCTAACTCCTCCTTCCACCATCCTAAATCCTTAGCTTTTTGCAGGATGTCCTCATCCTTGATATTCATCGTTTGTGCTGCTCCATTTTTAGCAGCCAGCATCGCTTTTAGGATGGACTGCACAGATAGGGTATCATTCGGTTTAAATTGGTCGCCATCTTCACCAAAAATTCCTGCTTGCCCCAGTAAACTGATTTCCTTCTCAGCAAAGTTACCGCTAATATCCTTAAAGTAATATGGCCGCAGCAAATCGGCTAATGGCTGACCCTGCCAATCCAAAAATTGTCCGGTTTTGGCATCCATCACATTCGAACGGGCAAGAGCATTGTTCATAGAAGGCTTATAAACCAAACGAATCTTGCTTAAACCATTATTATTCATGATTTGAACATATTCCAATTCAAGCGGACATCCCTTTAAAAATGTTGCTTCGGCGTTTTCTTGAGTCATACTCTCAGACGGATTCTGAAAATCAAGAGTCCACCAGTTCAAATTATAGCTTATAACCGTTTTCGAAACCGCATCAAGCATAACCGTAATCCCGTTATTCGGGAAAGGAATCCCATTTACAATGCGTTGATAATTAAACCCTTGTACTTGGCCTTCATTTGAACCTTTATACGTTCCATTCTCCTCATCAATCAGCTCCACTTCCCCAAAGCGCTGCGGTTGAATCTTCTGCAAGAATCCTTCAACTATTTTTTGAGCGGAAGATCGATCAATCGGAGTATCTTTTACCGAGTCATTGCCGGCATTCGGCGAAAAATTAAAAGCCAGCAATTCTCCCGATTCAGCATCTACTCTTGCATAGATATATTGGGCTACCCCCTTGCTTTCAGGAGATAAATTCCAGTCCAGCGTCCATACTCTTTTTGGAACATAGCCTCCGTCCATTCCTAGTGACGCATTTCTTAAAGAAAGAGAATCCGGGATATTTATCCATTTGCGAGCAGCTTCTACTGCTTGTTCGCGGGTAATCACTTGATTGTTCTTTTCAACTTCACTTTGTTCTTCCGGTGTGAGAACGGGCTGCTGAATACTCCCTTTTGCCTCTCCCCCGTCCCCCCCGCGGCTAAGAGCAAGATCGTCCCCGACCAGCCATTGACCGCTCTCAAGCTTGACCGGTTCTCCAGTAATTGCATCAATCGCGCCGTTAATTGAAGGTTTACTCAACTGATAAACAAGACGGGCTTTTGCCTGAGTAGCTGTTGTCAACGGTTGAATCATGGGGGCAGTAAAGTATTGGAGTTCAAGCATCTTTTGGCTACTAAATGTTTGTTGTGCCTTTGCCTCACCGATTACTCCATCTAAGGATGGGAAATTATCCGAACTCCAATTGCCATTATAACCGGTCACTTGACCATCCTGGCCATTGACTTGAACCGTAACAAAATTGCTGGGAAAAGGAGTTCCATTGACAACTCGCTTCCATTGGAAGGAATAAGAGACGGGACCGTAATAATTAAGAGGCATAACCTGAGAATCGTCCTTGACCCATTGCAACTCCCCCAGGCGCGAGGGCAGCATTTTATTAACCAGCTTTTGGGCAATTTCCCTGGCTTCTTCATAAGAAAGTTTTGGAAGATTAAATTTCTGCTCTGGCTGACCGTCATTTTTCCAAAGATTCATGCTTAAAATTTCGCCGCTGCTTACATCCACTTGAGCAGAAAAACTTCCGCCGGGTTGATCAGCCTTTGACCAATTTAATGACCAGCTTTCTCGATTATTATAACTGCTATACCCTGAGGTAAATTTGTTGAATTCTTTGGGAACCTCAAAATTTTCTTTAACCAAAGCAATCGCTTGTTCCAAACTAATTTCCGCCTTAACGGGTGAGGCAATTTTGCCGGTTTGAGTTTGAGCCTGAGCTTCGGCACCAAACGCCGAAATCGGTACAATAGTTTCGATCAGAAATACAAAAGCCAGAGGAAAAACGAGCTTACGAAATGATTTTAACACGAAAGCATCATCCCTTCTTTCATATTTACCTTTTTCTAATCTTCTCGTTGTATAAATTGTTCTCCTTCTGATAAAGTATGAAATAGCCTAATTTATAAAAATTTAATAAATATAAATCAGTTCTTAATATTCCGAATACTCTAGGGCAACTGCAGGAATTTTTTATTTTTTAGCGAAATTCTTTAATTCACAAGAAAACGCTTGTTGCGAAGTAATAAATAAATAAAATGCCCGCACAAACCAAGCATTTTTTAATAATATTTTGATATAATACTTGCTATCACGAAAGACTGCTGTCGCAATGGGGAGGAGAACTTTAACGTGGCATCGAGAATAGAAAACCTGTTTATTAAGCTCAAAAATTCACCCAGATACCGTTGGTTTATTATGGCCAATGTTTCTGTCGGGACATTTATGTCTACTTTAGATTCAAGTATTGTAAATGTTGCGCTCCCTACTCTTTCAACGCAGCTTCATTCGGATTTGTCCGTTGTTCAATGGGTAGTTTCGGCTTACTTATTAACAATCTCCAGCCTCCTGCCCGTTTTCGGAAGGGTAGCCGATTTAATTGGAAGGAAAAAGGTATTTTCCTTCGGTTTTATCCTTTTTACACTCGGATCCGTATTATGTGGTTTGTCCACAAATATTTGGTTCCTGGTCGGTACAAGAATTGTTCAGGCGATCGGTGCCTCAATGCTCATGTCCAACAGTTCTGCTATCATTACTGCAAATTTTCCGCCGCAAGAACGAGGCAGGGCACTCGGTCTAACAGGAACCGTAGTTGCGCTCGGAAATCTCTCCGGTCCGGCAATCGGCGGACTATTAATCGGTTTTACAAGTTGGCGATCCATTTTCTACGTAAACCTGCCCATTGGCATCATTGGTTATCTCGCTGCGCAAATGGTTTTACCTGAAGATCAACCTCAGCGCGGGAATGAAAAATTTGATACTCTTGGTGCAATCCTTTTTACAGTAGGAATGGTTAGTCTTTTATTCGCTCTCAATAATGGCCAAGATTTGGGCTGGACCTCTGTTTATATTCTGATGGGACTTCTTCTTGGAATAATTCTTTTAGGATGGTTCCTACGTTGGGAAACGAGAGTAACTCACCCTATGATTGACGTTTCTCTTTTTCGAAACCGGCCTTTTTTAATGGGGAACCTTTCCGGGTTTATCTCCTTTGTTGTTTTATTTATGAATACCATGTTAATGCCGTTCTATTTGCAGCACATTCTTAATTATCAGCCTTCTCAAGTCGGATTGATGATGTCTGCCTTCCCGATTGTCATGGCATTTGTTGCACCAATCAGCGGCCATATTTCAGACCGAATAGGTCCTGTAATTCTGACGACAAGCGGTTTAACCGTAACTGCGCTTGGTCTTTTTTACCTCACAAGCGTTACAGACACTTCCACCGTCTGGCAGATCTTGCCTGGTCCTCTTCTTATGGGGCTCGGCTCGAGCTTATTTCAATCTCCCAATAACAGCAGCGTTATGAGTTCCGTCCCCAAACCCAAACTCGGTTTGGCAGGAGGACTGAATGCCCTGGTCCGAAATTTAGGTATGGTCGTCGGCATTGCTTTATCTGTTACTCTCTTTGAAAATCGGCAAGCTGCGGCCCTTCATGGAATTGCCCAGGCCACTGCAGCTCAACAAACCTCTGCCTTTTTATCAGCGTATCACACCGTCCTATTTGTCGGAGGCGTACTCTCCTTATTCGGTGCTTTCATATCTTTAAACCGCAAAGGATATGCTTTAGCAAAAGATTAATTGTTCCTTTTCCCAAAGCTTTTTGTAGAGATTCCCATTCTTCATGAGTTCGGCATGGTTCCCTCGTTCAACAATTTCTCCATTGTTGATGACGAGTATCTCATCTAAGTTTTGGACAATCGGAAGATGATGAGAAATGACGAGCATTGGGCGATCTTTGAAAAGTTCCATAATTTCCCGCATAACGTCACGTTCTGTTACTGGATCAAGACCCGTTGTGGCTTCATCCAAAATCAGAATCGGGGCGTTTTTTAGTATGACACGAGCAATAGCCAGACGTTGTCTCTGTCCTCCTGAGAGCTTAAGCCCTTCCTCACCAATCATACTTTCATACCCTTCAGGCAAGGAGAGAATAAAGTCGTGAATCTTAGCCTTGCGACATGCCTCAAAGAGCTCTTCATCTCTCGCTTGGGGATTGGCTAAAAGTAAATTTTCTTTGACTGAGGCATTGAATAAATGGGTTTTTTGAGTAACAACACCAAATAACTGACGAGCCTCATCCAATGGTAAGGATTTCAATTCTTTGCCCTCAACCCTAATCTCGCCTTCGTTATAATCCCAAAACCGCAATAGAAGATTGACCAAACTGCTCTTGCCAGCGCCGCTCGGACCGACAATTCCGACCTTTCCTCTTTGAGACAATTGAAGCGATATATCTTTTAATACATATTCCTCACTTTGTTCGTAACGGAAATTAAGACGGTCAACCTCCAGTGAGGATTTATGATTCGAAGCCTTTAAAGATAAAGCATTCTGAGTTCGCTTCTCTATCACTGCCGGTTCTAATTCATTGAGCTCCCATAGCCGTTCAGCCGCTGCTTTATTTTCTTCAAGGTTTTGCAAAGCCGTCGGCAAGGTTTGAATGGCTTCAAAGCTGCTGAGAAAACCCAAGGCAAGCATACCTAAATTTACACCGTTCAGTTGCCCTTGGTTGACAAGAATAATCCCTAAGACAAGAACCAGCCACATCCCTAAATTAGAAACAATCCCCAATAGCGCTCCGGAGAGACCAGACAGCCAGATATATCTTTTTTCAGCTAAACTGTAACGTTTTTGGGTTGCTTGAAATTCATCCAGGTGAACCTGTTCCTGCCCGAAAGAGAGTAGTTCAGTCATTCCTTGGATTAAATCGAGTATCTGAATCTGAAGCTGCGCCTTTTCTATGACTTTTTGCCTGCCAGCCCCATGGCTCAGCCTTTTCAGCCCAAAAGGCAGACCGATTCCTCCCAGCAAAAAGAATCCTGTGAGCAGAAACGAAAATCGTTGATCAAAGGGCGCTAAAAACACCCCAAAACCTACTAATACAAGCAAAGCGACAAAAGGAGGGGCAAGTACCCGCAAAAATAAATTTTGTTGAATCTCCACATCCCCGACGATTCGGCTTAATAAGTCCCCGCTTTTAATATAGGTTAGGCGGGCTGGAGCTAATGGCTCGACGGTTTCATAAACACGAACTCGGATTCGGCTAAGAATCCTAAAGGTTACATCATGAGAGACATAGCGTTCAAAATAGCGAAATACCGCCCGTGAAATTCCGAAAAAGCGGACTCCAACGATCGATACCATCAATTCCATGACAGAAGGATGCAAGGCAGCACGAGCTAAAAGATATGCGGCCGTTGCCATCAAGCCAATGTGACTGGTAATTGTCAATGCACTTAGAAGAAGTGCCAATAGAATCCGTCCTCGATAAGGCTTCATTTCTTGAATTAAAAACATAAGTCCTTTCATTCCGTCACACCTCTATACTCCTGGACAAATCGAGAGTAAAGTCCATTCGTTGCTAATAATTCAGAATGCGTTCCTGTTTCGGCGATTTTGCCTTGATCTAGGACCAGTATTCGATCCGCTTGATAAACGGTGTGCAAACGATGGGCAATCATAAGCACTGTTCGACCTTTCATCAGCTCGGATAGAGAGTTTTCAATCACCTGTTCACTTTCCGCGTCTAAACCCTCAGTAGCCTCATCCAGAAGGAGGAGAGGCGCATTCTTTAAAAACGCACGAGCAATTGCAATGCGTTGTGCCTGTCCGCCGCTTAAACGGGCCCCGCTTTCTCCCACTATCGTTTGATAACCTTGAGGCAAGGCCACAATAAAATCATGTGCAGCTGCTTGCTTAGCAGCCATCTCAACCTCTAGCTCAGAGGCCTCGGGGCGAGCTAAGCGGATATTTTCCGCAATTGTACCGGAGAAGAGATAGGGATGCTGAGATACATAAGCAACTTGAGCACGCCATTGCTTAAGGATGAATTGATTGAGGGGAGTCTCCGATATTTTGATTTCTCCCTGTGTGGGTTTTATAAAGCCCATAAGCAATGAAAAGATTGTACTCTTACCTGCACCGCTTGGACCGACTAAAGCAATCCGTTCTCCGGAATTGACATTAAAGCTTATATTATTAAGAGCACTGGTACCATGCTCCTCATATACATGGGTGACTTGACTAAATGTCAGATTTATTTCTGAAGGGATTTCCGAGCCGCTCTTGTCTTTTGATGGTTCCTCTTCCGATTGATCATCAACATCTAAAATTTCAAAGATGCGGTTGGCGGCATTTACCCCGGAAAGACTCGCATGAAACTGCAACCCTAAATTACGAAGCGGTTGATAAAACTCTGGCGCGATAACCAGCAAGAACAAAGCTTCTTCAAAGGAGATCTGCCCATAGACCAGCCTTAAGCCCAAAGCAACGGCAACTATTGCCGTACTGATCGTTGCCAGAAACTCCAAGACAAGGGCTGACAAAAAAGCAATCCTTAGAACGCTGAGTGTAGCCTTGCGGAATGAATCGCTGACTCTTCCAATAACACGAGCTTGGTCTTTGCTTCGCCCAAATGTCTTCAACGTCGTTAAACCTTGAAGCATATCCAGAAAGTGCGCACTCATCCAACTGAGTACACGCCATTGCTGCAATGACTTCTTCTCTGCAAGTTTGCCAATCAACATCATAAATACCGGGATGAGCGGTCCAGTTAATAAAAGGATCAAGCCTGAATCAAAATCCAGCGGGAAAACGTAGAAGAGAATAAAAATCGGAATCAGTCCTGCCAAAGCAAGCTGCGGAACATACCGCGCAAAATAATCCTCTAAAGCCTCGATTCCTTCAACTGCAGTATTGACTAACTCCCCCGCGCGTTCTCCCCGTACATAGAAAGGACCAATTTTCATGAGTTTTTCCATAAGACGTTTTCTTAAATTTTCTTTAATTCGTCGTGCAGCCTCATGCGCTAAGACTTCACTTAACCACTGCAGACATCCTCGAACGATAAGAATTCCTAGGATTAACAGAAGTAAGTTCCTTACGTCTGTTAATTTTGTGCCCATTAGGAAAACCTCTGCCACGATTCGAGCAAAGGCACGTGCTTGAGCTACTGCTAACCCTGCAATGGCAATACCTAATATAATCGTCGTAATTAAATAAAGAGATACATGTCGTGTTTCTCGAAGGAGCCGCTTATCAATCATGTCTTCATCCCCTAATTCTTAAAAGGACTTCTTCTGCTGCATTAAATAAAATTTTACAAATCAATTTCTGTATCCTCTTAATTCTTCATAAGCGCTCGACTTTCCTGGTTATGCTAAAAAAATAGGGCAAGTGATTAACTTGCCCTATCTCGGTTAAGTTATGAGATTCTTTTAATAATGGAGATCCTTTTCAGTAACCCGTTTGCGGAAAACCCAATAGCTCCAGATTTGATAAGCAAGAACAATCGGAACTAAGGTTAAAGCAACAATAGTCATGATTTTTAAGGTATAGGGGCTGGAAGAAGCATTGTAAATTGTCAAGCTCCAGTCGGGTTTTAAGCTTGAAACCATAACCCGTGGGAACATTCCCCAGAATACAGAAACAGTTAAGAACAGTAAGGTGAGACCACTCGATATAAATGCTTTGCCGCTTTTTCCTGTCCGAAGCATAAAGTTTGCTGCGAGCAAGGCAACCGCGCAAAGGAGAAGAGCAATCACAGCGCCAATACTTTTAAACAGATCCGTTTGAAAGTAAGTCATTACTGCAAACACTACGACAACCGGAACAGTTACTGCACCAATTTTCTTGGCAGCATTTTGAACTCTTTGCAGCATTTCGCCTTCAGTTTTAAGGGATAGGTAAAGAGCACCATGAAGTGTAAACAAGAGGCAAGTGGATACTCCGCCTAGAATAGCATATGGAGGAACAAGATCAAAGAAATTTCCCGCAAATTGCATTTGCGCATCGATGGGAACACCACGAAGCAAATCTGATACAGCAACACCCCAAAGAATTGCATTCAGAAGACTGCCAAGAAAGATTGCCCAGTCCCAAAGATTTCTCCATTGAGGACTGCGATCCGAACTTCTGAACTCAAAAGCGGCTCCACGGATGATTAAGGCAAAGAGGATTAAGAACAACGCTAAGTAAAATCCGCTGAACAATGTAGCATACCAGTTCGGGAAGGCTGCAAAAATAGCACCACCGGCTGTGATCAGCCATACTTCATTGCCGTCCCAGACAGGTCCAATCGTATTGATTAAAACGCGTCGTTCGTTGTCGTTCTTCCCTAGGAATGGAAGTAAAATTCCAACTCCATAATCAAATCCTTCAAGGAAGAAGAAGCCAATGAATAAAACTGCAATTAGGATAAACCATAAAATATTTAGGTCCACAAGGATGCCCCCTTCGCTACATTTTCAGCAGGCTCATTTGCAATCGCATCCGGGCCTTGTTTAGCATATTTCACAAAGAGATAAACACCCACTACGGCTAATACTCCATAAATCACTGTAAAACCAATCAATGTCGTTACAACTGCAGCTGCAGGAACTACAGTTGAAACTCCTGAAGCCGTTTTTTGCAATCCGTATACAATCCAAGGTTGTCTTCCTGCTTCAGCAACAAACCAACCTGTAGTATTTGCAATGTAAGGCAGAGGAATTGCCCATAGAAGTAATTTTAACAATCCATTCTTTTGAGCAATATTTTTTGAAGAGAAGATTCCGGCCAAAACAAGGAGAAGCATTAACACTCCTGCAAGTACCATGAGACGGAAGCTCCAGAAAAGCGGAGTCACAGGAGGAACATAATCTCCAGAGCCATATTTCTGAACATCAGCAGCCTGAAGTTCTTTTATACCTTTTACTTCACTATTAAAGCTATTGGTCGAAAGGAAGCTTAACAACCCAGGGATTTTAACTTCAAAGTTATTTTTTTGGTTATTTTCATCAATTGAAGCGATAACATTAAATCCTGCAGGCTGTTCAGTCGTCCAATGAGCTTCCGCTGCAGCCATTTTCATCGGCTGAGCCTCAACCATGTGAACCCCTTGGAAGTGTCCAATAGTTACAACTCCAAATACGCTGATAAGCCCAAAAACAATAGCGATTTTAAAAGACTTTTTAAAAAGTTCCACTGAACTTTTCTTTAATAGATGATAAGCGCTAACCCCTAATACGATAAATGCTCCGGTTGTAAATCCACCCAATACGGTATGAGGGAATTGATAAAGAACATGCGGATTTGTCACAACTGCCAGGAAATCATTCATTTCAGCGCGGCCATTTCTTAAAATATAACCTACCGGCTCTTGCATGAAGGAGTTTGCAATCAAAATCCAAAGTGATGATAGGTTAGTTGCAATAGCTACAAGCCAAATGCTCAATAAGTGAACTTTTTTCGGGAGTTTATCCCAAGTAAAAATCCAGATCCCCATAAAGGTTGATTCAATAAAGAATGCTAAAAGTGCTTCAATAGCAAGAGGTGCTCCGAAAATATCTCCCATAAAGCGAGCATATTCAGACCAGTTCATTCCGAACTGGAATTCTTGCACCAAACCTGTAACAACACCAACGGCAAAATTGATAAGGAAAAGTTTTCCGAAGAACTTGGTCATTTTTTTATAGGTTTCGTCGCCTGTCCGAACATAAAAGGTTTCCATGATGGCAACTAGAACAGATAGTCCTAATGTGAGTGGTACAAAGAGAAAGTGATATGACGATGTTACTGCAAACTGTAATCGTGCCAAGAACACTGCACTCATCCAATAGCCCTCCTATTTAAGATTTTCTTGATTTAAGGATAATAACGAAAAAACGCACTAAGTAAGGGGGTTATAAGGGCTAATTTGTTCACCTCACTTTTCTATGTAATAATTTTAAATAGGTATTTAATATTACAATTACATTCTAGTTATTTCAATTTAGATTGTCAATGTTTTCACAATATTTATTTTAATTTTTTAAGAAATAATTTTTCTGATATATAACATCAATTGTCTTTCCTGTCAAAAATCTCCGCAGAAAACTTTATAATCCATTCAATTACCGAAATATTTCAGACTCTTACACCCATTTATTTGCTTCTAAAAAAACAACCGGCTATCCTACTGACAACCGGTTATAAACACTAGGCTAATATATTGCCTGAAGTCCTTCTATCAAGCGTTTCATACTTTCCTTATCCTTAATAGCTACACGAATGTACTGTCCCTCTATCCCCTGAAAGCTATCACAATTGCGGACCAGAATTCCCAACTTCCCCAGTCTTTCAACAATCTCCAAAGAAGTTCGATCCTTAATTTCTATCAATGCAAAATTAACGTGCGTAAAATGTAAGGTTAATGCTTTAAACTTCGCTCTTTCAAATTCTCTATAAAAAAAGTCCTTGCTGTCCTTTAACTTGCTACGAACTTCCATGGGAAAAACAGAGTCAGCAACGGCCTCTATTCCTGCCTCTTCTGCCAAAACATTAACAGACCATGGGTCTCTAAATCTTTGTAGACAATCGAGCACTTTTTGATTTGAAAAAAGTACACCTAAGCGAATTCCGGGCAAGGAGAAAAATTTGGTCATAGAATAAATAACGATCAGCTTTGGATTTTCTTCAAGAAATATCCTTGCTGTCCAGCGAAGATCGTTATCCAAAAAATCATAAAAAGATTCATCAAAAACAATCCAGCAATTAGACTTCCGTGCGATTTCAAGAATTATCTTAAGCTCGTCTACCCGTAATACACTTCCCGTGGGATTGTGGGGAGAATTAAGATAGATCAGATCGCAATCATTAAGTAATTGCTGCCATAGGGTTATATATTGGTTTTTATCTTCAGGAGTCTTCACCTGAGGCAGGCTGTCCCATCCCTTTACCCCTAATTTCATATATCGAACTTCTGCTCCAACAGCTCGAGCAGCTCGTTCATATTCGCTGAAGCCCGGTACGGGAATAAGTACTTTTTTAGGCTTTAAGGCTAGCGTCAAAGTAAAAAGAAGCTCTCCTGCTCCATTTCCCACCAAGATTTGCTCAGGCAGCAGCTTGAATTGCTCCGATAATTTTTGTGTAAGACGTTTATTTTCCGGATCTGGATAATGGATAATTTCCGGCAGAGCACTGCGTAATCTCTTCCAAACGCCTTGCGGCGGTCCGAACGGATTAATATTGGCTGACAAATCTATAAAATCATTCTTCCCGAATCTCTCCTCGGCCTCACGCAAATTTCCTCCATGCAATCGTCTCACCCCATTTTACAATCTATATACCTTAAATTTTATCTTTTATAAGTCTATCTTTAAGGGATAAGCTCTTAATACCACCGTTTTGTGTTTCCATCCACTCACTCCGAGCAGGCTTGAACTGGATATGAAGAGATTCTAAGATCTCCTCTTTTTGGCCTGCAGATATTTCAGGAGGGAAAATGCCTGCAGTTATCGTCCCGCTGTGAGCCGTCAAAATTCCAAGCCCGCCCATTCTCTGTACAAACCGGATAAATTCTTGTGTAAAAGGCTTAGGATTAATCTCTTGATTGCATTGGGCACTGATGGTACTTGCATAGGCCAGCTTTTCTAAATCGGATTCAGATATTCCCTCATAGAAAATCTGAAGTGCCTTCTGAATTTTTAACTCATTTTTTCTGTAGTGAAACTTTAGTCCGGAAAGAGTATTAAAACGTTGGGTATCAACAATTCCGCCCCAATCAAGCACAAGCAGATGGGCTTCCGCATTGGGCCCCAATTCCTGCATATACTTCCCGTCCTGATGAGCGAATTCTATAATACCTGGAAACATCACAGGATCAGAGGGTTCTATTGTCAAGGCAATTTTGGCTAAATCTTCGGGGCTCCAAGAAATGTCTATGGAAGTGAGTACTGAAGCCATTACCGCAGACAGATCAGCGCTCGAACTCGCCATGCCTTTACCCACAGGAAGTTCAGAATGAAATTTCACCGTTCCCTTAAAGTTTATGCCAATGCGTTTAGCTAAAAGCATCAGCGCCTTTTCTGTTTTTGTTTTTTGCGGTGAAATCCGCCATTCTGAATTTTCTTTTCCCGGCAGTGTTACACAGTAAGTTTCAAGCTCTACATAGCGGTTAACCGGGCAATCGATAAGAAAAGGGATGCCCTCTTTGCCTCCTTGAATCCACTCGCCACAGGTACCCGGACATTGAGCCCAACCATAATATTCGCTCATCAATATTCAATCCCCCTGCGGCTTCTTATTCCTTCCTTAAAGGGGTGTTTAATTGCTTTCAGCTCAAACCATTCGTCAGCCGTTTCCAGCCACTCTTTCGGAAAGTTTCTCCCCGTCAAAACCCACTCAATTGATGGACCTAAGCCAAAAATCCCATTGATCTCTTCCCTTTGCAAAAAACCATGCTTTAAGGCATGACTGACTTCATCCAAAATGATCATGCCATACTCCGCGCTTTGCAGCTGTTCCTTTAAAAAGCGAAGTCCTTCTTGAATCAGCGGCAGTGCGATCTTAGGGTTTCGGTTCTCGCGGAAACATTCTCCACACCCCGTACAATGTCGAAGACCTGTTCGAATAAGCCCCGACCATCTGCACCCGGTCCCCAATTGCACAACCGTTATTCCTAGGCGATTTAACCCATATAACTCTCCCATATAGGTACTTCCTTTAAAGAATTGGAGGATTAAGACTTTAATTCCCTGCGAATAAGCATTTAATGCATCCCCTAAGGCAGAGGTTGTTTTTCCCTTTCCGTCTCCCGTATAAACACGAATCATTTCTCGACACCTTTATCCTGTATCCAGCACTTCCAATAATGCCAAAGTTCTGGATAACCTGCAAAATTTAGATGAAGGTAGGATCCAAAAACATTTCCTTTTGCATATCCCTCCATTTTGTGAAACTTTCCTGTTTTAAACAATTGATAGGCGTAAAAGCCCTCCGTCTCCGGGTTAGCTCTAAATTGAACTTGGGAATAGTGAAATTCATGACCCTGTACAGAAGTTCCCTTTGAACCAAAGAACGTATCCTTAGCAAGAATCCCAGCTCGATACCCCAAGCCTTGCAGACGAGAAGTCATCTCCGCTTTCATAGGAATTATAGAAACCATTGGAAACTGTTTCCCTTCAAAATCTTTAACCGATTCTCCGAGATACATATACCCTCCGCATTCCGCATAGATTGCTTTCCCTGAATCCGCAAATTCCTGAAGAGATTGATGAAAGGAATGGTTCCGGCTCAGTTCCTCAAGATGCAGTTCCGGAAAACCTCCGCCGAGAAAAATCCCATCCAGATGATCAGGCAGAGCCGAATCGTGCAAAGGACTAAACGGTATGAGCGTAAACCCTAATGCTTCAGCTTCTTCCAAAGCATCTTGATAATAAAAGGAAAAGGCTTCATCCCGAGCGATTCCTAACCGCGGCCGAAAATCATCGGGATTTCTTCGACAAGATGTCGGCTTCTTTTCGAGATAATCGGATGTTTTCAACATTATTTTTTCAAGCTGATCCAAATCAATATATTTTGTAATGATTCGATATAAGTCTTCCCAGAAGGAATCCTGGAATTTACGTTCCTGAGAAGGCACTAACCCCAAATGGCGTTCCGGAAGATGCAGGGCCTCTTCCTTAGGAACTGCCCCTACAATCGGAACTTCTATTTCTGCCATCGCTTCTCTTAATAGCTTTTCTTGGGAACTCGATTTAACGCGGTTGAGAATTACGCCTTGAATCTTGACTTCCGGATCAAAGGTACAAAAGCCATGAACCAAGGCTGCCGCACTGCGGGACATATTGATCGCATCAACGACAAGGATTACCGGTGCGTTAAGCTCTTTGGCAACGTCGGCTGTACTCCCAAAGCCCTGAGTCCCCGACATTCCATCAAAAAGCCCCATTACCCCTTCGATGACAGCCCAATGATCTTTTGCCGTTCTTGCAAAAATACGGGCGAAGTGGTCCCCTAAAAGCCAGCGGTCAAGATTCCTTGAGGGACGCCCGGTCGCCAATGCATGAAAGGTAGGATCAATATAATCAGGTCCGATTTTATATCCTTGCACCGAACGGCCTCGCTGCGTTAACGCAGCCATGATCCCTGTTGCAAGGGTTGTCTTGCCCACACCACTATGCGTTCCTGCAATTACAACACGTGGAATACTCACGATAGACCGCCCCCTTTAACGATAAGAATCAGCAGCAAAAACGTGCTAAAGGAGAGCCACGTTGCCCACCGGATAAGCCCCTCACAAGCAACAATATCCCTCCACGTCAGCTCATGTAAAGGATCACCCATTTCCGCTCGATGGTGAATTTCGCCGTCATAGATATTGATTCCCCCTAAACGAACTCCGAGTAAACCAGCAGCGATGCTCTCAGGATTCCCTCCATTCGGACTTGGGTGAGCTTTGGCATCTCGTTTCCAAATCAAATAAGCATGGCGAACAGGCAGCTTCTTAAGCCACCCCGCGAAAAGCAAAAATCCTACCGCGAGTCGGGCTGGAATATAGTTTGCCCAGTCATCCGTTCGTGCAGCAAACCAACCGAAATCCTGATAGCGCTCATTTCGATATCCAATCATAGAATCAAGCGTACTGACAGCCTTAAAGGCCATTGCCAAAGGTACCCCGCCTACAGCCATGAAAAATAAGGGTGAAAGAATTCCGTCAACGAAATTCTCTGCTAACGTTTCAACAGCCCCCCGAACAATCTCCGCCTCAGCCAAATTGCTCGTATCTCGGCTTACAAACCAGCCCAGCTTTTGCCGCGCCTCAGGAAGATTTCCCTGTCTCAGCGGTGTCGAAACCGTTTTACCGGCGTCCAACAGGGACTTCCCGGCAAGTGTCGAAGCGAATAACACCACTTCTAATGCCCTGCCTAACCAAGGATGAACGTAAGCGCCCCCCCTGATAAGACCCGCTGTCAGCAAAAAGCTGAAACTTATCACGAGAATAGCCAGGAACGCTCCGCGTAACTTGCGTAGTCGGGAAGTTCCACAATTCCAATATTTCTCACCCCAAGCAATCAGCCTCCCCATTCCAACAACGGGATGAGGCCATCCCCGGGGATCCCCTATAATCTGATCCAAAACAAAACCCCATAAGTAAGACCCTGCTGAAGAAATGATCACCTTGAACACTCACTTCCGAGACCCATAATATGACGAACTTTTTCCAAGTCGATACTTTTACGTACAAGTTCAGCGAGTTCATTAAAGGCCTGTTCTCGAATGGCTGCTTGAGAAGGGGAACGTTTCGCCGAACGCTTTTCTCCTCTTCTTTCCCAAAGCCACTCAAGCAAAGCACTTCGCAGTGAATCGTTATCAAAAAGTCCATGCAAATAGGTCCCTATAGCACTTCCCGCCTGAACCCCATCTCCATAAACTTTCTCCCGCCCCTTGATTTGGAATAACGGGGATCCCTCCGCGAAGGAACGGCCCATGTGTATTTCGTAACCCTGAACTTCCTCGCCTTGACATTTATCAAGAAAAAGAGAATTCAGGATTACGGTTCCTCGGCTTTGCACCGTATGCTTTTCAAGTGCAAACTCGGTCTCCATCGGAAGAATTCCCAGCCCTTTAATTTCTTCTAAATCAGACTCCGTATGCAAAGGATCGCGGACAACCTTCCCCAACATCTGATAACCTCCGCAAATTCCAATCACAGGAAGATCTTCTTTCCATACAGAATAAATTTTCTCGGCTAATCCACTTTCCCATAAAAAGCGAAGATCTGCCAATGTATTTTTACTCCCGGGAATGATAACCAAATCAGGGCTGCCCCATTCTTCAAGCTCTTTCACATACCGCAAAGTCACATCGGCTTCATCTTCCAAAGGATCAAAATCCGTAAAATTCGAGAGATAAGGCAGACGAATGACCGCAATATCTAAATGATCCAAAGATAAGGAATCTGTTTCATGCTCACCGTCAGCATCTTTTCTACTGCCCTGTTTAAGCTTTGTTCCCGATGTTCCCCGTTCTTCCAAAACAACCGAATCCTCTTCAGGAATCCGGAAATGATCGAAATAGGGAACAACTCCAACCACAGGTATTCCTGTCTTTTGTTCCAAGAAATCAAGTGCGGGTTGAAGAAGTGCGAGATCACCACGAAACTTGTTTAGGATAATCCCTCGAATCATCTGCCGTTCTTCCGGTTCCAACAATTCCAAAGTACCCACGACAGATGCAAGGGCTCCGCCCCGATCAATGTCGGCAACAAGCAAGACGGGAACTTGCCCTTCAAGGGCAACCCGCATATTGACAATATCATTTTGTTTTAGATTCACTTCTGCCGGACTGCCTGCGCCTTCAATGATTACCACTTCATTTTCTTTGAGAAGAGCATGCAAGGCTTCTTGTACCACCGGCCAAGTTTTTCTTTGATATTCACCGTGATAACTAAGTGCTGACATTGTGCCCTGTGCTTTTCCCATGATCACAACCTGAGACCCCGTATGTCCAGTCGGTTTTAGAAGAATCGGGTTCATCCGCACATCCGGTTCAACTCCCGCGGCCTGGGCTTGAACGACCTGAGCACGGCCCATTTCTCCGCCAGTAATTGTAATAAAAGAGTTCAGCGCCATATTTTGCGCTTTAAACGGACTCACCTGATACCCTTCCTGATAAAAAATCCGACAGAAAGCTGCTGCTAAAACGCTCTTCCCCACATTTGAAGAGGTCCCTTGAATCATAAGCCGAGCTGCGCCGGGATGCTTCGGCGATTGTCCTTGCTTCTGAGGCTTCAGCTGTTTCTCTGTTTCTATTTCATCATGACTCACTTTTAAATCACCTCCTGAAATTAGTATTTTTAAAGCAGAGTTTCATTACAGAAGCTTAGACGTACGCTCGCAGACCAAGCTAAGGGCAAAACCGCTTGATGAAAGCTGCAGGATACCCTCAAATTCGCCATCCCTGGCTCAGTATCGGCGAGTCACATCGTGTGACTCGTCCCGCTAAATCTGAGGCAGTTTTGCCAAGCTTGGTTGTAGCTCGGCGTAGAGTCCTCGCTTTCTGTAATCGAAACTTGCTTAGAAGAATTCAAAGGCATGAAATACAAAATTGCAGAAGGATTTTGATTTACAGGAGGGAACGGCTTCAAAGCGAGCGGCAACAAGACTTCGCGAAAAGTCCGCAGCGGAGACGGGTTGGAAACAGGACGTTTCCAACTGGCCAGTGAGGCAGGAGCCGATTTGGCCAGCGAAGACACATGGATGTGTCAAGTGTCGCATGTGCCAAGGATGGTAATCATGCGACCTCCCGTCGCAGCGGAGGACTTACGCGTTAGTCTTGTCCGCGCAGCTTACAGAGTGACCGATGTAAATCAAAATCATGGTCATTTGTTCTCATAAAGTAAGCTTATTTAAACCGTTCTCCCGACAGCCAAATAAATCAGTGCATTGACAGCCGATGCCGCAAGCGGGCTGCCCCCGCGCGTTCCCAGCACTGTAATTGAGGGAATCTCCTGCTTCTGCCAAAGCAGATCCTTGGCTTCCTTCGCTCCGACAAACCCTACAGGAATCCCGACAATCAAAGCAGGCCGGTATTCAGGATTCTGTGCAAGCTCTAAGACTTCCACTAAAGCCGTCGGCGCATTGCCAACTGCGACAATGGCACCGTTCAAACGTTCTTTATTTAAACGCAAGGCAGTCATGGTTCGAGTCAGTCCCCACTCGGCCGCTTTTTCGGGTATACGCGGGTCTCCTAAAAAACATTCCGCGCTTCCTCCCAAATCAGCAAGAGCCTTTTTGGCAATACCTGCACGGACCATTTCCACATCCGTAATAACTGGCGCCCCTTGTTTTAAAGCCTGAAGTCCAGCCTCAACGGCACGTTCATGAATCGCAATCACTGATTCCAGCTCTAAATCTCCAGTCGTATGAATTAACCGTTCGACGATCTTAAGCTCCTGCTTTTTCCATGTCTTTTGCAAATGACGATGGATAAAAGACATGCTGTCACGTTCTATTTGAGCCGGATCGGTCAGAAAATCGCTCATACTCCTATGGCCTCCTTAATCCTTGAGCATGCTAAGGAAGCAATGGCATCATCCGCGCCAAGTTCTGCCGTAAAGACAATCTCCACGTCCGGGTGTTGCTCCTGAATTTCCCGGACCTCATTATGAATATCGACCGTAACATGAATTCCCCGAAAAAGAAATAAAGGCATAATCACAATCCGCTGAGCCCCGGTTTCTACTTTCGCCTCCACAACTTTCGGCAAGCTGGGTTCGGCATTCTCCATAAATGCCGGGGTAACTTTTTCTCCTAATATTGTTTCAACCTTATGGGCAACTTCTATTAATCCTTCATTCGCTTCCTTCCGGCGGCTGCCGTGCCCAAGAAGAATGATTTCCGTCGTCATTTTAACTCCTCCACCCTTTTCATAAAATCCTCCATTGATTCCATAGGTTCCGAGTACTCTGTCCTTGGGCGTTCCAAAACGATAACCGGAATTCCTAGATTAAGACAGGATTTAATCTTCTCGTCCGTACCCCCAACCTGTCCGCTTTCTTTGGTGATTACAACATCAATTTTCAACTGCTCCCAAAGCGCTTCATTGAAACGCTGACTAAAAGGCCCCTGCGCTGCAATAATTTGATACGGCTTAAGTCCAAGTGCCTCACACTGAACTAGAACCTCGGAACGAGGCAAAACGCGGGCAAAAATTTCGCGCTCCTTAAAGCCAGGCAATTCAAGCCAGTCCTTTAAATTTTTGCTGCCCGTCGTTAAAAAGATCCGCTGCCCCAAGCGGCATGCTAGTGCACCGGCTTCCGCCAAGTCTGCCGCCCAATGAATCAGCGGAGAAGTTTCTTGAACAATCTTTGGCCTTTCCCAGCGTAAATAAGGAATTCCAACCTCTTCACTTACATGTCGGGCTAACTCATGAATTTTTTCTGCATAGGGATGAGTCGCATCAATCAAACCCTCAATTGAATTTTGCTGAATCAGCGCTATAAACTCCGCTTGATTTAAAGCTCCATAACGCGTTTGCAAGCCTTGAGCCTCAGCAATTTGCGCTCCGTATTCTGTTAACGTTGAAACCCAGACCTGATGTCCGCGCAATTCCAGTTCACCTGCCAAATGACGTCCATCCTCAGTCCCTGCCAGAACGAACAGGTTCATAAAACATATCCTCTCGGAGTCACCATATAGGGTCCAATGACCTTGGTCTGTGAGCTTCCGATGATCACCGTCGTCAGCATATCGATCGGTAAACGCGTGAATTCTTCCAAGGTGGATATCGTGACTTGCGGAGTCTCTCCCCGCAAGGCCTCACGCACGATTCCCACAGGAGTCTCAGGTGAACGGATCTCTAAAAGGAGCTTGCGGATTTCTTCGATTTGTTCCTGCCGTCCTTTGCTTTTAGGGTTGTAGATCGCAAGTACGAAATCTCCCTCAGCCGCTAAACGCGTCCGTTTGAGGATTAGCTCCCAGGGTGTAAGAAGATCGCTTAAGCTGATCACTGCAAAATCGTGCATGAGCGGCGCACCAAGCTGAGATGCCGCAGCGTTGGCTGCAGTCACACCGGGAATAATCTCCAAAGGCATATCGATACAGCCCGCCTCTTGCAGGCATTCAATCAGAATTCCGGCCATACCGTAAATCCCAGCGTCACCGCTGCTGACAAGAGCGACTGAGTTTCCCTCCTGCGCCAACCGTACGACCTCACGGCAGCGGTCGATCTCCTGACGCATACCTGTCGAAACTATCTTTTTCTCACCGATAAAAGGGCGAACGAGATCGATATAGGTAATATAGCCTGCAACGATTTCAACCTCTTCCCATACTTTTTGGGCTCGCACCGTCATATGCTCCGAACTTCCCGGTCCGATTCCTATAACAAAGATCTTTCCATACTTATCGCAACGGTTACTCCGTTTCGTATCTGCTTGGGAAGAATGAGTTCCCCTTGTTTCGTCCCCAACAGGCTGGCTGCCTCGCATACTCCATCCACTCCAATCTTTTCTTTCACGAATTCCGAACGTGACAACTCCTGTCGGTTAACAGCGTTCTGTATCTCACTGGCAGTAAAGCTTTGAAACGGAACACCCAGTTCTTGGGCTGCTTCAACAATTCCCGCTTCATTTTGCTTTATATCAATGCTGAAAATTCCAAGGATGCTTTGATCCGTTGCCTTGATCTTAGTCAAAGAAGCTTGAATAGCTTCAAGAACTTTTTCCTTGCTTATTCCCCGCCGGCTTCCTACTCCTATGCATAGTGCTCTTGGCACCAGAATCAGCCAGGGAAGCTTTTCTTCTTTCTCATTCGGAATTTTCTCCTTACCCCTCAAAGGCCTCGAGAAAGGAGTCACCCAAATTTGAGCTGTTTCTTTTTCCTCTGCACTAACAAAATAATAATGTTTATCCTTCTTTAAAGGATGCTCAGGAGATAAGTGGATCTCCGACCAAATTTTAAGCTGCCCTTTGTCTAATAGATACCGATTAACTTTCTTTAATCCGTTTATGGGTTCGACCGACCATCCAAGTCGCCGAGCGTATTCATCGGGAGCAATTAGACCGTGAACATCGGTCGCCGTCGTAATTACAGGTTGAGCTCCCAGTCGATCAGCGAGCTCCTGGGTCCAGGCATTGGCGCCCCCGAGATGGCCCGAGAGCAGGGAAATAACAAACTGTCCCTTTTCATCCAATACTAGCACGGCAGGGTCGCAATCCTTCCTTTGAATTAAAGAAGCGATTTGCCGAACCACAATTCCTGCAGCCATCACAAAAATAAGTAAGAAGGCTTCACGCCATAAATCCGGTAAAATCTCCGATAGACGTTCGAAGTTATGGCAATTATACTTTTCCCTTATCATCTGAGAAACATCGCATTTTTTATGAATCCAAAGCTCCGGCTCTACCGGATTATCAAACAGAAAAGCTGACTCCCCAATAGAGAAACTGCTAACTTTACGCTCTTGAAACGTTTCGATAATTCTTACCCCAGTAACTAAACCTTGGTCCGTAAGAACGATAACCGCGCTTCGAAGGGCCTTTTTCGCTATAGTCCATGTATTATTTGAAAAAACAGTCATGATTTTTGTCCCGTCCGATATTCATGGGTAAATTCAGGATCATAAAGTTTAGAGCGCGATCCTTCGTGGAAATTCAAAAAATCTCCCACCAGAATTTGAGCTTGTTTTTTTATCCCCTCTTGTTTAACCCTTTCTTCAATGGTTGCTAAAGTTCCATAAACCTGCTGTTCATCCTCCCAGCTCGCACGATAAATCACGGCGACCGGCGTTTCCGGGGAATAGCCGGCAAGCAGTTCTTGAACCACACGTCCCATATCCTGCACACTTAGGAAAATAGCCATGCTCGCCCGATGCTTTGCGAGTTCAGCAAGGCTTTCCCGTTCCGGAACGGGAGTACGCCCAGCCAAACGGGTCAAGATAACCGTCTGACTGACTTCAGGCACAGTAAACTCCTTTTTAACCGAAGCAGCTGCAGCAAAAACTGAACTCACTCCCGGAATTACAGTATAAGGAATGTTCTTTTTTTCAAGAGGCTCCATCTGTTCCTGAATTGCGCCATAAACGCTCGGATCCCCCGTATGGAGCCTGACCACAATTTCTTTTTGCTCTACTCCTTCGATCATCAGGCGCAGAGTATCTTCTAACGTTAAATGCGCGCTGTCATGCAAGGGAATTCCCGGCCGACAATATTGAAGGAGTTCCGGGTTAACCAGAGACCCTGCGTAAATCACGCGATCCGCAGCTTCAAGAGCTTTTTTGCCTTTAAGGGTTATCAGTTCAGGATCACCGGGTCCTGCCCCAACAAAAATGACCTGTCCTGTTTTTGCCTCCATATTATTCCCTCCGAATAAGCACTAGGCTTAAATAATCGATCTTTTCCATTTCGTCCTGCTCTGTCAGTTCGCAAATCTCTTCCCCCGCTTGCCCGACACGAGTTGCTAAAATCGCCTTTCCCCCGCTTTTTTGGAGATTTCGAAGAACCTCCGGCAGATTGCGTGAAGCCTTCATCATCACCACGTTGGGAATCTCTGTGTATTGATCCAGGCCTTCAACCCCTGGCAATACCAGGAGGGGTTCATCTCCCGTCGCTAAAGGTTGATTCACTTTCGCAGCGGCTGCTGCCATGGCCGTAATTCCCGGAACTGTTTCAATTTGTTCGGGGTTCAACTCTTTTTTCAAGAGGTTCAAAAGATAAATATACGTGCTGTAGAAAGACGGGTCCCCCAAGGTTAGGAACGCCACAGATTTACCGGTATGCATGACTTCCATGATCTGATCTGCAGCATTTTGCCAGGCCTTTTGGAGTACTTCTTTATTTGAAGTCATCGGCATTTCCAGCTCAAGTATCCGAACATTCTCGGGGCAATGAACTTTGGCAATGTCCCAAGCGACACTCTCCCGCTCCATCCTTGATTTTGGCACAGCAATTATATCCACATTTTTCAACACTCCAACAGCCCTCAGGGTTAAAAGCTGCGGATCCCCCGGTCCAACTCCAATTCCATAAAACTTTCCTTCGATTGCCATCTAAGACTTCCTTCTCCCTATCTGAATTCAAATCTATTGACTCGCTTTTGTCGCACTCAAAATAAATACAGGATTTAAGGCCTGTGCCATATGAAAGTTCTTTATACCTTTCCAACGAACAGCTTGAATAGAGATAACATCAATCTCCTTGTAAGCCAGTTGCTGCAGAAGTTCTAAACCACTCCCTACCGTCTCTAAGGTAATCGCTGTCATAACCATTCTCCCGCCTTTCCGCAGAGGGAGCCTCTCGATAATTTCTTTGAGGTGACCGTTGCTTCCCCCAATTAAACATACATCAACTAAAGGAAGCTCATTAAAAGGCTCAGGGGCTGTTCCCCGAAACAGCTGCAGATTAGGAATCCCAAACTTTGCTCGGTTCAATAAAATAAGCTCTTGAGCCTCCGGATCTTCTTCGACAGCAAAAACAAGTCCCCTCTTTGCTAAACGGGCAGCTTCAATACTTAAGCTTCCCGTCCCGGCTCCGACATCCAAAACTTTGTCTGTCTCTCGAATCTTTGCCTTAGCAAGGACCTGAACTCGAATTTCAGCCTTGGTCAGGGGAACTTTTCCCCGAATAAACTCCTCATCAGATATGCCCATACCTGTATCCGCCAAAAGTTGAACCTCTCCCGGATAGAGGATAACAATTGCATTATTGTATTCTGCAGTATCCTGTATTAAGTTATTGACCCTTGTCGTTATCCACTTTTCGTCAGGATAACCCAAACGGTTTCCCACGGATATTTCCAAATCAATCCTATGCTGCTTATAATAAGCCGCTACCTTCTGGGGAGTATTTTCGCCTCCCGTAAGAATAGCTAAAGGTCTCTCAAGCGTCAATGGCAATCGCTCTAGCGGACGGCCGTGAACGCTTACAAATTCAGCCTCTTGCCAAGGCAGACCCGCACGGGCAAAAGCAAATTGCATTGAACTGATCCCTGGATAAACAATAATTTCCGTTTCCGGGAACTCTCGTTTTAACATGGGCAGGAAACTGTAAAATCCCGGATCTCCAGAAACTAAAACCCCTACCTGTTTTTTTTCGGCTAAGGATACACGTATCTGCTGAATTCCTTCGCTTAGTTTTCCCGAGAGAATGTGGCTTTCTCCCTGAAAATTAGGAAAGAGTTCAAGCGCGCGTTTTCCGCCTAATAATACTTCACAGGACGCAACAACTTCATCTATTGCAGGCGGAAGCCATTCCCTGCTGCCCGGTCCTATTCCGATGACTTTTATCATTATTTTCCCCCCACGACTCAACCCGAACGTTATAAAGTAATCATACAATTAAATCCTATATATTTCCATATCAGAATTTTCTAAAAGGATTTGCTCATAAAAAAAGATAAGCCTTGAACGACTCATCCTGGGTATGGTTTATAGCTTAAGCATTCTAAACACATCCCTATCGCTCGTAGGTTAGTGAACTATTAAGGCAGGTCTCCTGGCTTCAAGTTTTGCTCCTTTCCCCTTCCCGGTTGCCCAGTGGGTATAATGAAAGGATACCTTGTTTTCACAGTGGCGGGACCGCGTCGGAATCACACCGACTTCCCTTTTAATCCTCCGCAGAGGAACCTTAACTTATATTTCATATTAAAATGTCATTTTATAATTATTATTCTATTCTAGAACGTCCCTTAAAATCCTTCTATCTGCCACTTCCATTTTTCTTGAATCCAGTGCCGCGCATTTTCATCCCATCCAATGAAGCTTCCGTCGAGTAAGGTTAATACCGTTCCAACTTTCAATCTTCCCTGAACGTGCTCCATTGCGCGTTTACTCGCCAGAGCCGCAATTTTATGTATTATGCTTTGTTCTCCCCATGCAATAAGCTCGGTAGCCGCCCCTTCTGTTGTTGGAAATTCTGAAAGACGTATTAACTTATCTAAAGAAAGTCCTTGAAGTGCGGCATGAGCCACAAGGATTTCCATGCGTGCATCTGCTACACGGTTATGTGTGTGGAAGATGCCGCCAGCCACTTTAATTAACTTGCCAATATGTCCTAAGAGAATCACCTTCTCGACCTTGCGATAAGCCGCTTCCTCCAGAATAAAACCGATAAAATTGCTTGTTTGAACAATAGCTTCTGTCGGTACTCCTAATTTCTCCGCAGCTGTTCGAAAACCATAATGGCCCGGTGTCAAAATAAGCGTCTGGTGATCATAAGCCAGTGCCTGATCTAATTCTGGCAGAATGGAATTTTTAAATGCTTCTTCCGACATAGGTCGAACTATTCCTGTAGTCCCCAAAATCGAAATACCTCCGAGAATTCCCAATCTTGGATTCAAGGTTTGCCAAGCAATTCGTTCACCATAAGGAACTTCAATCCACACTTCAATTTCCTCAACAGGAAATACCTCACGGACTGCACTTTGAATCATTTGCTGCGGGACTGGATTGATTGCGCATTGACCAACGGGCACTTGAAGCCCCCGTTTGGTAACAGTGCCTACCCCTTTTCCGCCACGGATATGAATCTCACCCTCACCCGAAAGGCATCGGACCCTGGCCTGGATTTCAAGTCCATGGGTAATATCCGGATCATCACCCGCATCTTTGATAATCCCTGCTCTCCCCAAAGGTTCTCCTTTTCTGTCCATTTATCTGTCCATTTAAGAGGAAGATTCAAGCGTTCACCGCTTGGCAGCGGAATTTCTATTGTCGAATCCAAAGATTTATCAATTAAAACAAGACAGGCTGCCTTCGCTGCCCCAGCTGCACAGCTTCCTGTTGTATATCCCATCCGCCACTCGTGTGCATCTTTATCCCTGTGACCCAAACCTTTATATCCACCCTTCTTTAACTGGAAGTATCTCCTACAGACAAACCTCAATGTATCTATTTAATTTTAACTCAGAACCTTCATTATAGATACTTCTCCTACTGTAAATAAAATCTTCCTAAATCATATAATATCTTCTTTTTTAAATCGTAAAATATTAAGTATTAAAACCAACCGATAGACTTAATCTCACCCTTGTACTTAAGAATGCATAAGCTGTAATTAGAAGGCGAGGTGAACCGAATGAGGCGATTAGAATCAGATTATCATGTTCATTCTTATCGAGTCCCTACTTCCTATACCAACGGTCATATTCATTGGATGGCCGGGGTTACAGGTCCCCCTGTTCCCATGGGGCCATCTCATGTTCATTATTATAGTACTGTAACAACCTTCGATCAGGGGCACCTTCACTGTGCAAGCGGCGTCACAGGTCACAGTATACCATGCCCAGAAGGCGGACACACACATCTTCTGACTGGCTGTACAAGCGTCGATCATTATCATTCACATTATTATGGATCTTATACTGGGAATGAAGAAGCTTCCATGTTATTTCAAAGGAGAGCGATTTAGAATAACTTCTTTACTCTTTAACCGGTTTAAAGACAATCCCTTGGCCTTTGCCAAGGGCACTTACATATTTTCTCAATAATTTAAGAAAACGAATAGGCCAACTTTCTCCCGCCTTATTTTGGAATATTATACCACTAGATCAATGTATTTAATTATTTTTCTAAGGTGGTGGAAATTCATGTACTATTATCCTTATCATTATCTTCCATGCTGTTATCCTTCTTACGGCACTTTTCGGGGGTACGAACCCCTTTCTTGGGAATTATACGAAGAACGCTTTGAACCGGCTTGGTGGGAAAGATTAGAAAGACAAATGGGTTTCCTTCCCGGCAGAGAACCTTTATGGTGGGAAAGACTTGAAGAACAGCTTGAACCCAGCTGGTTGCAGCGTGAAGAACGCAGACTTGGCATTCCTCAACCGTACACTTCTCGTTTCGGGATTCCCAAATGATGCTGAACTTTCATTTTTAAGAACTTGAAACTATTATACAAAACGCACGAGTTTTAAAATGTTAAAAGCTCGTGCATTTATTTAACAATTTTCTTCTTGTACCTGCTATGAATCCTTCCTGCTTTTCATTTGGCTATTTGTGGAATAAAATGAACATATACTCTGACATAGAAAAAGAAAACGGATAACAGGAGGTACCATGAAAGAACCCCATAAAAGTTATAATTTAAGGATCAAGACTTATGAAAAACTATTGGAGAAGCAACAGCGAACTGCCAATCGTTTGAGCAACTATCGAATAACCGCCATTGTCTTAGGATTTGCCTTAGCCTTCTTTATCTATCGAACCATAAATCCTTTAATAGGTATGTCTTTTGGATTTATTACGCTCATTGTCTTTGGATATCTCGCGTTTCAACACAAGCGCGTTCTTTCTCTACTTAATTCCTTAAGAATATTAATAGATCTAAACCGACAGGGAGAATACCGCTTATCCGGAAATTGGATCAATTTTACGGATTCAGGTGAAGACTTTAAAGATGACGCCCATCCTTATGCTTCTGATTTGGACTTATTCGGACAAGGGTCGTTTTTTCAATGGATTAACTCGGCTCATACCCCTATGGGACGTGAAGCTTTAGCAAACATACTCAAAAACCCGCTAAAAGATCCTTCACAGATTATGGAACGGCAAGCCGCTGTAACAGAGCTGGCCCGAAAATTAGACTGGCGCCAGCGCTTTGAATTGGAAGGAATCCTCATCTCCAATCAGCTTAAGCCTCCCGCCCCTCTTTTACGATGGGCAGAGGAATCAAACGAGGCCTATTTGCAACCTTCGCTTAAGCTCGGTGTTCGTGTTCTTCCCGCAGTAGCCCTTCTCATGATTATTCTCTATGCTTTTCACTTTTTTGTACTCTGGCAAATTCCTGTTCTACTCGTCCTCATTCAATACATACTTCTTAGAATCTATAGCAAAAGTCGTTCACAGGTTCTTTCCATAGTTTATCGCTATGAGGCCAGTTTAAAAACGTATGCTCAAATGCTCAAACATCTTGAAAAACAGACGTTTACATCACCTTGGCTTAAAGTGCGCCAAGAGAATCTTCACAATTCCAAGGGCCGAACGGCGTATCAGCAAATTCAAAAACTTTCTCAGATCTCCGAACGCATTTCTAACCGAGAAAATGCAATATTTATGATCGTTAATATCCTAACCCTTTGGGACTATCAATGTATGATTGCCTTGGAAGAATGGAAAAAGGAATCCGGAAAGCGTTTAAGGCAATGGCTGGAAGTCCTTGCTGAGGTTGAAGCACTCTCCAGCCTGGCCAATATTCGCTTTGAGAACCCAGAATGGATTATGCCGACAATAGACGATCAGAACAGATTATCCGCTAAAAAAATGGGACACCCGCTGCTTACTCAAAAAAGAGTGTGCAACGACTTTGAGATGAATCAAACCTCAACTATCACATTGATTACCGGCTCAAACATGTCTGGAAAAAGCACCTTTCTCAGAACCGTAGGAAGCAATCTTGTTCTTTCGTATATCGGTGTTCCCGTCTGTGCCGAACAATTCCGCTGCTCAAGGATGAATCTTTGGACATGCATGCGGGTCAGCGATAATTTAGAGCAAAGCATCTCTTCGTTCTATGCAGAAATTCTACGAATCAAACAGATCGTTGAAGCCGCCAAAACCGACAAGCCGGTATTTTTCCTCCTCGATGAAATTTTTAAAGGGACCAATTCCCATGACCGTCATTTTGGCGCCAAAGCGTTGATTAAACAATTGCAAAAGGATGGCGCACTGGGACTTATCTCGACCCATGACCTAGAGCTTGGAGAGCTTGAAACAGAAAGTAACGGTCGTATTAAAAACTATCATTTCCGAGAGTATTATCAGAATCAGGAAATTCGTTTTGATTATACGCTGAGGAAAGGAATTTCAACAACGAGAAATGCTTTATATCTTATTAAGATGGCAGGAATTGAACTCGAGGAAAATACTTAAGGAAAATACTTAAGTGCTATTCATCTTTTCTACGCATAGCGTTTTGCCATTAAAACTGATCACATTTAAACATCCATATTCCTGCTTTAATTTAAAAATATTTCTAAGTGGCAGTCCTAAGGCATAAGCCAGGATGACCCTATTCACTCCTGCATGGGACACAAAAAGGATATCTTTTTGTGTCTCATTTATTATTCGTTCAAACACTGGAATAACCCGGTCATATAGATCTTTGAAACATTCTCCTCCAAAGGGTTTAAAATTGGCTGGATCCTGCCCTCGACGCTCAAACTCATCCGGGTAATTTGCTCGTATATCTGCAAATCTTTCACCTTCCCAAATACCCATATTAATTTCCCGGAGCTCCGGCAATACAACAGGAACAAGACCTCTTCCCGCTCCTATGATTTCAGCTGTTTTTTGGGTCCGCCTTAAATTACTGCAATAGATCTGATCCAAAGGATTGGACTTTAAGGTTTGATAAAGCTTTTGAGCCTGCAAAATTCCCTCTTCAGTCAGTTCTAAGTCGGATTGACCTATATATCGTTTTTCCTCATCTGATTTAATTCGTCCGTGTCTCACGAGGTAAATTTTCTTTTTAGCCATTACCCTCACCTCAAATTAGATATATTTTCCAATTATAATTCAAATATCTCAAATTAAATCATATTAAATCAAATTAAATCTAACTAAATTCAATTCAATTGTTGAAAGGTTTTGATAACTTGCAGTATAATTTGAATTAAGAAGTTAAAGGAGGACACACGGATGAAGGAGAACTGGGATCGTTTTGTCTCTGGATCAAACTCTAGTTCTGATATCGATCCGGTTATTTATCGTTCCTGGCTTCGCTCACAGAATTACAGAATTAGTGAGCGAATCCTTGATAAGGAAGTTTTGCCCGCTCATCTACTGCAAGAGCGTTGTGAAGAACATGAACCTTTGTTAAGAGCTTCTGAACTGGTTTTGCCTCATATTCTTCAAATCTTTCGCGATCTTCATTACATTGTGCTCATTTCCGACCGTGAAGGCTATGTGCTGAATGCTGTCGGCGATCCTTCTTTCATGACCCGTGCCCAGAAGGTAAGTCTGGCCCCAGGCGCTTGTTGGCATGAAAATATTAAAGGCACGAATGCGATCGGTACTGCTTTGGCTGAAAAAACACCCATAAAAATCTTAGGTTCCAATCATTTCGTTGCCGAAAATCACTTTTTAAATTGTTGGGCTACTCCTATTTATAACAGTGACGGTGAAGTTGAAGGCATACTTGATATTTCCAGTGCGTCTGCTAACCGAAATCAACCGCTGCTCGAACTTGCTTTAATGGGGGCCAGAATGATTGAACAAAATATGCGTCTATTTCAACTCCAAAAAAGCAAGCATTCGGAACAAGACTATGAGGATTTCTTTAGAATGCCGCCCCCAACCCTTTCACCCGTGATACCAATACCCGTAAAAAAGGAAAAACCCCTTTCTTGTATAGAGCATCATAAGTCTATCTATACATCGACGCCTGTATTATCTGCCAATATCGGCATTAGTGTACAGGTTCCCTGGCTAGGCCGCAGCCAAGTAACTAAAGAGGTCTATGACTTGGCTGCTAAGGCGGCAGACTCAGATATATCCGTTTTTCTCCAAGGTGAAAGCGGTGTAGGCAAAGAAGTGATGGCCCGTCATATTCATCAAATGAGTCCTCGAAGAAATGGACCATTTGTAGCTATAAACTGCGCCGCCCTACCCCCTTCCTTAGCTCAAAGTGAATTATTTGGCTATGCAGACGGTGCTTTCACTGGAGCCAAAAAAGGAGGACAAGCCGGCAAATTTGAACTTGCAAATGGAGGTACTATCTTTCTGGATGAAATTGGGGATATGCCTTCGGATATTCAGGTTCTCCTTCTCCGTGTTTTACAAGAAAAAGAAGTCACTCGAATTGGCGATGATAAAATAAAAAAACTTAATGTCCGGGTGATTACCGCGACACATCAGGATCTTGCAGAGCTGGTCAGTCTAGGAAAGTTCAGACAAGATTTATATTATAGACTAAAAGTTGTAACGATTACTCTTCCGCCGCTTCACAAACGCATGGAAGATATTTGGGATCTTGCCCCTTATTTTGTCAATAGGGCTTGCCAATCCTTGGGTAAACCGCAGTACAGTATTTCCGGAGATGTTTACGCTCATCTCTTTACCTATAACTGGCCTGGTAATATTCGGGAGCTCGAAAATTTCCTTTATAGTATGGTCGCCTTATCGCAAGGTCCCGTCTTGACAGCGGCTGATTTGCCCCGAGATTTCATTCAACAATTGACTGTCCCGGCCTCTTCAGAAGGTCCTTTGCTCTCACAGTTGACCAAACAAGCAATACTGCAAACTCTAAATAAAACGGACGGTAAAATCGCTCCAGCGGCACGTTTATTGGGAATTGGACGCAGTACTCTTTACCGTAAACTCCAGGAATTTAATATTAGGCCAAAGTATATGATGGATTAAGAGGGAGCAAAGCGCTTCCTCCTTTTTACAATTCGTTATTATCCACGCTGGACCTGAATTATTTCTGCTAAAATGCTTACTGCAATTTCCTGAGGGGTCTCAGCCGAAATTTTCAGTCCTATCGGCGAATAGACCTTGTTTAAGAGTTCAACAGATATTCCTTCTTCAGCGAGCTCACTCATTAAGGCCTTTACCCTGCGTTTACTGCCAATCATGCCAATATATCCCGCCGGTCTCTCGATAACCTGACGCAGGCAAATTTTGTCATGGCGGTGCCCCCTGGTCACTATGACGATAAAAGTAGCTGGAGTAACCTCGATCTCTTCTAAAGCTTTACAAAAATCATTGCAGATGACTTTATCAACGCTTGAAAACCGTTGTGTATTTGCAAAATAAGGGCGATCATCGACTACTGTGACATGATAACCTAAAATTTTTCCCATTTCACATAAAGGCAAAGCAATATGCCCTCCGCCAAGGACAAGCAGTTCAATAGGGGCAGTTACTTTTTCGTAAAATAACTGATATTTAAAACCTGTATTATTCTCCTGAACCTTGAATTCATGATCAAGATTAATCAGCCGAGGCTTATTTTCTTTTCCAATCGCGGCATATAGCTCAATTGCGGCAGAATTCAAATCAGGGCAGCCTAAATCACCAAATTGATGCTCGGAATTTGTAATTAGAAGTTTTTTACCGACCTGAGCTGAATCATCAGAACGAACTAAGGTTAGTAAAACAAACGTATCCTTCTGATTTATAAACTGCAAACATTTGCTCAAGAATTCGGCTTGGGATTCATCGACATATTCAATAAACACATCCATTGTTCCGCCGCAGACCATACCTTCTTCTTCTGCCGTATCATTCGTCATATCGAGGGTATACCACTTATTTATTCTATAACGTAAAGCATTAAGCGCTTCACGGCGAACCTCTGCTTCCCCGCATCCGCCGCCAATCGTTCCGTACGTCCGCCCATCCCCAAAAACGATCATCCTGGCACCGGGACTGCGCGGAGTTGAACCTTTAACACTTACAATGGTCACGAGAACTGCTGCCTGACTGTTTCCGCCGGCAATCTCCTGCAAGCCTTCTTTGATATCATCCATTTTATTTCCCCCTCAAGTGTTCCAGCCCTATGCTCTCCAAAGGGCATTTTTAAAAGAGCTTCAATTTTATCTTTAATCATTAAAGCATTTTCTAGCCGTTCCATTACCTTCTGCCTTACCATTGGATCATCTTTATATTTCTCAAGTGCAAAGGCAAATCTAGACTGTAATCCTGCTAACTGATCATTTTTAACAAGTTTATCCGCAAGATAGATAATTTCTTTTTCGTCCGGAAATTCTGATGAAGAAACACAGATATCCATATGTGCAGCAACAACTTCTGCAACTTCAGGATAATCAGCTAAACGGTCGGCTCCCTTAAGGGCATGGTTATGCTCCCCTTTAGCAATATCATGCAAAACTCCTGCTGCATGGATGAGCGGCAGATTTAACTGGCAGCCAACTTCATTCAGCCGCCTCCCTATTTCACAAGCCATGGAAGCGACTGACTGGGAATGATTGCGGACATCAACCGGGACATTTTCAAGATCCAGCAACATTTCACATTCCTTAATCGAAGGTATTGGATTTTCTCGACAGAACTTGCAAAGTTTCAGATAATCACTCGGTGTATCCATATCCAGCAAAATCCCCCGATCATTAACCGGTACATCTACAGCATAGTTTTCAAAACAGTTTAAAACAGCCCGCAGCCCGCCCTCTTCTTTCCAGCTCAAAATATCCGGTATATACCGAGCACTGATTAAAGGAGGATGTCCTCTATGCCCTAGATAACAAGGATAAACGATTTCATTTTGAGTTTGAAAGGCATGGATTAAAGATGGAATAGTTTCCGCAGAAATAATGGGTGTATCTGCCGGCAAGAGAAAAAAGCCTTTAGTTTGCGGGGGAAGATTTGCCACTCCTGTCTGAATTGAGGTAAACATCCCTTCCGCATAACGCTCATTAATTAGGACTTTCACATTTAAATTTCGAAGCAGGGGGATCAGCTGCTCTGATTTATGCCCGACTACAACTATTATATCCTGGAGACCGCCAGCCTGCATACTTTTCACGGCTTGTATAACTGCCGGAAGCCCATTAAGGGGCAATAATTGTTTTAATGTTTTCATCCGAAAAGAAAAACCTGCAGCTATTATTATTCCCGTTATTGATACTGTGGAATCCGGTATTTTGTCCTTCATCATAATTCACCGCTTTCTGGAATGATGACGATCACGCGTTTACTGCTTGTTATCCTTCTTTTCTGTTCTTCATTCTTAACCTGGACTTGAACTTTTAAATTCTTTTGCTTTACAGCTTTATTTAATGGTTCAAGCGCAGCTAGAGCGTGGACTACCGCTTCCGGCTCAATAGATATCTGATTTCCCTCAGCCTCAAATGCAGTAATCTTTAGAAGCTGCTCTTTACCTTCGTGCAATTCGGCTGAAAAATCGACAACACCTTTCAGTCCTAGTATTATCTCATCAAGTTCACTGATGTTTATACATTGGCCATTTCGCAGCTGAACTGTACCCTTTAGCCTTCCTCTCACTTTATCCATCCGTTTTAATACGGTTCCACACGGACAGGGTTCCTTTAAGAAGCGTGAAAAATCACCCGTCTTATAACGGATTAACGGCATTCCCTGACGGGTTAGCGTCGTAAAGACAACCTCTCCATATTCCCCATCAGGCAGTACTTCACCGCTCACAGGATCGACCACTTCAAAGTACAAATCAGCTTCTCTCAAGTGATACCCGTGTAAAAATTCGCACTCTACACCGCCGCCCAGACCCATTTCTGTTGAACCATAATGATTAAATACTCGACAGTCCCAAGCTTCTTGTAATGCTTGAACGATTGCTTCAGGTACATAATCCGTACTTAATAGAACATTCTTAACTCCCACTGAAACCGGCAGACCATTCGCATCGCGGTATTTTGCTAAGGAAAGCACCTGTACCGGAATGCCGACTAAACAGTCAATCTTTTCTTTCTGGATTACCGCTAGTGTTTCGGCAGGATCAAAAACCGGGCCATAGACTATGCTTTCAACCCCATGCCTAGTTAAAGCCTGTTTCAGCAAATCTCCGACACTGCCGGGATTCTTTCCCGGCAGCAAAATCAAGACGCGTGCCCCCGGTTCAACCAGCGTTGCCATACCCTGCTGAAAAAACTCAATCGTTAATTCTTGATCTGCGGCAGTAAAGTAAATCCGTTTAGGCTGACCCGTAGTCCCCGAACTCTGCAAGGTGACAATCCTGTCAATTTCCCCCTGGGAAACGGTAAGAAGCTGCAGCGGATTTATGCGGATATCTTCAGCCGTCGTAAATGGCAGACATTCTAACTGCTTTAAATTTTTAAGTTTTAAATTGCAGCCTGCCAAAAGATGTTTATAAAAAATGCTTCGGGTTGAGGCGAGTTCAAGAGTCTGATTAAGCTTATCCAACTGGTAAGCTTCTATTAACTCGCGGGTTAACCTTCTGCTATTTTGTTTTTCAATATCTAGTTTACGTGCTATCCAAGGTCCTAAAGGCGTTAATTTCATGAAGGCCTCCGGTAAAGAGAAGTTCCATCGGCAGAAGTCAGATTATAAGCACAGAACGGAATAAGCTTTCCCTCTGGACTCATGACATGAATACAACAATCCTTCAGCCTTTCCAGGTCGAGATTCCACGCATCCTGAAAAGCCATCCCCGAAATCGTAAAGGAATGGGTTTTTAGTTCATGCAATAAATTATCCCAGGAATTCGAACTCTCCTGATTCGTTTTTGTGGAAGGCACTTCCAAATTGATTCCATTCCATTGCCGAGATACAAATTTGCGGTTTTTGCTCGCCCCTACATACGCCTTCTCACCACTGCAGCACGAGTTTGTACTTAAGGCTTTAATTTTGCCGCCCGGCAGGATTCTAAAGTTTCCATGAAAGGAACAAAGCGCATTTTCGCAACCCGGCGGTTTTAGGTTATCCGTCTTGATTAAGCCCTCTGTTTGAGCCTCAATGGCCTGCATCACCTGAGGAAGGGTTATGCGATCCTCATCCGAGGGTTCTTGGGGAAAGCGGCCGAAATAACTCACAGGCTGAAAATGGATGCCGCGCACTCCTGGAGAGTTTTCGATGGCAAATTGAATCATCTCCCCGATATTATCCGTATTGACACCGGGTACAACTGTCGGTACGAGCACAACTCCTATACCATTACTTATGCAGTTTTTAATCGCCTGAATTTTTATAGGCAACAGTTTCCGGCCTCGTAACTTCGTATAAATATCGTCATCTGTTCCATCAAACTGCAAAAACACAGAATTCAATCCAGCCTTACGTAATTTTTGCACATACTCCTTATCTTTTGCTAAACGCAGGCCATTTGAATTCACCTGAATAAAAGGAAAACCGATTTTTCCTGCCAACGCAATAATCTCCGGCAAATCATCACGGACGGTGGGTTCACCGCCTGATAATTGCAGATTGCAAGCACCGCTGGTTTTATAAATCGTTTCCAACCCTTTTTGTATTTCTGCTAAGCTCGGATCAACCGTGCTTCCTCCCGCAGATGCAAAACAATAAGCACAGTTTAAATTACAACGCTGTGTCACTTCGAGCAGCGCAGTACAGGTATGCTGTCGATGATCCGTACATAAGCCGCAATCATGCGGGCAGCCTTTGTCTGCTTCCGTGTCGCATACGGGTGGTCTCGACGGAATTTTATCCCTTACCCAGCTCTGCCATTCAGGAGCCCCCTGCCATAGCAACGTTTTAAAATGCCCATGAACCGAGCAGGTCTTTTCCAAATAAACTTTATTTCCAGACAGTATTCGAGTTGCGGATAGGCGGGATAAACATTCGGGGCAGACGCTCTCTGTAATTGACAGGACTTTCCCTTCTTCATTAACTGCCAAGCGAATAACTCCTTTATGTCAAAATCAAATCGCTAATCAGGTCTCTTCTTTCAACTTTTTAAGGCAATGAGCTGAAAATAACCGGTCTTTGCCTCACGCATTGCAAGCTGAGCTTCATTTGGATTAACTGTACAGGCCGTTGATTTTAACCAAAAATTATTCATTGATCCATACTTAAAGATCATTTCACCCGTTAATTGCTTGAGTAATTTAGTGTGATCCTCCCAATGAAGGATTCTAAAGCCAACGTCTTCCAACAAGGATATGAGTTCATCTTGAAGGAGTGCACCCCTTAAGCATGAGGACACTGAAAGCTTGCGTAATCTGCTCACACCTTCCGGATTACGTGCATAAACATCATTAACCACGAATAAACCGTTATTTTTGAGAACACGATGTATTTCTCTTACCGTTTCCCGCAAATCATTCATGAGGGACAATGTACATTCTGCAAATACTCCGTCCATCTCTTCACCGGAAAACGGCAGCTTTTCACCGTATCCTTGAACCAAAGGCAGTTGAGGATTCCGGTTCTTGCCCAATTCCAACAAAACTTCAGAAGGGTCAACCCCTACAGCTTCGAGCTGATATTCACTGCGCAAGAACTCTACACTGGCACCACTGCCGCAGCCCACATCAAGAATTCTAGAACCTGGAGCAAAGGAACAAAAATCCACTGCCTTTTCTGTAAGAAAAAATCCCCCGGTCGAATGGTTTCGCCGGTTACCTGTCGCAACACTGGACTCTCAAAGAGTTTGACTCCTAGCTGCTCCATCTTAGTCCTCTTCTTCCTCTTCTTTTACAATATATTTAGCCATGATTTCACGTACCTTATAATAGGTAGCAGAAACAATACTTCCGCATTTTACAGGATAAGCATCTCCTTCACCCAGCTTTGTTTGGATGATGTCTTCACAATCACGGCTTGCATAGGTCTCATCAAACCAATCCAGCAATTCCGCTATCATTCTCCCCAGCTTAGGATGAACCTGCTCCATCGCATTACCTTTACCTGCTGCTAAGCCTATGATGGATGCTCCGCCTGTTAAAGCACCGCACGTACCACCGGAGCGCCCCATTCCTCCGCAAAGCCCCTGCATTGCTCGGATTAAATCCGGATTGTCATCTTTCCCCTCATCTTCAAGGGCCATCAGCATCATAATCTGAGTGCAGCAAAATCCTTGAGCTGCTAACTTAAACATGCGAAAGCTGTCTTGACTCATCTTTATCCCCCTATTTATCTTCCAGACTTTGCTCGACTTCCGCCATTTGACCCAAAGCTAGCTTTTCAGTAATCAACACAAACCCGCAGGATGGGCACTTATATTCCTCTACCTCGAAGTCATTCCCAAGGTAAGTCACTTTGACTTTCCCCCTTTGCAGTGCTCCGCCGCATTTACCGCACTGCCATTCTTGTTCCTCTTTTTGTTTTGCTGTTGTCATCCTTTCACATCCTCCATAATCTCCATCCTATGGAAGTATGCATTGTGGATATCAAACCCATCCTCTTTAATGCTATATTCAACCCAGTACGTTACACTTGCCGGCTTGAAATAGGCCAGGATATGGGAACTATTCTTGTTGACAAACTTACGGCCTGTGCTTTCGGCATTTTCGATAACCTTCTGCACATCTTCCAACAGTATGCGGCGTTCTTCCAGGAGTTCTTTAACCTCATCTGATATATAAAGTTTGATGGCCATATAGCTCCTTTCCGGTGCGGGTTCTTCTCGCCAAACATTCTGTAATAAATGTCTCTTAAGCCTAGCCCTGTTTTCATGACGCTCAGAAAAGCCAGGTCCAGGTTCTGAGGCCTCTTCCATCGAAGAATTATCAAACAGCAGATCCAATACATGCACGGTTGCTTTCCCTTGACCCGCAAATTGATCACGGCACATTGCACAGTAAACCACGTATTCTGAAGCACTTTCCTTCACCCTTGCCGCAGCCGTTTCGCGGCTTAAATTCCGGTTAGCAGACCACATCAGCCCGCCATAGCCGCAGCAGGTTGTCTCCTCTCTGTTGTACGGCAATTCCTCGATTTTACACCCTAACTGCTGGAGTATCTCCCGGACATAACGATGAATTTCTGTTTCATGTCGGGTCGTACACGCATCATGGATCGCCAGTTTTAAGCCCAAATCTTTCTTTTCCGGCAATCCTGTTTTATAAATAATCTCCCATAGAGAAACGACCTTGGGATACTTCGGTTTAAACATTTCATAACAGGTGGAACAGGCTGTGATAATTATGGGCTCGCCCATATCCTCCCACTGTTTGCGCATCTGATCTTCAGCTGCAGCGACAAGATCTTGTCGGCCTGCCCATTCTGCCGGCGCACCACAGCAGCGCAGCATCAACCCAACACCATCTGAAAGACTATTTTGCAGATACCCATATACCTTTTGCACCTGTTCCGGTGAAGAGGCGCTCAATTGGCAACCTGGGAAAAATAAATACCGGCTGGAGTCCGCCCCTGGCTGATGCTTAGCAAGAGCAAAAAGATCGCTATTGCTGAATTCCATATCCTCTAAGGCAAAAGCATGTGCCGAAGGCGGCATTTTCCCTCGGGCAACCATTTTCTCCCGTGTTACCTTGATGACTTCACCCATATCCAAGTGATTAGGGCAAACCACCGCACACTGTCCGCAAAGATTGCAGGAATTGATCATCTTATTGGCATGATGTATTCCCATGACAATCGATTCATTGTTATAAATTGCCCGAACATACTTTTTAGGATAAGCACCGAAACTTTCGAGGAATTTACACGCCTTGACACATTCAAGACATTGGCAATCCAGGCATCTCCCGGCTTCAGCTAAAGCTTCCTCCTTGCTTAGTTCCTGGCTTAAGCTCTTTAGGACGGGAGGAACGCTTTTCACATTCTTCAGACTTACAAAGAGATCTGTATCAAACTCTCCCTCATTTTCCCTCGAGGCAGTAAGCGAAGCCTGTTGCAGATAGCGGTCAATAGACAGCGCCGCACGTTTTCCGTCAGCTGCAGATTTTACAAAAGATTCCCCGATCCGCATACTCCCTCCAGCAAAAACTCCGGGCTGAAAAGTAGTAAACGTTGTCGGATCAATAACACAGTTGCCATTGCCATTTTTAATATCCGCCGGAACTTTGCCTTTTATTCCACAGGCAACATAAACCGCTGCAAATTCTTCTTTAACTTGCAAAAGCGGTAAATCGCTTCCTACTTCAGTATTTAGCCGTACTTGCACTCCGTTTTTCGCCAGTACCGATAACTCATCTTCGATAACCCTGCTAGGCAGAATTTTTTCATCCAGCTCTAAAAGTCTGCCTCCCAATTTTGGCTTCCGTTCGAATAACACAACCGAGTAACCCTTTTTAGCAAGCTCCCAAGCTGCAGTTGCTCCGCTTAACCCCCCGCCGACTACGGCAATACGCTGTTGTTTAGGTGAGATAGCCTTTGGGCGCAGCGGTGAGACAGGATAATGATTGACAGTGAATCTTTCCAGTTCACCAATTAAGATCGTCCCCCCGGCATCCTTACGGACACAGGAATTTTGGCAGGGATGATCACAAATACGACTGATTATACCGGGAAAAGGCTGTCTCTTTTCGAGGACTTTAGCAGCTCCTTTATAATCTTCTTTCTGTATCATCCGCATCAATTCCCGAGCATCCACATGTAAAGGACAGGCTGCCGCACAAGCAGGCAGACTTTCCTGCGTACATTTTTGCTCTAATTCCCGAGATTCCAGCTGTTCCACTACCATCCACCCGTTTCTAAAGTTTTTAAGTCAATAAACTATCTTATTGGACACGGAACCTAAAACGGATAAATCCGTTTTAGGTTCTCGTACTCACTTATGATTATTTGTTTTGCAATCCTGCCAGAATCTTTTCTGGGAGTGCAGGTAATTTGGTAATACGAGCGCCGCATGCATTGTAAATTGCATTGATTATTGAAGCATGTGGACTGGTCAGCGGCAATTCTCCTGAACCGGAAGCGCCGAAAGGACCATGCGGCCGTGGGGTTTCAACATAAAGAATGTTGAAATCGTCTGGAATATCCTTAGGATAAGGAATACCGCAGCTATACATATCAATGTGCTTATTGAGATCCTCAAAGTCCTCGGTCAAAGCTAAACCGATCCCTTGAGCAATACCGCCATAAATCTGACCGTCGACAACTAATCTATTGACGATACATCCAGGATCGGCAACGCAGGTCATCTTAACGACCTTTGCTTTTCCTGTTTTCATATCGACTTCGACTTCAGGCATAAAGATTGCATACATATAGCAGGAGAACGGATTGCCTTGTCCTGTTTCTACACTGCAATCGCTGGCAGGTGCTGTCCATTTGCCCAAATATTTCAGAGACAGACCTTCTGCAACCATTTCGTCATAGGTCCGATACGTTCCATCTGCTTTTTCCATTGCCTTTACTAACATTTGGCAGGCTACTCTGGTGGAGTTTCCGGTCATAACTTGGGAACGACTGCCGCCGGCAACACCGCTATTTGGTGTAATTGAGGTGTCATTCATGACTAACTTGATATTTTCCGGTTTAATTCCCAAAGGACGTAAAGCCTCATGAGCTGTTCCTAAAGTACCCATATCAGCACCTTGTCCATGATCTTCCCAAGAGTTATAGATTGTTACTACTCCATCGGCTGTAAGTTCTGCTGCTGATTCAGAGGTATCCGCCCCATCAAGTCCTGCACCGTAAACACCAATCGAGATACCCACACCACGTTTTACTTCATCGGTAGACAATTCTTTAACTCTCTTTTTAGCTTCAAGGTAATGAGGACGAAGTTTATCCATCATTGCCTCGAGTGAATAAACATCAGGTTGGCAACCGGTTGGAGTTGTATCTCCAGGTCTGTAGATATTTTTATACCGTAAATCGAAAGGATCTATTCCTAATTTTTCGGCGAGTTCATCCATCAGAACTTCGGAAGCAAACTCACTTTGCGGTGAACCGTAACCCCGGAATGCAGAACCCCAGGCATGATTCGTACAAACTGTACGTCCATTTCCACGGATGTTAGGAATATAGTATCCAGCGCCAATGAACTGTGATCCACGCATGGTTAATAGGTCACCGAATTCGGAATAGGGGCCATGATCGACTGACCAATCGGATTCCATAGCCAGCAATTTACCTTCTTTAGTTGCCCCAAATTTTACATTCATGAAGAAAGGAGAACGCTTGCCGGTATAGGTTGTTTGTTGATAGTAGTTAAACTCGAGATATACCGGTTTACCCGTTGCCACAGCGGCAACACCCAGTAAAGCTTCGATTGTCGGGCTAAATTTATAGCCAAAGGTACCGCCGGTCGGATTCTGAACGAGAACCAGTTGATCCGGATCAACCCCAATACCGGGAGCAATCATCGCATGATGAAGGTGGATACCGATACTCTTGGAGTGAATAATAAGCTTACCTTCTTCATCAAAATAAGCAAAACCGACATCTGGTTCGATGGGCAAGTGGGGTTGCCGTCCAACGTAGAAATCGTCCTGAACTACAACATCCGCTTTTTCCATAATGGGTTGAGTTTCTTCCCCTTTGCTGATCTTGGTTTCAAAGTAAACGTTAGGGGTTCCAGGATGAATCTCAATCGCATCGTCAGCCATAGCAGCCGGAACGCTCATATACGCCGGTAAAACTTCGAGTTCAACTTTAACCTTTTCCGCAGCATCCCTTGCGTGATCAGGAGTATCTGCTGCAACAATGGCAATTGCATCCCCGAACTGGAAGACTTTTTTATCATTCAGAATGGGGCGATCCCATCCGTCCCCTTTATTGGACGGAAAGGTAATAAGTCCGGTAATTGCATTTTTACCTTTAACATCCTTATACGTAATAACCTTGTAAACTCCAGGCATCTTTTCAGCCTCGGAAGTATCAATGGAAAGGATGTTGGCATGGGACACTTTAGCTTGTACGAGTTTAAGATGAAGTGTTTCAGCGGGTAAGGACAGACCAAGGTCTGCTCCGAAATCCCAAGTACCTGTAACTTTGGCCAAAGCCGAAGGACGAATATATTTAGTACCAAATACTTGGCCATCTTCAGGAAGTTTATACCACAGATCTTCTTTAGTGATCTCGCCTCTCATCAAACGGGCAGCATCCATAACTGCATCAACAAGCGGCTTATAACCCGTACAGCGGCAAACATTGCGGTTCTTTTGGAACCAATCCCGTACTTCTTCACGAGTTACATTAACATTGGCGTCTAACAGGGCTTTAGCAGAAACGATAAATCCAGGTGTACAGAAACCGCATTGAGCAGCACCATGAACCATCCAGGCTAATTGAAGGGGATGCAGCGTATTTTGGGATCCGACTCCCTCAATCGTCGTAATCTCCGCATTATCGGGAACACGTTTCATCTTCGTTACACAGGAACGAATCACTCTTCCGTTCATAATGACTGAACAAGCGCCGCATTGAGCTTTGCCGCACCCGATTTTGGTTCCGGTTAAATGTAATTGTCCTCTCAACGCATTGGCTAGATCCAACTCTGGGTCAACAAATAATGTTTTCGTTACACCATTGACGACAATACTCTTCTTAATCAAACTCTAGCTCTCCTCTCAAATTAGATATTTTGCAGAAGGAAAAATAGTATGGACCGTTAATTCATCCTCCCCTTCTTTGTTAGTGAAAATGCTTGCTCTATACTTATTATGCAAATCTCATACCATAGCCTAAATTCACTGATTTTTCACCTAAAAAACTAGACATTATGAATCCTCTTTACTGTATAATGCGTATTAATATGAAACACTCCAGAGAAAATTTCTCTTTCCCATACACTTTGTATTTTTTAATCTATGCCTCCGAGTCGAGTTTTAACGAAAGGATAGAACTTTACTGTATAAATAAAGAGCCTGTATAAATGCACGCTTCAAGGTTTTCAAAGACATGATGGCGAATTATTATAAAAAGCGTTTAAAGGTTTAAGGGAGGAGATCAACGTGAAGAAAAAATACATACTTGCGCTCGATCAGGGAACAACGAGCTGCCGCGCCATTCTCTTTGACCAAAAAAGCCAAATCATCGGTATCGCCCAAAAGGAATTTACCCAATATTATCCCTACCCGGGCTGGGTTGAGCATGATGCGGAAGAAATCTGGAGCACACAATACGGCGTTATCGCGGAACTCCTTGCTCGTTTGCAAGTGAATTCTGAAGAAATCGCAGGAATCGGAATTACGAATCAGCGGGAAACAACGGTCATTTGGGATAAAGAAACGGGTAAGCCTATACACCCTGCCATCGTTTGGCAATGCCGAAGATCCACAGAAATTTGTGATGACTTAAAATCCCGCGGACTTGAACCATTATTTAAGGCCAAAACAGGTCTTGTTATTGATGCCTATTTTTCGGCAACAAAAATCAAGTGGATTCTTGACCATGTCCCAGGCACGAGAGAAAGAGCAGAACGCGGGGAGCTTCTCTTTGGAACAATGGATACCTGGCTTGTCTGGAAACTTACTCAGGGGAAAATTCATGTCACGGATTACTCGAATGCCTCTCGAACTCTGCTTTACAACATCCGTGATCTCCATTGGGATGAGGATCTTCTCCATGAACTTAATATTCCGTCTGCTATGCTTCCTGCTGTTAAACCCTCAAGTTATATTTACGGAACAACTTCGGCAGGTGTCTTTTTCGGTCATGAGATACCGATTGCCGGGATCGCTGGAGATCAACAAGCCGCTCTTTTCGGGCAAACCTGTTTTGAACCCGGTATGGCTAAAAACACGTATGGCACCGGATGCTTTATGCTGATGAATACAGGCGACCGTATGATTGAATCTCAAAGCGGCCTTTTAACAACAATTGCATGGGGAATCAATGACAAAGTCTCCTATGCGCTTGAAGGAAGCATTTTCATTGCCGGGGCTGTTATCCAGTGGGTACGGGATGAGTTAAAATTTATTGAAACCGCTTCTGATTCCGAATACTTTGCTTCCAAGGTCCCCGATAACGGAGGGGTTTATGTTGTCCCTGCTTTTACCGGACTCGGAGCTCCGCACTGGGATATGCGAGCACGAGGCGCTATTTTCGGTCTCACCCGCGGCAGCGGAAAAAACCATATCATTCGCGCTGCTCTAGAATCCATCGCCTATCAGACAAAGGATGTTCTCGCGGCCATGGAAGCAGATTCGGGGCTTCGTTTAAAACTCCTCAAAGTCGACGGCGGAGCCGTCGCTAATAATCTCTTAATGCAATTCCAAGCCGATATTCTAAACGTCAAGGTGGAAAGGCCTCTGTGCATTGAGACAACAGCCTTAGGTGCTGCCTATCTCGCAGGACTTGCGACAGGCTTCTGGTCCGGTACCGAAGAACTGATCAAGCGCTATCAAATTGACCGTCACTTTCATCCTCAGATGGAAGAGGAGAAAAGAGAGCGATTTTATCTAGGTTGGTTAAAAGCCGTTTCCCGAGTTAAAGACTGGGAAAGGGAAGATTGATAAAAGAGCCGATTAGAAATTATCTCATCTCCGTCATATAAAGAACGTCAGAGTGCTGCCACAAGATGAATGGCAGCACTCAGTCAACGAAATAGGATTCGATTCTACTCTTTGCCCTTCTTACTTTTGGGCATATTGTTTTTTGATGCTATGCAGGCTTTTCTTGCCCACTCTAGTAAAGCATGTCGATCCTCTAATATATCAATGGGCACTTCGTAATATGGCATGACCATTGGCTTATCTATAAATGGTTTGAACGGTCCCATACCCTCTTTTTCGTAATCTGATCTGTTTGAATCGTCCACCTTAAAATATAGTATGTCATCAGCAAGTAAACCGAAAATCAACCCGTCATAGTAAATCCCAGCGCCGCCGAACATTTTTTTAATTGTCACGAAACCCAATGGTTCAAGTTGATCCAAAACATAATCTTTATAACTTTCACTAACAGCCATCCGTTATCCTCCCAATTATGAACTCCTACTCAATAATGAAATCTTCGGATTTAAAATTACTATAGTACCTTCCACTCTGTGCATTAAACTTTAACTCTCCCCTTAACCTATTCCGCTCCGCGCCATACCTCTTTCATATTGGCCAAGTGGCGCCAAATTCTGTGTTACACGAAGTCAGGTGCCCCGAAAGCAAGACTCGGACAAATCTAGGCTTTAATTGCCTCAGGGATACATTTCTGATGCCGTTTTTGGTAACTCTCTTACATGGTTTAAATGTGCGGTCACACGTCTATCGTCACTATATGGATATATAAAGCCAAATTGGTCTGAAACCTTTTCAGCCATCATCCTAAATAAATTGCCTGCCGTAAATAAAGCTTCCCATAGGTTTTCATAGTTACTATCACAGTACGTTTTGAGGTACATATCCCAAACTTCAGCTTCAAGATACTTCTTAAAATGTTTCCCGCATTTCCCTACACTAATAGCAAAATCCGTCTTTATACCTATATACCACGATATCATTTTAAAAAGCATATCCCTAAGAAACCTATCATACATGCACATGGCGTATGGTAGTTCATCACGCCATATTCCTTTGGCTACATAAGTACATATCCACCAAAACTCATTACAACAGTCATTGTAAATTTTCTCGGTCGGCTGCTTAACGATAAAATCGGAATCACTCGCAGGGGGAAACGGTTCTATAATTCCGTCCTTATCTAGAAGAAGTAGACTTTGGCTCTCTCGCTTCATAAGGCTGGTTTTGTCAACTTGTACTAAGCTTAAATCGATGCGGTTACCATCAGTAAATTGCATAAGGTAGGTAAAGCTTCCGTCATCTATGTCAGTGATGAGTCTATCAGACTTTGGCATCTGCATAATCATGATATCACCAAAGATTCTTATCCAACTATGATTAGATACAAAGGAACTGATACTCGTTACAACGTAGATAATATCAAAATCTTGAAAAAAGTCCTTTTTGGCGTTCGGGTTTGCCCTTGAACCGTTCACAATAACAGCTCTTATGCGCTGATCATTTTTTGCGGTATCCATTATTAAATTCATCATTTGTTGTTCGCTACGCATTTTCATGGTTGTCATCCTTTACAAAAAGCTTCTCAAAGTTGAGTCTAAATCTATCGCAGAATGTAAAATTTCGTGTAACGTCCTGGGCATTCACGAAGCGTCTCAACCACATTCATCTTAGCAAGCTTCGTGAATACCGTATTCGGATGTGCGGTTAAATTTAGCCCAAGTAAGTCAATCTAATAAGACACACTTTAACAGCTATGGTTTAGTTTTTTTCACTTATTTTCTAACTCCAAATGGGTTTAATTATATTAAATTCGGTAATGACTACTTCCTATTTAGGTCAGTCATCATAATCTTTATTTCTCCCTCGGCAGCTGTCTGACCGTCTACACTGGCTGTTACCTTTGCTTTGATCAAACCAAGCTTTGAAACAAGTATTTCGGCCTCAAGCTTTAATGCATCCCCTGGGACCACTTTCCTTTTGAACTTCATTCCATCTATTCCTGATAATACACCTAGTTTGCTCTCGCTTTTTTCGTTTACTGATACTGCTATTCCTGCCGTTTGTGCAAGAGCCTCGACAATCAGTATGCCAGGCATAATCGCATGCTCGGGAAAATGTCCTTGGAAATGTGGTTCGTTTGCCGTTACATTTTTAATACCCACGGCCTTTTTCCCCGGTTCGAGCTCCAAAATTTTGTCCACTAATAAAAACGGATATCGATGGGGGATTAAGGATTGGATTTCCGTGTTGTTCAACATATCACACCTCTTAGAGTAAATTAATACATAAGAATGACTTTCTTCAAATTCTTAGCATGTCCGATAACGTTCAGAGGTTTACGCAGCGTCCTAACCGCATGCATGAATGCTAGGTTGCGTAAAACCTGTGTTATACGCCGTGTGATGTTCCTTAATTAAGAGAGCACCACGGATGGTGCTACCGTAAAAATTTCCTAACTTGAAACATTGAAAAATGTAATTGACAATCAAATCTAAGCTAAAGATTAAATTAAGATAGCCGCCTTATCAGTGAATAATCACCATTCAAAAATCTTGAGTAAGTACTCTCAATCTCCTTCAAGAATTTTAATATTTCATCATAAATACTCAGTTCTTTTAACAATTCAACATCCTCAATTTCATATAATAATATTCGCCATCTATCATCTTCATCTTTTTGGCATACTGTCTTGTCTCTTTGAAGTTCTTTTAATCTACTCTTTCTGATTGAGTTTGAGAATGTATTCCAACCTTCTGAAATTGACAGATGATCGATCATAGACAGTTCGTCGCTAATTTCACAACCTATAGAATGAAGAATGCCTTTTTTATCGTATTCTAATTGAATTCTGCAAAGCGATATATGTTTTAAAACTTTGCTATCATCATCTCCATTACCCAATTCATCTAAATATCTCTTTATCATCGGTTCCACATAGACTTGATTAAAGTGAATGGGGTGTAACTCCTCGAATATTCTATACATGCATCCTTCCCATTCGTATCGCTTAAAATTATAAGTACCAAAATCAGCATAACCAATGCTAGTTTGATCTCCCCAATCATATCTTGTTATATGCTTAAATTTGCTAAAATTCTCTCCCCATAAATCCTGATAGTATGCTTCTAACTCTCCATCCTTACATCCCATAATCATAATAAAGGCATTACAGAAAATGTATAGTGGTATATGAAGAAAACGTATCCATTGCTCATCTCTTATCATCAAATTTCCAAAGACAATTTCGTAAAACTCAACATCATTTTTCAAATAGCATGCATAAACGTCACTTGATAAAAATTGATTTGCGCGTAACACAGGTTCTTCTCGATACATGATCATAGTAAAACTTTCCGCACAAAAACCTAAAAGTTTTTTCATCTGTTCTTGATTTCCCCGACCAATGTGCCACAGCATCATCATAATAAGGCTACTCTCTAGATCAGGAATTTTATCTCCTGAATCGTCTACAGTATCGAGAAGCAGTTTGATAGATTCTTTTGTCTGTAGCAAGTCGTAAACATAATGAGGAGCTCTAGTGTCAAGTGTTTTCCTCAGTTCTGCTTTCAGGTGTAGATTAAGGTTACTTTTGCTAATCGTCTCAATAATCTGCTCATTCTCCAAGTATGTTTCTCTTGGTCCAAAAAGCCAGTTCTCAGCATCCTCCTTAACGACTTCGAACGCTCGCTCTTCCTGATCTATATTATCGTGTGATGGTTTTTCATATGTAGCTTTTTTTCTGTTTAAAAATGCTGGTTCTCTACCGTATAAGTTAAGTAATTTCTGTCCAAATTCTTTTGTATAGCGCAAACCAAATTCCTTAAGAAGATTTGGAATATCATCGAGCAACATATCAAATTGAAAATCCATACAAAAATCGTCAAGCAATTCTAACTCAAAAAGTATAGTATTCTTTAGATCTCTTTTTATCTGAGTATAGTATGTTTTATAAAATATACTATACTCTTCTGGAAACACTTTCTGGAAATGTTTCATTGCTAGATAATGGTTTACACTGAATGCTTCCTCATAGTATTTATCAATAATATCCTTTCCATTGAAAGTCATCCCCTTTTTAATACAACGAACAATAATATCCGGCAAATTATGCAAGTCTGTGTATTGGGCTTCTAGATCACCTTTGCCCATAGTTAAGCAATAATCCTTTATTTGTGTTTCTAAAAATCGAAAAAGAGCAGGATGTCTTTCCGGCTCACAACAGCGGAGCAAGTGAAAGAACCTGTGCAGGTATTCTCGGTCATCTAAAATATCCACATCCCAATTCCAGCTGCCATCATATTCAATGCAACTATCATCGTAATCTTGGTAATGTAAGATACATTGTTCGACGATAAGATCTGAAACTCTCTTACTGCACTTCATTGATTGATGCTCTAAGAGAAATTGTAACTGATTGTAGAAAGTGCAGCATTGTAAAATCAGCGGAATACATTGCTCGCTGTTTTCTTCAATGCGCTGATACAGAAAATCCTGTACAGCCGGCATGCTGAACTTTAACAGAACAGCTTCTTCTTCCTCGCTGTAGAACGACTTGATCATCGTCTTCTCAAGCTCTGTTATGGTGTCACCCAAATTCTTTACCGTTGTTTGATTGGTACAATGATGAATATATTTTTGATAACAACAAGCCATATCCGACAAACGCATGGGCGTCGACGAAATCAGCAAAAGCATGGCGACAATTTGGGCTTCTTGGGAGAGATCGACAAAGATAGACTTCCAGAAGGTGCTGGGGTTATCAAAATAGTCACATAATTCCTCATAATATTCTTGAGGAGAATAATCTTTACCTAGTTCTCTAGCCAGAAAGATTGCCAGCACACGGGGGTTGTAATTCTGATGATTTACAATCCAACTACACTTTGCAAACAAGTAATCAATATATTCATAATCAAGATTTGATGCATAGAGATGGCGGAATAAGATGCTGGCTTTTTCATCATCGCCATACTCTTCCATCGTGCAGATTAATGCGTATCGATCCAATGTTTCTCTAAGAGCAGGATGTTTTTGTAAACCTTGTTGGAGAATATATTCTCTTGTCGTGAGGATCAAGCGTTTTTTCCCATTAGACTCTATAACACGCCTTATGAGTTTATCCAGTCGATTCTCATCATTTCTGCGTGTATAGTCATCATAAAAGACGCTCCCCCAAAAGTCATCTAATATAATGACTTGTTTCTGTTCATCATCCAGCATCGCATATACATCATGAATTGAATTTGCCCAGACAAATCCAGCCAAGTTATCCGGTTGTAGGTATGCTAATGCCAAAAGATAGGCCATTGTTGTTTTGCCTACGCCAGGCTCTCCTGAGATAACAATCACATGGTTCTGAGACCACTCGTGTAACGCCTTGCGGTAAATTCTAGTTGAGACGAAAACTTTTGACGTCTTGATAGCCGCTTTAAGTTCTTCTGCCGACTCTTTGTAGGCAGCCCGGTACACAGATTCTTTTAAAGTCTTCTCAAATACAGTGATGCTAGGCAACCAGAGTTTCGGGTATGCTAGCTCGATCCGCTTATACGCTGGTTCTCCTAGAAGGCGATTTATGTCCTTTCTGCTTAAAACATCACTAGTGCTGGTAATATAGCCTTCGAAAAGATTTACGATCTTTTCTTTTTCTTTAGGCTGAAAGTCTATTGAGACACCTAAGATATACCGTTCAGGGTTTATTTTTCGCACTTTAGGTAATTCAATATGTCGCAAATCACGATACAGCTTCTTAAAATCTTGCTGATAGCGTTTTGCCTGAACAATAATCTTTTTAGTGCTATCGGTATACGAACCGTCAATACCTGAATCTCGGCCTTCCTTATATGTCTCTAGAAAAATGCCGTCTCGGAGCTGGACAATATCGCAAACCAGATCTTGAAATTCTAGAGGTTCTAATAAAACATGAAAGTCGTAATTGGGCATGTTTTGTCCTCCAAAATACAGTTAATTCTTATATTATTTCTATTAAAGCAATTGACTGGCCAAAATAGCCGTGCATGGACGCGCGGTCATTGTATCACATGGCGTATAACGTCTTGTGTTTTCCTGTAGCGTCCTAACCACATTCATATTCACGAAGTTACAGAAGAACGCTGTTATCCGATGCCGTTCGCCCCCAGATTGAGAGACCGCCAAGGACGGCGACCCCTTGAGCCTCCGTATCAGCTTATACACTATATAAGAATAATTAGAATCAAAATGCACAATCTCTAGGGACTTTATTTTGCTAATTCTTTGTTACATGCTGAAATAGAAAATTAATTAACTGTTTCTTCTTCTTTTCGTATTCTATTTGAATTCTTGACTTTTCTTTATCGATCTTATCTCTATTAGATAGACCAAAAGCTACTCCCATTATAAATCCATAAACTATTGGATAAAAAAAGCTATCTTTGTATAGCGAAAAAAATCCCACTTGTATAAATCTCTCTTGTATTATGAAATAAATAAGCATAACTCCAATACCACAGGCTAAACTAACAAATTCATTTTTCTTAGGTATCAATAATTTAAGTTTCCGACCCAAATAATAAGCTGGCATATAACTGATTATTAAAATTACTAATTTCGATACAATTAGCAACTTTTAAACCTCCTACAATGGTCATGCAAATAATTTTTCGTTTTGACTCACATTAAAGAAAAAGCACAAATATATATTCTTTTCCTTGGGAGCGTAATATTGCAATACGCACTCCGCAATCCGCGCATGGACGCGCGGCCTTAGCGTACGGTTTCGGATAACGTTATATTAATGAACTAAGTACATATATTCTCAAAATCCGGAGGTACTACCGAACAGGTTCGCAAATTTTAGCTTTACGTGCCTTCGTCTTTCTGGGATAAATATCCTTCTGAATCCTATAAATGCTCTATGATAAGCTGCCTTAAATCACAAACCCTGTGTATGATAATGTTTACTTAATTGTAACAGTTTTTTCCGTTAAAAATACTTCATGTATCTTAGGCTCTTCGCAATGTGGTTTTACGGTCAAATGGAACTCAAGCCCATTCACCTCGTCCGGTAACGGCGGTGTCACAACAAAGGAATTTTGCATTCCCTTTTTTTGTCCGCATCCACTGTCAAGTCGGCACTGATATTCCGGAGAAATAAACAATTCAAAGCTCGTATGCCCAAGTCTGAGGTATGGTTCTTCAGTATTCACTTCGGTTTCAACAACCACTACGCTGGCATTACTGTATTGTTTCATGTGAGTAACAGCATAAAATATGCCATCAATTTTAGCGAATTTTAAAATAGGTACGAACTTTAAAAATCCAACAGGTTCTACTATCGGCACAAACTGATGCTCACTGTATATATAACCAAAGAGTCTTAGAATCATATCTTCATTAAGTCCATACTGCTGACTCCACGCTGAAATCCGATCGAGTTGTGGAAATCCGGGATTGTTATTGGAAAGCTCTTTACGTTTTGCCAGCAATTCACAAATCTGCTCATCTATCGAAGATATCTCTTCACAGTAGTAATCAGTAGGTGGACGAAACGGCATTAACATCAAATCAACGACCCTCTTTCCTTTTTTAACATAATGGTAAAGATCACTTTTATATCTTCGGTATATTGGAATAAATATCCTTCTCAATTGATCAATCAATAAATAATAAACCCTTTTCAAATAGCTTTATATCCTATCTGAAAAGGGTTTTAAAACTTGCTTAGATTTCTTTAATCTTTGACTGAAGCCAGGTTTTCATATCTCCGATAACTTGCTTATCCTCTTCAGTGATATCAATATCTTTCAGACCTAGCAGGATATTTTCACTTGTAAGCGGGAGGTTGACCAGAGAATCGGCGATTTGTTTAATAAGGTTCGCATTCATCGCATCCGAATAAATCTTCGACTCTGTAATCCGTCCATTACGGAGAGTTAATCCTAAATCTATTCCCCCCCAGGGGAAGCGTGTCTCTAAAACGACATCAAATTGCGGGGTTTTTCCGTAAAGCCAATCCCACGAAGAATATTTCGCGTAAAGCTCCTTTAAATCATGGCCATTTTCCTTAATAGTTATTGGTTCAGGACTTTTCCCATAGAGTTCTTGGAAGCTTTGCTGAAGGGTCTCTTTCATTTCATCAATTGTTAGGTTAGAGCGATAGCTGCGGAGATTCGTTACTCTGGAGTGAACCGAATTAACTCCTTTGGAAGCCATCTTTTCTTTTGAGACTTGGAGATATGCGGAAACTTTCTCTACATCAACATCAATCATTACTGTGCCATGGTGGTAGGCCTTATTTCCTTCAAAATAAAAGGCATTCCCAGAGAACTTCTTTCCATCCACAGTTAAGTCGTTTCGTCCCGTAAATTCAGCATTAATTCCTAATTTTTTCGTCCCTTCAAGAATAACCTGAAGTTGTTTATGGAGGTCATAGAGAGAACGATCCATAATAAAGGTAAAATTAAGGTTGCCTAAATCATGAAAGACAGCTCCCCCACCGGAAAGTCTTCTAGCAAGCTTTCCGCCATCGTCTTCAAGCTTCGTACAGCGGCATTCCTTCCACGCATTTTGGTTTCTGCCAATAACAACCGTATTTTGATTCTGCCAAAGATAAAGAATCACTTGATTTTTTTCGACGCTGCGAAAGAGAAATTCTTCTAATGCAAGATTATGCCAAGGGTCGTATGAGTCAGAAAGGACAATTTTAGTATTCACAAGTTGATTCATCAAATCGACTCCTTTTCCAATCAGTAGTACATATTATCTGTTCTAAACTGTTTCAATTGCTTTGCCCTATACTTATATTAGCATTATAGCCTCTAAGCCCTTATGTAACAAGGGTCTAGAGGCTATAATGCTTGATTTCGGATTTTAAAAACAAAATGCCTTTAAAATAAAAAACTGCCTATACTCAGAGAAGGTTTTGTATGTTTTACCGATTGAAAGTGTTCAATTGAGAAATAGCTAAATGCTGACTGAGGTATTATTTCAAAATTTCCTCCTAATTGACGATACTTATTTTGCAAGGTGTCAAAGCACTGAGGACATGAAGTTATGATTTTCTTAACCTTTAACTCTTTCCAGAAAGCTATATTTCTTTTGGCAATTAAATTAGAAATATCTTCATAGCCCAATTTATAAGCGTGATCACCGCAGCACCATTGATCTTCACCGATTACGGCAAAATCGACGTTTGTATCTAACAGAAACTTTACAAACGTATTCATCGATTCTCGAGCCTCCTTGCTAAAGGATGGCTTACATCCAGGAAAATATAAATATTCCGCATTAGGCTTATCGGCAAAAGTCGGAATCCACAATTCCTTACTATGACTGTATCCCATAGAATAATACCTTCCTTCTTAGGTCTTAAATTCTTTCCCGCTTCGTGTACCTTTACTCAGCAGCGACTATTCTATGCGGTCTTTCTTTTATGTTTACTTTCAATCGAATTCAATATTGAAGATAAACTTTGTTTGTAAGCATAATATACTGTTTTCTGGAACCTCTTAGCTACAGCTTTTGCATCCCACATACTGTTATGTGAACAAACAGCCTGGACAATGATTACATAATCAGCATCTCTGATAATTTTTTTCCTATAAATTTCCACGTTTTCAACTTTAGTTGTGGACTCACTGTATCTTCGAAAATTCTGTCCCCCAACAATTGCGATTCTCATAAGCTTTCCTCCATGCCTATTAGTATGTGTGTCTCCTTACATTTTCGCTTTAAACAAAAACAGCTCCACTTATAGAAAGTGGAGCCATTACTACAACAAGCATGGTTGAGAAATCCACCTCCTTTTCATACGTGAAGGCATATCCATTTCTGGCTATACCCTGAGGGCCTATTGCCCTGGCCGAAAAACCATGGATTGCTCTTTAGGTTTTTTCGGCTCGGAGAAAAATTAAATTTTAGACCTATTCGCTTGAGAACACGGTAAACAGCTTAACAAAACTCAACACAAAACAATAAAACTAACTTTATAAATATTATATATTAGTTTATATTATGTTTCAATAGTTCCTGAATGCATTAACCCAAACAAATGTAAAAATATAATCTATGAAAACTTACTGATATACTCCGTTAATTCCGCAGTCATTTCATAATAGTTAAAAGGAGTAATTAAATAAATCCCGTTAAAATATTGTATTGCTTTATCTAAGAGTTCTTTGCTCATAGCGATTCCCTGTTGACGAGCCATTTCTCCTTTTAATCCGCGCATCCGTTGCAGCGCCTCTTCAGAGAGACTAATCCCAGGTACCTCATTGTGCAGGAACTCAGCATTGCGCTGGCTGGTTAAAGGCATAACGCCGATAAAAATAGGAATTGAAAGATGTTTTGTTCCTTCATAAATCACCCGCAACGTTTCCACGTCATAAATCGGTTGGGTCATGACAAAGTCCGCACCTGCTTCAATTTTTTTCTCCAACCGCTTTATTGCTGAATCGAAATTCCGAACATAAGGATTAAAGGCTGTTCCTACAATAAATCGAGCAGATTGGTTTAACACCTCTCCAGAGAAAGAGATACCCTGATTGAGCTGCTTCGTCATGCGGATCAAATCAAAGGAATTGGCATCAAAAACAGAGCTGGCACCCGGTAAATCCCCATAACGTGAAGGATCTCCTGTAATCACCAAAATCTGGTGAATTCCTAAAGCATGCAAACCCATAAGGTGAGATTGCTGGCCGATTAGATTCCTATCCCGACAAGCAACGTGGATTAAAGGTTCAATCCCATAGCGTTCTTTTAAGAGCGCTCCAATGGCAAGATTGCTCATTCTCACATTGGCCAGCGAATTGTCTGCAAGGGTAATTGCAGCAGCTCCGGAAGCGGATAAGGTCTGACATCCTTTAAAAAACGGTTCTGTATCTAAACCTTTGGGCGGATCAAATTCTACGATAACCGTAGGCTTTCTCCGCACTCGATCTAAAATCGTTCCTTGTTCGGCTGCTTGTGAAACAGGCTTTGGAAGGATTTCAGTCAAAGTTTGAGCCATATTATGAACTATACCCCGATCCTTAACCTCAGGCTGTACATGGGTTTGCTCGCTATCCTTTAATGTTGGGTTTTCCCGCACAACAGGAGATAATGCTTTAAGAGCTTCAGAAATCGCTCGAATATGTTCCGGTGTTGTTCCACAGCACCCACCGATCACTCTGACCCCTTGCTCTCTGAGGTGTAAGGCATATTCCGCAAAATATTCCGGGGTTGACTTGAACGAAAGCATTCCGTCGACCAGTCCGGAACGTCCGGCATTCGGGAATATGGAAAGGAATGCTTCTTCCGGTACCTGAGCTTGCTCAAGGGTTCGAAGCATTTCTGTCGGTCCTAAACGGCAGTTCAAGCCAACAATCTCCGCTCCTGCCTTGGTTAGTAATTCGAAGGCCTTTGTAACCGTGTATCCATCCCGTGTTCTGCCAACTTGCGGAGTAGCCAAATGGGCGAATATCGGCTGATCGGTAAGTGATCGCATAACCTCCAGCGCAAGCAGCAGCTCTTCCAAATCCTCAAACGTCTCAAGCATAATTCCGTCAACTCCACCTTTGAGAAGAGCTGAAGCTTGTTCCTCATAGAAAGAGCGATAGGGCTGAAGTGACTTTGCTTTTACTCGGCCAGCCAGAATCGAACCTATACTCCCGACAATATAGGTCTGGCTTTTTGCTAAAGCTATTGCTTCTTGAGCAACTTTGACAGCAGCTAGGTTAATCTCTTCGACCTTTTGCTCCAGGCCAAAGCGGGATAAAATATCCCGATTAACCCTGAAGGTATTGGTCTCAATCAATTTCGCCCCTGCTTGAATATAGGATTCGTGCACAGAGCGGATTAACGCAGAATGAGTTATGTTTAGTTCTTCATAACAGGTTCCTACGGGTACACCAAATTGATAAAGGAGGGTAGCCATCGCCCCGTCGCCGATAACGATATTCTTTTGAAGATATTCTCTGAGTTTAACTGAATTCATCAAGCGCCTCCTCCTTTACAGAACGCTAAAATATTTCGCCTCAGGATGCGCAAAAACAAGAGCTGTAACTGAAGCCTCCGGCTCCATCATCAATCCTTCAGTTAACTGGATTCCAATATCCTGCGGCCGGATTAATCCGAATAATTTCTTCTGATCCTCAAGATTAGGGCAAGCCGGATAGCCGAAGGAGACGCGCAAGCCACAATAACGAGCCGCTAAACGTTCTTTCATTGTCATCTCAACAGGATCTGATATTCCCCAAGCATCACGCATCATATGGTGAACTCGCTCTGCAAACCCTTCGGCTAACTCCAATGCCAGTGCTTGCAAAATATATGAATCTAAATATTCCCCCTGTTCCTTAAGTTTTGCCGCCTGCTCACGAATTCCTTGACCTGTAGTCACAGCGAACATACCAACATAGTTCATTGCTCCGCTCGAAACCGGGCGAAGAAAATCAGCGAGACAAAGGTAGCGTTCTTTAGCCTGACGGGGAAAATGAAAACGCTCAAGAATTTTGTTCTGGTCTTTCGGATCATAGATCAAAATATCATTGCCTTCAGATTGTGCCGGAAAAAACTGATAGATTCCCTGTGCCCGAATCTCACCCGTTTTTTGGGCCCTCTTAAAGACCCGCTCAACATTAGACAAGACCTCTTCAACTTTTTGATCCCCCTCGGCTAAAAGCTGTTCAACATCCCCTTTAATTCCCAGATGTTTACCCAAAAGCATTTTACGATTGACATATGGCCAGATTTGAGCAAGTAGATAATCCCTAAGCACATGTCTTTCTGTATCAGGGGGAGTAACAGGCTCTGCAGCAGGAAAAGCCGAAACAGTCTGCTTAAGTACTTCTGAAGTCTGCTTTGTCTTCGACACTGCATTACCTACGAAACCGCCTTCGTTTATTTTCGTTTTATCTTTTTCGTTTTTGTTATTTTCCCTTGCCAACGCCTGCTGTGCATGAGAGTGGGATTTAATATATTGATTAGCAAGTTCAAGTCCCTTCATCGCATCACGTGCATAAAGAACAGGCCCTTCATACTCCGGTGCAATCTTGTTCTCAACAAATCGTGATGTAAGTGCAGCCCCGCCTGTTAAAAGGGGTATACGGATCCCTGCATTTTTTAAATCCTGAGCGGTTACGGCCATTTGCAGAGCAGATTTAACCAATAAACCAGAAAGTCCAATCGCATCAGGCTTTTCTTTTTCGCAGGCTGCAATAATCTGCTCAGGCGAAACCTTGATTCCTAAGTTAATGACCTCAAAACCGTTATTCGAAAGGATGATCTCTAAAAGGTTTTTCCCAATATCATGGACGTCGCCTTTTACTGTTGCGAGAAGGATTTTCCCTTTAAGGACTGCCTCTTTTTTCTCAAGGTGAGGTTCGAGGTAAGAAACGGCAGATTTCATAACCTCTGCACTTTGTAAAACTTCAGCCACAATTAACTGATTCGCGTTAAAGAGACGGCCGACCTCCCCCATGCCTTTCATCAGCGGTCCATTGATTAGTTCAATCGCACTGTATTTATGGAGACCTTCCTCCAAATCAGAAAAAAGACCATCTTTCGATCCTTCAACGACGTATTGGCCTAAGCGTTCTTCAAGGCTTAAGGTTTTTTCTTCGGTTGTTTTGGGTTTTACGACTTTGTTTCGGTAAAATTCCGCAAAGCGGCTTACCGTTTCTTCCCGAGTTTCAAAGAGAAGATCATCAGCAAGCTTTCGTTCCTCTTCAGACAGAGAAGCGAACCGAACAAGTTTTTCCGCATTGACAATGGCGTAATCCAAGCCCGCCTTTGTTGTATGGTATAAAAAGACCGCATTTAACACTTCTCGGCCCGCCGCAGGTAAACCGAAGGAAACATTGCTTACACCCAAAATTGTTTTGCATTGAGGGAACTCCCGCTTAATCAGCCGAATCCCTTCTACCGTTTCGCGAGCTGAGCCGATATAGGATTCATCCCCGGTCGCTACCGGAAACGTCAGCGGGTCAAAAATGATATCTTCTGCAGGAATACCCTGCTCGGTCAGTATTTTATAAGACCGTCTTGCTACCTCCAGCTTCTTCCCACGTGTAACAGCCATTCCCTCTTCATCGATCGTCCCTACAACAACCGCTGCACCATACCGTTTTAAGAGAGGAATCACTTCATTAAATCGGGTCAGCCCCTCTTCAAGATTGATCGAATTAATGATCGCTTTCCCCTGAGAATGCTTGAGTCCAAACTCAACAACCTTGGGATCCGTTGAGTCAATCATCAGGGGAGCCTTGACCTTTTTAACGACATAAGGCAAAAACTCAGCCATATCCGCATACTCATCCCGGTCGGGATTGGCTAAACAAACATCAATAACTTGGGCATTTTTCTTAACCTGTGCCCGAGCAATCTCCGAAGCCTCTTCAAAATACCCTTCAGCAATTAAGTCCCGGAACTTTTTGGAGCCGATAACATTGGTGCGCTCACCCACGATCAGCGGCCTGTTTTCGTCTTCAGCATATACTGGTTCCAAACCGGAAACTGCACTTAGGGCATGCTCTTCAATCGGACGCGGTGCATATCCTTGCAAAGCTTGAGCCAACGCGCGGACATGCTCAGGCGTTGTCCCGCAGCATCCTCCGGCGACATTGATCCACCCTTTTTCAGCAAATCCGGCCATTTTACGGGCCAGGCCCTCAGGTTCTTCATGATAATCACCTTCCTCATCCGGCAGCCCTGCATTTGGATAGCAACTGACTCCGCAGCCGGCAATCTGTGACAGAGAGCGAATATGATCCCGCATGAACTCAGGTCCCGTGGCACAGTTAAGTCCCACGGAAATCGGATGCAGATGAGCAATAGAAACATAGAAAGCCTCAATATTTTGTCCTGCCAGGGTGGTTCCCATCGGTTCAATCGTTCCCGAAACCATAATTGGAAGTTCCTGACCCTTTTGGGCAAAAGCTCTTTGAATCCCTATACCGGCCGCTTTGACATTGAGGGTATCCTGAGCTGTCTCCACTAAAAGAACATCCGCTCCCCCTTCAATCAAAGCCGACGCCTGACGGTAATAGCCTTCTTCTAGCTCCTCAAAGGTAACACCGCCCGTTAAGGAAAGGCTTTTCGTCGTCGGACCCATCGAACCCGCAACAAAACGGGGCTTGTCGGAAGTCGAATAGCGATCTGCTGCTTCACGGGCCAGTTTAGCCGAAGCACGATTAAGCTCTTGGTCCTTTTCGGCTAAATTATATTCGGCCAAGACAATCGTTGTTGCCCCAAATGTATTCGTTTCGATCAAATCTGCTCCCGCTTCAAGATAAGCTTCATGGATCGAACGAATCACATCTGGACGTGTCAGGCTCAGGATTTCGTTGCAGCCTTCATATTCCTCTCCCCCAAAGTCCTGAGAGGTTAAGTTTGCTCTTTGCAGCATCGTTCCCATCGCACCATCAAGAATTAAAATACGCTTTGCTAATTCCTCGTGAAACCGTGTTTTCATTGCAAACCCCTCATTTCTATAGCTTAAACGGCTCTCTAAATTCTCTGATATATAACGTTAAAATATGATGTTATTTATGAAGAAAACCCCTTCCCGAAGAGAAGAGGTTTACAAATCATTGCAACTCCTCTTATCTGTCAGAAGAGTATGAGTAATCTTCTGCAGGAATTAGCACCATGCTTGAACACTATCAGCCAAAATACTGCAAGCTGGTTGCCGGGTTTCATTGGGCCAGTCCCTCCACCGCTCCGGATAAGAGTCTTTATGAAGTTCTTTCAGATTATTCATAGAATAACAAGATCGGTGGAATCTGTCAACTGTTCTAGTACAAGATCATTTTTTATTTTTTGGCCACTCGGCTCCAATTTTAAGGGCCAAGTGAGCAAAGTAATTTGCGCCAACACTTAGAGCTTCTTCCTTCAGATTATATTGCGGATGATGCCATTCTTTTGTTCCCTCAACCCCGATCCAAACGAAGTAACCGGGGATTATTTTTTGATAAGCCGCAAAATCTTCTCCACCGGGTATTGGCTCTGCCTCTACCACTTTATATCCAAGCTCTTCAGCAGTTTCCTTAAGCAGGGAGGTAAATTGCGGATCATTATCAACACAAGGCAAACTTGGAAACCATCTAAAGCTCACTTTTGCTCCATAAGCTGCTGCAATACCCTCAACCGCTCGTTTCATCAATTCAGGGACAAGCGCTCTGGCTTCCTCTTGAAACGTCCGTACCGTTCCCTCTAATACTGCTCTTTCAGGAATTACATTCCAAGTGTTGCCGGCCTGAAAACGCGTAACACTAATAACCACATTAGAAAAAGGGCTTAAATTGCGGCTGACAATCGTTTGAAGTGTAGTCACAATTTGGCTTGCTGTGACAATGGGATCAATGACATTGTGCGGAATTCCTGCATGTCCGCCTACACCGATAACTTCTATTTCAAATCGATCAACGCTCGCCATCAATGCACCGGATTTTATTCCGACGGTTCCTACCGGAAGATCGGGCTTATTGTGAAAACCAAAGATAGCATCTACACCCTCCAGAACTCCCGTTTCGATGGTTACTTGTGCTCCGTTAGTCGCTTCCTCTCCAGGCTGGAAAATGAATCGGACCGTTCCTTTCAACTCAGCTCTATGCTCCTTTAAAAGAAGCGCTGCCCCCAAAATAGAAGCCATATGAAAATCGTGTCCGCAGGCATGCATAACCCCTTCGTTTTGGGATGCATAGTCAATTCCTGAATCCTCCTGGATGGGAAGAGCATCAATATCAGCTCTCAGAGCAAGAGTTGGGCCCGGAAGATTTCCGCGAATTTCTGCAATAACCCCTACATTTAAAGGAAAGTCTAATATGTCTATGCCCTCTTCTTCTAACCATTGGCGTATGGCCTGGGTCGTTTTGAATTCCTTAAAGGATAATTCAGGATATTTGTGGAGTTCACGATAGTAATAGACTAATTTCTGTTTCAAATCTAGACTATGACTTGATTTTAACCCATTATCCTTTAGTTCTTTATTTGATTCCTCTGTCATTACATCATTCTCCTACCTTTAGTTTAGGGGCACTGAATCACACCCTGAGCCCACAAACAGCCGCCGCACGTTGGAAACGTGTTGCCATAACAGTCTTCCTCATTCGTTTCGGATAACTCACAATGCATGCATTGCAGACAGGGTGAAAATTCAAAGGCATCCACCTTGCTTCTAAAATTAGAGTATTCCTCTGAATTCCAAATATCCTTGAGATGAGTTTTCCTAATATCACCCAAAGAATAAGAAGCGACCTTTCTTTCAACCCCATCAAGGAAATACGTTTTATAAGAGTGTAATAATCCCATACACGGGCTGATTGTACCATCCCATTTAACAAACGTACATCGATCCTTTATAAATCGGCAGCTTCCTATTTCCCTCTCATATCCATTGCGGAAAACGTTTATTTTATCATAGTTTTTTATAAGATCGTATAAAAGCTGCTGATTGATTTCTGTCTTATCAATATAAGGCAAGTTGAGCGGTATCCCTTGGGAACCATAAGACCTGTTAGAGCTACCAACCTTTAGCTTACATACCATCTGATCAACCATTTCGGCACTGTAAGGAAGCACATTGCTGACAGATATCATATCTGCCCCTACCCTTTTAGCAAGTGCGCCCAAATCTTTCAGCTGGTTAATATTACTTTTCATAACGACGAAGGTAATACCCACTTTGATTTTATGGTTACTGCTTAAGTTCTTTAGGCTAAGTCTTTCAAGATTTTTTACGACTTCATTAAACTTTGCCCCTTCTCGGATGTCCTCAAAGCATTCTTCATTCGTCCCGTCAAAAGATACCCAAAGCGTATCCAGCCCATTTTCAAATAATCCCTTTAACATTTCCTCATCGAGTAAAGTTCCATTGGTCACCATTTCCGCTTTTATACCTAAGGATTTAACCTGTTGAATCATATAAAGAATGTCTTTATGAAAAGTGGGCTCACCAAAGCCGCCAAACATTACCGTTTGCAGACAGTCGAACTCTTTCAGTTGTTCGACCAGTTTATCAAATACCTCGCGTTTCATGGTCCCCATTGGCTCTTGCCACGTCCTGCGAATACAGGTATGACAAGCCAAGTTACATTGAGCCGTGGTTTCTATATAGACTTTGGACAAACTGTGGACATTAGAATAGATCTCAATTTTATTTTCATGTTTAACAACCCGTAAATTTCCTCCGCCAAGAGTGCCAAGAAACTTTGCTAAATCCTTAGAGAGTAGGATTTGTTTTTTATCCGCAATAACTTGCAAATTATTTTCTTTAGATGATGTTTTATTCACCATAGTTCCCCCGTACTTTGCTATTTTTATTACTGCCTAAAACCGTGAATCGTGCACCTTTAAAGTAGCATTAAAATACTATCAATATATATTTCTATTTCACTACTTGCTGATAAAATAAATTTCCCTCTCCCTTAATAATTATATTATAATTATGTTTGTAATAATCATTTTCTTATAATTTGTATATACTAGGGGGTTTAGTGGATATAAAAAAACGAGTATGTTATTCGCAAAAGCCAATCAAATACCCGCCAATTCGCGAACTGCATTAACGGCAATTTGCGTTTCTTCCTGCGTGTTGAAATGTGAGAAAGAAAATCGAACCGATCCAGACAGCTTAAGCGCAGTATGTAAATTGGGTGCGCAATGCACTCCGGCGCGAACTGCAATCCCATACTTTTCAAACAGAAGGCTGGCCGCCTGAGCGCAATCATATCCTTCAATATTCATAGAAACAACAGGTGTACGCCGCGACGCTTCTAAATCACCGTAAAGCATTACCCCGTGAATGTCAGCAAGCGAATAAGCAAAGAATCGTGCCAATCCATCAACCTTGTTGTAAATGGATTCAATTCCTACGGATTGGATATAACGTACTCCTGCAAGCAACCCTGCGATTCCGTGAGCATTTTGTGTCCCAGCTTCCAAAGCATCAGGCAGTTCCTGAGGATGTCTGGGATCAAAGGAGTTATGGCCGCTTCCACCGACACACAGAGGCTCGGGCATGTAGTTTGCTGCAAGACAGAGTCCGCCGGTTCCTTGAGGCCCGAAAAGCGATTTATGACCTGTAAAACAGAGGGCTGATATATTTTTCATATCAATGGGCAGCAACCCGGCGCTTTGTGCTGCATCGACAATAAAATGGATGCCGCGGGCCGCACAGATCTCACCAATTGACTCGATATCCAAAACATTTCCAGTCACATTGGAGGCATGAGTGAGGACAACAGCTCCAGTGTCAGGTTGAATGGCTGAAGCAATTGCATCGACCGAAATGCGTCCTTTACTGTCGCAGGGAACAACTGTAAAATTTCCCCGCCTGTAAATGGGACGCAGTACTGAGTTGTGATCGGCAGCGCTTGTAACGATATGACCCCGGATACCGGATATTGCGAGGTTTAAGGCGTAGGTTACATTGGGTGTGAATACAACACGCATTGGATCGTCCAGGCCAAAGAATGAGGCCAGTTCCATACGTGCTTCCATCAACGTGCGGAGAGCGTTAAGCGCTGGAGTATGTGCTCCGCGTGAGGCATTGCCAAAGGTGTCCATTGCTTGCAGAACTGCTTGCTTGACACAATCGGGTTTAATTAAGGTTGTAGCGGCATTGTCCAGATAAATCATTTTACTTCCATTTACTCCAATCTGTATTCTGATACTCATTATAATATATCAAATTTGAAGGTTAAGAAAGGAGATCGTCCCATGATAAATTTATTGTCGAGCTGTACGACAGGTGGCTGTGGAGCCAAGATTGGCCCTGGTGAATTATCCAAAGTATTATCCGGTTTGCCCACTTTTTATGACCCGCAGCTGTTAGTAGGCTTTGATTCCTCAGATGACGCTGCCGTTTATCAAATGGATGAAGACAAGGCCATTATTTCCACAGTAGATTTTTTTACACCGATGGTGAATGATCCTCGTGTGTTTGGCCGTATCGCTGCCGCTAATGCCCTAAGTGATGTTTTCGCGATGGGGGGTACGCCGCTTTTTGCCTTAAACCTCGTCTGTTATCCTGAGCGCATGGAATTAGATGATCTGGCTGAAATATTAGCCGGTGGTGCGGAAAAGATTCAGGAAGCGGGAGCCGTACTCTGCGGCGGACATTCCATCTATGATAAAGAACCCAAATACGGACTTGCCGTCACAGGAAATATAAACCCCAAACAAATTTGGCGAAATAATACTCCGATCCCAGGAGATCAACTAATTCTCACGAAACCACTCGGCGTAGGCATCATCATGGCCGCATTGCGCGGAGAAATGGCAGATGACCAAGCCGTGGAAGCAGCACTTTATTCAATGCAGCGGCTCAATAAATATGCTGCTGAGAAAATGCATCATTTTACCATCAATGCCTGTACGGATATAACGGGATTTGGTCTGCTCGCTCATGCCAAAGAAATGGCGGGTACAGAAACATCATTGATCCTCTATCCGTCTGAGCTTCCCTATATTTCTCAGGCCTATTCTTATGCTGAAGATTATCTTTTGACGGCAGCAGGCCAACGCAACCGCAATTTTATGGAGGGCTCCGTGGAATTTGGTGATACACCGTTTGCCTTACAAGAGCTCCTGCTTGATCCTCAGACCTCTGGCGGGTTGTTTCTTAGTGTTCCCAAAGATTCTGCTCAGGAGCTGTTAAACGCTATACAGGAAGTCGAACCCCAGGCTGCAATTGTGGGAGAAGTCGCAGCACTGCAAAATCTACCGATTCTATTACGTTAAGGAGGAATTTTCAAATGACAAACATTGATGCAATAGGTCAACCCTGTCCCATACCTGTTATCCGCGCCAAAAAAGCGCTGGAAGCGTTAGGTGATGTAGGGGGCGTCATAACAGTACTCGTCGACAGCGATATTTCGAGACAAAATCTGGAGAAGATGGCAACAGGATTAGGTTATCACAGTGAATATATTCAAAAAGAAAACGGCATTATCGAAGTAACCATAGTGGCCGGTGAAGATTGTGCTATTGAAGTGCCAACAACAGATGAAAGTTCCGGAGTTGTTGTGGCGATAGGCAGAGACACTATGGGAGACGGCAATGAAGAACTGGGCCGTATTTTGCTTAAGAGCTTTATCTATTCCCTAAGAGAGCTAACGCCGGCACCCACTCATATTTTGTTTTTCAATTCTGGAGCCTACCTGACAAGCAGTGATTCTAACAGTTTGGAAGACCTCCGTGCCATGGCAAATGAAGGAACGGTTATCCAGACCTGCGGCACCTGTACTAATTATTATGGTATTACTGAGAAGTTAGGGGTCGGTGAGATCACCAACATGTACGGGATCGTTTCAATAATGGCCAGTGCCAAGCGGGTCATCAATATTTAGGGGGCTATGCAGTTGTATATTTTGACTTTCCCCAGTACACATATGGCCATTTATGCCGAAAAGGCGTTATTGCAGGCTGGATTTTCAGTTGGAGTAATGCCTTTGCCATCCAGCATTAAGGCGGGCTGCGGCATCGCGCTGCGGGTAGATGATTATATTGTGTCCAGGGAACTTTTGACCAAGAACAATATCGTTGTTTCCGAGGTATACCAAGCCTTGCACAACGAACAGAGTACAGAATTTAGCAAGGTGAATTGAACATCCCCAAAATTCCAGATACTCAAGAGAGGAAGACTAAATCTAGTCTTCCTCTCTTGCTATGTCATATTTAATATCTCATTGTTTAAGCTTTTCTTGTTAAATTTCAATAGCTTACCGCACATTTTAATAAGAATAAAAATTAACGTTCAGTTGTTTCCGCAGCATATTCTCGACGTGTTACCAAACTAAAGTCTTGGCATTTCAGTTTCCCTATATGCCTTCGACTTCAGTCAAGGATAGTTGACACATGCACCGGCTTCCTTAACCTCTTATAAGACCTCAATCGTAACCCTTATTCTTTTCCCTTCATGACCTACTAGCAATTCGTTGCCAGTATGGTGGTCAACCGCTAATTCAGCCTCCGGCCCGCATTCGGCATCATCAACCGACATCCGTGTTACAACACCCTCATAAACAAAATTCTTCCCATCCTTTTCCATTCGATTTTGTTTTTCGAGCAGAGCAGCCAGCATCATCCTCGTCTCTGGAGTATTTCTATATTTCACGGTGGCATCTGCACGTTCTACGCAGCCTTGCAAAACTTGAGCTTCAGTCATTTCATCTTTTGTCATATGATGTTCCCCCTAAATTTTCAGCAAAGTGAATTCTACTGAATTTATTTTTTACTGATTTGTTTACGTTTATCAAGCAATGAATACGTTGTTTTTAGCAGTCATACTTGCACTCTGCCTTCCGATTGCTTTCTGTCATTCTTGTAATTTCTTCTAGTACGCTTTTCGCAGAATCACACCCCTCCTTGCTTAAGGAATAGTGCATCCACTTGCCCTCGCGTCTGCAGGCCACTAGCTCTGATTCACACAGCAGCTTCATATGGTGTGATAAAGTCGATTGCGAAATGTTAAGATCACCTAAAATTTCACAGGCACACCGTTCACCGCTTTGCAGCATTTCAATAATCATTAAACGGTTCGGATCGCCGAGGGCTTTAAAGACCTTGGCATTACGTATATATATATTCTCCATAGGTTCACCCCAAATCCACGTTTATCGATTAATTATATTTTTTTAATCTCTATATTTCAATAAGCAAAAGACTCTAGAAACAAAAATGTCCTGCAAAGTAACCTGCAGGGCATTTTTTGTTTTTTACAATGAATAATTTTGCTTAAAGTTTCCCCAGTCCCAAAAAGATTCGAAGATAGAGACTCAAAGCTACGAGGATTATTCCTAGGCAAATTACAATCACATCACGGATTCTTAACCGAAGTTTAGTTGTAATCGTTCGATATTGAGTATAGCCGAACCCGCGCCCCATCATCGCCATTGATAGCGTATTCGCTATTTGAATCGAACCCGCAAACATCGGAATAACCAAGGGGAGGAAAGTCTGAATAGGTACCCATGCCCCTTTTTCCGGGATATTTGCACCGCGCGCCTTTTGGGCTTCTAAAATTAAAAGCCTTTTTCGATTGAGAACCGGGATAAACCGAATAGCCGTCACGATCATAAAAGTAAATTGCGATGGAACTTTAAGCGTTTGCATAAGCTGCATTAATTTTTCTAAAGAGGTTGTCTGCAGAAAAATCATCGAAGATAAGATAAGGATGAGCATCCGCAGTAAATACGTTATCCCTCGAAATAAACCGCCGAACGTTACGTCCCAATGAAGCGCTGGCCAAACTTCAATAAGTACTGTTCGATTCTGTTCCTGCTGAAAGTGTAGATTACCAAAACTAAAGCTGGCAAAAATTACAATGAGAAAAAAGAGGGGGATAAGCGGCAAAAACGTTTCGCGAACTTTCGTCAACGAAAGTTGTGCGAGCAAGGCAATTCCGCAAGTGATCAGAAAGATAATGAAGTTGAAGCGTGGGTCATCAAAGAGAAAGGCAGGGCTGAGCAAGCTAAAGAGTCCTATTCCTTTTGCTCGAACATCAAGGCTTTGGATAACGTTTGCCCTAACTTCAGACAGCTTATCCATTTTTAGCTTCTCCCTCCTTAACCCAGGCCTTGACAAGTTCCTCTCCCCGAAGCCAATCGCACTGAAGGCCAAGTTCAGCACACCTCTGACTAAGTTGCACGACCTGAGGAGGAATAATACTCGCCTCACGTAAACATTCGCTTTGAGCAAAAATTGTTTTCGGATCACCTTCAAGAAGGATTTTCCCTTGATGAAGAATGACCACCCGTTCTGCATACTCCGCGACCCATTCCATATCATGGGTAATCATAATAATCGTTGTACCCTGCTCATGAAGCTTCTTAACTAAGTTCATCACTCTCTGGGCCTCGGTCCAATCCAAACCTGCTGTAGGTTCATCAATAACCAGAATCTCGGGCTGTAATGCCAAGATCGACGCAACTGCTAATATCTGACGTTGTCCTTTGCCTAGCGTTAACGGATGAACTTGTCGAAAGCATTCAAGTCCTGTAAATTGTAATTCATCTTCAACTCGCTTCTTGATCCTGGCTTCATCCAGTCCAGCATTCTTCAAGCCATAGGCGATTTCTTTCTCAACTGAAGACTCAAAGATCTGGTGGTCTGGATTTTGGAAGACATAACCGACACTGCAGGCAAGTTCTACTGTTGAATAGTCTTTCGTATTTTTTCCGCTGACCCAAACCTCTCCTTCAGTCGGCTTAAGCAGTCCGTTCAGATGTTTTGTCAACGTTGATTTTCCCGCTCCATTTGCCCCTACCAAAGCTAGAAATTCCCCAGAGGCAATGGCTAGGTTTATTCCTTTTAAGGTAGGTTCCGCATTCCTGTAACAATACTGCAAATTCTTTATAGCCACAGCTCCGCGTGTATTAAGTGAGGCAATGAGTTTTAACTCAGCTTTCTGCTGTGATTTTAAGCGAACTCCCCGTCTCAACATCTTCTTCAGCGTTTCAAAAGCCTCCGGAATACCAAGTGGAATTTCTTCTGCTGTAATCCATCCTTGTTGATAAAACCTCCAGAACGGTACGCTGATTGGGACAGGCCGCAAGCCCAGCTCCTGAAGGAGTGGAAAGTTACGGAAAAGGATAAAGGGATTTCCCTGCCATGAGATCTTACCTTTACGCATTACAACGACTTCATCTGCCCGATTTAGTATCTCTTCAGCCGAATGTTCAACAATTAAAATTGTCATTTCCTTTTCTTTGCGTAAGTCGTCTAATGTTGCAAAAACCTCACTCCGGCCTGCCGGGTCCAATTCTGAAGTCGGTTCATCTAAAACTAAAATGTTAGGGCGCATAGCCAATATTCCGGCGATCGCTAAGCGCTGTGTTTCGCCACCGGATAACTCCTCTGTCTTACGCAATTCATAACCAGACAATCGCACTCGAGATAAAGCTTCGCGTACGCGATTCTGAATTTCTTCTTCAGGCAGCATAAAATTTCGAGGGCCGAAAGCGACATCTTCTTCAACCGTCAAACCTATAATTTGGCTTTCTGGATCTTGGAATACTATTCCTACCTGCTGGGCCAGTGTCTGTGTTCTGTATTTTGAGACATCCAGTCCATCGACTTCAATCTTTCCTTGAATCTGTCCCTCTAAAAGCTGCGGAATCAATCCATTCAAGCAAAGAGTCAGCGTAGTCTTTCCCGCTCCTGAGGCTCCCATAATGACTAAAAATCGACCCGATTCCATTCCGAGATTCACCCCAGATAAACTCGGCTGTTCCGCATGAGGATAGGTGTATGTTAATTCTTGGATTTCTAACGCTCTCGTCATGTTAAATTTCCCTTAAAAGAGCCTGCTTTTTCTTAGGGCTTTATAGGTTAAACCGGCAATAACAACATTAAGGACTGAGCCTAAGACAAGGAAAGGCATCGCACCCAATACGGCACCCATTCCTCCCATTGGAAGCATGGTAAAGGAAGCAACCACTCCATTAAGGAAAATGGCCACAACCATTGCCGAAATGAGGCCAAATTTTTGATTAACCCAACGAAAAGCTAAGGCCCAAAGCGCCATTTCTACGGCGATAACCAAATGAACCGGAATGGTTAGAGGAAAACCGACCACAGCTGCTGTAAAGAGATGTCCGATGGCAATAATGATAGCCCCTTCCCATGCCCCAAAGGCTAAAGCGCTAAAAAATCCAGGGGCGGAATCCAGCCCTACCGTTCCCATTGGGCTTGGAATTTTAATCAAGGAACCGACATAACTTAAGGCAATAAAAATGGCCATGATTGCAATTCTTTTAACACTCCAAAACTCCGGCTTCAAATCTTCTTTAACGGGTTGTACTTGACTCATCTTGAATCTCTCCTCATAAATTTATTCTTGAATTTTCCCTACGAAGTAAGGTCTCATCCCTAGGATTTTTTTAAAATTGTCCTCTTGGATTTTTTGTTCTGTCGAAAAAATAAGTGCTGTAGCCGGACCTGCCGACTTACTGAGTTCAACTGGACAAGTTGCATCCAGAATAAGGTTTCCTTTTAAAGTGTTAGCTAAAGCAATAGCTTCACCCCGAATCCCTTGTGATCCTAAAGGTACGATATCATGAACACTTGGCTGTTCTAATAACCTACGGATATGCTCTCCACGGATTATTTCCGGATCTTCCGGATCAGAAACTTCGGGTCCTACCTTGGGTAATCCTAAACCATAAATAAAATCTCCGACTTGGGTCGTCGCTAAGTGCAACGCTGCAACATCGGCAACACCAATCACGCTGATTCCTAAACCCGTTTGCTGAGTAATCATATTTTTCTCGGTGCTGATTGCCATGGGTAAATGGGCTAAATTAAGGGATTTAAGTTCGTCCCGAACCCCTTCGAGAATCCCATCTCCGGTCGGGTCAGCCTCGTTCGATATTGCAACAGTCAGCAGTTTTGGCTCTGCACCTGCAGCGAGGAGCTCGAGCAAAGTAACTCGAGCCGTAAATCGCCCTGTCACTTGTTCAGGAACATGAACGATGTCTAAAGCTTTACTTCCAATGGCTCCACACGAATCGCAGGCAACCACCAAACACTCTCCTTTGTTTAAGAACGAAACTTCTACGTCCCGGCCTTTATATCCCATTCCTTTTCCTCCTTTCCTAAAACTTAAATGATGTATCTTAAGAAAAATAAAAAGTTCATAGTCCTATTTCTCCATCAGCACGGGCTGGGCAGAGAAATTGACCATGAACTTTACCTTGATCCATGTCAAATGCTTATAGGCAGGTCTCCTGACTTAGATTCCTTGTTCAACTGCGCCTTCCCAGTTACCCAGTGGCCTTGCAGAGAACTCCTCTATACAGTGGTGGGTCCGCTCGGGATTCACACCCGATTCCCTATTCTCCCTTTATTCTTAAGGGCACCTATAATCATTAGTTCTATGAAATTGATTTTATTATACTTCATGTTTTGAACATCAACAATACTTTCTTAACTGCTAACGGACCTCACCCACCGCTATAGGATAAAGTATTTTTTATATAACAGTAAAGATTAATAATGTAAGTGGGAATAATTACTTTCATTATAAATTTTGATTTACGGCATTTCTGCTGTACAATATGTAAGTTATAATGATTTTAATGAGGATCTCATAAGGGAGGAAATTTCGGTGAACGCGTTTGATATATCGCTTTATCATTTCATCAACCAATGGGCCGGACATCATCCAATTCTGGATCATGTAATGGCTTTTACCGCTCGGTATGCCTTAGAAATTTATGCTCTTCTTTTTATTGCGGCATGGTTTACATTGCCAAAGTCGGATGAAAAAAAACGGCATGGGATAATTGTTATGGGAATTTCCGGGGTTCTTGCTTTACTCATTAACTTTGCTATCGGCCATTTTTATTTCCGACCGCGGCCTTTTGTCGCTCTGCCCCATGGCACATTTACTCAGCTCATTCCGCATGCCATTGACTCCTCCTTCCCGAGCGATCATACGGCTGGAAGTTTTGGGTTTGCAGCGGGTTCCTGGCGAAGATCTAAATCTTGGGTGCGTCGAAGCTTCACCATTCTCGCCTTTTTGGTTGGTTTCTCA